>JAFPBK010000101.1 GCA_017424105.1 Kiritimatiellia bacterium | reverse complement strand
GACGACCTACACACCTGTTTTATTTTTATCTTTTACATTATCTATTCGCTATTCACTAGTTTTCTGCACAGCAGGTACGTATCCCTCAGCTTCCTCCTAAAGAAGGTTGGGCAAACGGGGTACAGTCTCAGATGGATACTCAGGAAAAAAAATTACATTACCTCATTACATGGTAATGTTTTTCTAGTTTTAACTATATCGTGTCTTACATTTGACAAAACAACTGACTTTAGGCAATATTTTTCTTGAGTAAACTAGTGCAAAATGGTTAAATATAAACAAGTCATAAGTTTATGTTTTATTATGGGAGTTTCCAAATGGCGGTTTCAATCAATATTAAGAATTTAGTAAAGAATTTTGGTGCAGTTAAAGCACTTAATAATGTTTCTTTAGATATACAACCAGGTGAGTTGTTTTTCTTACTTGGACCTAGTGGTTGCGGTAAGACAACACTGCTTCGCCATATCGCTGGCTTCTATATTCCAGATGAAGGAAATATCTTTATAGATAATGAGGATGTTACAAAACTTCCTCCACATAAACGTGATACAGGTATGGTATTCCAAAGCTATGCTTTGTGGCCTCATATGACACTTGCTGAAAATGTTGCATTTGGTCTTAAAATGCGTAAGGTGCCAGCAGCTGATATTAAGCGTCGCGTAGCTGAAGCTCTTGATATTGTTAAGATGGGAGATAAGGCTGAGCGTAAACCTAATCAGCTTTCTGGCGGACAGCAACAGCGCGTTGCTCTTGCTCGTGCACTTGTTGTTCAACCTCGCTGCTTGCTTTTGGACGAACCTCTCTCTAATCTTGATGCAAAGCTCCGCTTAGAAATGCGCATTGAAATTCGCCGCATTTGTAAGGAGGCTGGTCTTACAGCTGTATATGTTACACACGATCAAAAGGAAGCTCTTTCAATTGCCGACCGTTTAGCAATTATGCGCGATGGTGTAATTGAACAAATTGGCACACCGCTTGAGGTTTTCCGTAAGCCAACAAATTCATTTGTTGCTTCTTTCATCGGTGAAACAAATTTCCTTACACCAAATTTCTTTGGTGCTGCATATGCTCCTAAGGCAGAAACAAAAATTCTTTCAGTACGCCCAGAAACAATTCGCTTTGATAAATTAAATGCAGATGATATTGAGCTTAAAGGTACAATTCATGGTACTGTATATCTTGGTGAGACAGCTCAGCATCAAATGGATGTTGTAGGTGCTGATGGCACAACATCAACGCTTAAGGTTTTCCAATTGAATCCAGAAATTCTTGCTCGCGATGAAGCTCGCCAAGTTACAGCATGGGTTTCTCCTAAAGATATTGTTGAACTAAATTCTTAATCTCGCAGAAAATTTTCTTTTTATAATTTTGGATAAAAGCTACTATGATATTAAAACTTAAGGTCGCAATCTTTGATATTGATGACACTCTTTTTGATTTTACCGGTTGTCATGCAATTGCTATTCAACACGTGGCAGAGTATGTAGAAAAAACTTTTGGTATTCCTGCTGATGAATTAAAGGAAGGCTATAAAGCAGAGCTAAAAAGGCAATTGCTTGAATATCCTGAAATAGTTAATTGCCATAGTAGAACAGTGCGCTTTTTACGAATTGCTGAGCGTGATTCTCGATTGCCAATTGGCGTAGCTACTGAGCTATCTGATATGTATTGGCATACACTGATTGCAAATGCTGTTCCATATCCAGGTTTAGTAGAGCTTATTGATTGCTTAAAAGCAAAAGGTATTAAGATTGGTATCTGTACAGATATGACAGTTGATTGGCAAATTAAAAAGCTAGTAAAACTAGGGCTTGCTGATAAATTGGATTTTGTAGTATCAAGCGAAGAGGCTAGTGTTGAAAAGCCTGGCAGAAAAATATTTGAGGTTTGCCTTGAAAAGGCAGGTGGTTGCTCTCCATCTGAAGCAATAATGTTTGGTGATAATTATAAAAAGGATATTGTTGGAGCAGTAGGCATTGGAATGCATGCTGTTTGGAACAATCCAAATTCTCGTGTAGAGGAAAAACCATTGCCAGGTGTTATTGAAATTTCTTCATACGAAGGAATTGAAAATGTTTTTCAGATAGAAAAAGCATAAGTCGTTTATTGATTTAATAAGGTTAACCCAACTAATTGGGAGATTAAAATGGTAAAGAATTTTTTGATTATATTTACAGCAGTTCTTGTAATTGCTTTGCCATTCATTTTTAGAAAAGAAAAGCCAGTAGGAGAGTGGAAAGAGGGCGATCCTGTCCTTGTAGCAATTTCTCCGCATATTGCAGTTATCAGAGATGAATTTGCTTTAGGTTTTTCTAATTGGCATTATAAAAAATATGGAAAGCCTGTAAAAATAGATTGGCGCTCAATTGGTGGTACTACAGAAATTATGCGTTACATCAATGGCGAGTATACAGCTGCATATAAAGCATACCGTAAAAGAAATAATTTTTCTTATGTTGATGGTGTTAATGTTACTGATAAACGTAAACCAAAGGATGATCCTGCAAAGGCAGAGCTTTGGGAAGATTTCCGTGCACACGATAATCCAGATGACTATGGAATAAAGATTGATATTTTCTTTGGTGGCGGAACATATGATCATTCTTCAGCAGCACGTCAAGGCTTTACAGTTGTTCCATGGACAGAGGAGACCCTGCCACAAGGTTTGCTGACATACGAGGATGGAACTTGCATTTTCCCAGAAGGTTTAAGTGGTGAGGATTGGAGAAATAATTATTTCTACAGTGCTGTGCTTTCAGGTTTTGGTATTTGTTACAATCCTGACAGACTAAAGGAAATGGGAATTGAAAATCCTCCAGTAGAGTGGCGTGATTTAACAGATCTACGTTATTTTGGCCAGCTGGCAGTTACAGACCCAACAAAGTCAGGTTCTGTTGCAAAGACATTTGAAATGATTATTCATTCAGAGTGTCGTCGCGTAGTATATGAGGCTGGTTATACAGACGAACAAATAAACGAATATGAGAAAAAGATTTCTTCAGCTAAACTTCCATTAGGACAGCTTCCTGAGGGTGTGCCACAGGAATATCAAGATACTGTTGAGCGTGGTTGGAAGAGTGGCTTAGATTTGATTCGTCGTATGGGAATGAATGTACGTTACTTTACAGATGCAGCAGGCAAGGTGCCTGTTGATGTTGCAGCAGGTGATGCAGCTGTAGGTATGTCTATTGATTTTTACAGCCGCGTTCAAGCAGAGGTTACAAAGGATAAACTTACAGGTGCTGCAAGATTGTGCTTTGTAAATCCAAAGGGTGGCTCAAGCATAAGTGGTGATCCTATAAGTCTTTTACGTGGTTCCGAGAATAAAGAGCTAGCACTTCGCTTTATGGAATATGTACTTTCAGAGGATGGTCAGAAGCTTTGGAATTATAAGCCAGGCACACCTGGAGGTCCTACAACATCAGCATTGCGTCGTTTGCCAATTCGCCGTGATTTTTATCCTTCAGCAGATAATGCAACAATTGATGCGAAGGCAAAGGAGCATGCTCAATATACATCCGATAATTTATTAGACCCAACAGTAGATGCATATACATTAGCAAATAATTTTATGTATCGTTATCGTTGGACTGGTCAGCATTTTTCATTTTTCCGTCAATTTATTCGTGCAATGTGCATGGATTCAGGCGTAGAATTGAAAGCAGCAACAGAGGCAATTATTGCAGCTGGCGGACCAGAGAAATGTCCACAGGCAATGGAAGCATTGATGCGTATGCCATCTGAGCCTTATGAAATGAGTTGGAAGGCATCCTTAGAAAATTCAGATTTAGATTCTATGGATTGTATGCGTCAGTGGACAATATTCTTCCGCAATACATATAAAGAAGCAGAGCGACTTGCTAAGGAAGGCAAGTAGTGTGACCTTCATTCGGTGTAGCACCGATTGAATAGAAAGCAACGCGTAATGTTAATAAGCGGAGTAATGCTCTAAGAAGCATTGCTCCGCAATTTTTTTTGGTTAAAAGAATATTTAGTATTACTTTCTTGTTGTACATACATAGCACCTGGCCACTGATACTAAATTGTTCAAGAAAATTTTTGTGCTTTAGAAAATTGCTTTGTCGTAAACAAACCTGTAGCAATGTGTCATATATGTGTGAAGCTGAATACGCTCACATTCAGCTACAGAATATAGGCTTTGTCGTAAAATTTTTTTGCTATAAAAAAATAAAAATTATTTTCTTGAAATTAGTTTGCATTTTGTGTAATACTTTGTATTAGTAAATATGGGAAGGCACACCCTGCGAGAATTTGCATTGTGAATAATGTCAAAAAAACAGAAGCAGCAATGCGATGATTTAATAGGCGCCCTACTATATAAGGCTTTCGTATAATATAAACAAAATAAAAAAAGGAAATCATTATGTATAACATTCCTGTTGAAAAAGTGAGAAACTTCGTGCTCGGTGGACACAGCGGCTCCGGTAAGACGGCACTTACGGATGCCCTAGCTTATAAACTCGGTCTAAATGATCGTCTCGGTTCGCCGGCCAATGGTACAAGCATTTCAGATTTTACTGAGGAAGAAAAGGCTCGTAAAATTTCTTTGTTCTCTACAACCTTTTCAGCAAAGTATACAGTAAATGGTGCAGAGCATCTTCTTTATTTTACAGATGCACCAGGTTATATGGATTTCTATGGTCAGCTACGTTCTGCTTCCCGCGCTGCAGATTCTGGCGTGTTAGTAGTTGATGCAGCAGGTGGTATTCAGGTAGGTACTCGCAGAGCATGGCGCTGCTTTAAGCAAACAGATGTTGTTTCTCGTGCAATCGTAGTTACTGGTTTGGATAAGGATAATACAAATTATGTAGCAGTAATCGATTCAATTCGTGGAGCATTTGGTATTGGTTGTATTCCAATTGCATTCCCTAATTCTGATAATACAGCTCTTGTTGATGTTTTCTCAGATGATGTTGCAGATAAATATAAGGCAGCAGCAGAGGAAGCACGCAGCGAGCTAATGGAGCGTGCAGCAGAGAGTGATGATGAGCTGACAGAGAAATATCTAATGGAAGAAACTCTATCCCAGGAAGATATTGCTCGTGGTCTTGAGAAGGCATCAATTACTGGTTTGTTTGTTCCAATTATGCCAGTATTCCCACTAACTGGTGTCGGTGTAGATTTTATGCTGGATTCTGTAGTTAAATATTTAGCAAATCCACATCAGAAGCAGAGAACAGATTTTGAAGGTGCTTCAATTGATACAGCAACAGATCGTCCATTCTTCGGTCTTGTTTATAAGACAGTTTCTGACAACTTTGTTGGTCAGATGAATTATGTACGCATTCTATCTGGTACATTAAAGCCTGAAACAGATGTTGATAATCCTACATCTTCTTTGGGTAAGGAGCACATTGGTCAAATCCTTGTCCCATGCGGAAAGAAATATACACCTGTAGATTGTGCTGTTACTGGTGATATTGTTGCAATTCCAAAATTGAAGGCAACAAAGGTAAGTGATACACTTTGCTCTCTAGGTTGCAAGCTACATGCTCGCCCAGTTAAGTTCCCAAGCCCAGTTATGTTTGCTGCAGTTACAGCTGCAAGTCAGGCTGATGATGATAAGTTGGGTCCAGCATTACAGCGCGTACTTGAGCAGGATCAGACTTTGCAAATTGAGCGTAATGTTGAAACACATGAGACAATTCTAAAGGGTCTCGGTGACGTACATCTTGATGCAACAGTTCACCTACTCAAGCAGATGAGTAATGTTAACGTAACTCTAAGCACTCCAAAGATTGCTTATCGCGAGACAATCAATGCAATGGGTGAGGGTCACTACAAGCATAAGAAGCAATCTGGTGGTCATGGCCAATATGGTGAGGTTTATCTAAAGATTGAGCCAATCCAAGAGGGCGACGAGCAGTGGTTTGTAAATGAGACAGTTGGTGGTTCAATTCCTTCTGGTTATATGCCTGGCATTGAAAAGGGTGTTCTTGAGCGTATGGAGCATGGCTGCATCGCAGGCTACCCTGTAGTAGGCGTAAAGGTTCGTGTATATGATGGTTCATATCATGACGTTGACTCATCTGAAATCGCATTTAAGATTGCAGGTTCTGGTGCATTGAAGGAAGCTCTTGCAAATGCTAAGCCAACACTTCTTGAGCCTATTATGAGTGTTACAATCTCTACACCAGATACCTATATGGGTGCTGTTACTGGCGATTTGACTCATAAGCGTGGTCGTATCCTAGGCTATGAGGCTGAGGACGATATGCAGGTAATCATTGCTGAAGTTCCACAGAGCGAGCTATCAAGATATTCTGCAGAGCTACGCTCTTTGACAAGTGGTCAGGCTATGTTTGAGGTTAAGTTCTCTCGTTATGATACAGTACCTTCAAATATTGCACAGAAGATTATTTCTGAGTCACCTTATAAGCATCACACTGAGGAATAATCTATCTCTAAAAGAGTGTAAATAAAACAAAAAACGGCAGTTGTACAATTAGTATGACTGCCGTTTCTTTTATTGACGAATGATTTGTAGTAAAATTTATGTTTCTTCACCTATATGTTTTAAAAACAACATAGTGCATCACGCACATACAGCACTTAGCCACCAAACTCACACTGCCTCCGAGCCCAAATCCAGTTAATTTTGTCAAAAGCTTTGCACTTTTAGCTTCAATGTTTACTCCAACTCCGTTTTTTATGTTTACTGGAGAATTTGATTTAACATAAATTTTCTCAAAAGTCGTTAGGTTGAGGGTTTATGCAATTGACATAAAAATATTAAATATGTTACTTTATATAACATATAAATGAGGGTTTTGTATAAGATATTACTTTTCAAAATTCTTAATAAAAATATATTACTACTAACGATTTAATACCTTAAATCATTTGTGAAAGAGATTATTATGAAAAAGAAATATATTCTATCGCTCATGTTGAGCCTTGTCGCTTGTTTTGGATTAACTTCTAAGGCAGAAGCTGTTGCTGATGTAACAGGACTAGTCCCTGTAGCAGCATGGGATTTTGATTCACAGCCTAATTCTTCAGGGCTTGCTTCTGCAAATAAAGGTTCTGTTTCTATTTCTTTTACGCATGAAGGTTCTGTGTCTTATGTTCAAGAATCCGTTGATAAGTATTCATTGAATACAGCTAATTTTACTCCGTATAGTGGTGCAGTTTCTGTGCCTCCAAAAACAGGATTGACAATTTCTATGCTAATGACATTAGGTACTAATCCTAATGGAATAACATTCTGTTTTAGAACAGGTTCAAATGATGTTGTTATTCGCCGTGGTGATGATGCAGGTACACTTTTAGTTGGCGTAGGTTCACATAGTGCAGAAATTTCAAAATATTTAAGTACTTCAATTACAAATGGTGATACTGAATATCATTTAGTAACGCTGACTGTAGAAGAAACAGGAATGGCTCTTTATATAGATGGTGTTCTCAAAGATTCAACAACAAATTTTACAGCATGGCATAAAAGTCAAATACTGGCTGGATTACAATTTGGCTCTCGCTATGGAGGAAATAAAGGTGTAGAAAAGAGGGGTGGTGGATATATCGCTGATATGCGTATATATGATGATATTCTTTCTATGCAACAAATAGATGCATTAGTGCAAGAATTAGATCTTACAAAAAACATGTACTTTTATGACATTAAGGAACCATTTGTAATGGGAACTGATGTTATAATTGATTATTCACTCCATTTATATGAGTCAAAAACAGCAGATGTAAGTTTTGTATATGATACTGATCCAAGTTTTTCTAATCCAACAACAATTGAACTTGATACTGGATTAAAAGCTGGACAATATACTGCAATATTAAATGATTTTAATCCAGGAGTTACATATTACTTTAAGTTTGTTGGTGAGAATGATGCTACTACAGCAGAATCTAATGTTGGTACATTTGATACAGCAATAAGAATAGATTCTTCAGAATACATAAAACGATTAGAAATAAAAATTCCTGGCTATGCTGGTAACACAGTATTAACTAATTTCCCAGTTTTAGTAACTCTCTCAGAGGAGACTATTTCTGGATTTAAATATTCAGAATGTTTTCCAAATGGCTCAGATATTGTTTGCACAACAAAAAATAATTTGGTAATTCCACATGAGATTGATGCATGGAATACAGAAGGTACTTCATATATTTGGGTAAGAATTCCTGAACTATCAGGAAAAGAAACAGTATTTTATCTTTATTTTGGAGCAATGAGCCAAGAAGCTATTGTTGAACCAACACCTGAGAAGGTGTGGGTTAACTATGCAGCTGTATTTCATGGTGAGTCTGCAACAGTTGATGCTACAGGTAATTCTGATACTGTAGTTGCTTCTGGAATTACATCTATAACACCGGATGGTATGGTTGCCAGTGCAATGACAAAATCAAAAAATAATTCAATTGGTATTCAATTTTCTAATCCAGTTAAATCAATGGCTCTTTCGTCCGTTTCAGAGCTGACAATTTCTGGTTGGTTTAAGAAAACAAACAGTGGAACAGGTATTGTTGCTGCTAATAAAAATGAGTGGAGTGGCAGTGGCTTTTTAGCTCTTGTTGAGCAAGGTACATATTTCTCCGCTAGCGTTGATGGCACACATCAAGGTGCTTCAGGAAAAGGTGCATTGGTAAAGAATGAGTGGGGTTATTTAGCTTTCTCATATGAAAATACTATGTTGAAATCATATTTAAATGGTGAACAAGTATATGAGAAAAGCGATGCAAAACTTGTAAATGATTCTGCTCAGACATATTGGGCTCTAGGTTCATATACAGGAAAAGGTGATGATAGTATTTCTGGTGATATGGATGAGCTTCGCGTTTATAATGGAGTTGCATCAAGTGATTGGATTAAGGCTGAATATGATTCCGTAATGAATGCTTCAACTTTTGTAGAGATTGTTGATGTTGCAGAGTTAAATACAGAAGTTCCTGTTTTAGCTGTCCCAAATGTTTCTAAGAATAGTGATGGTACAATAACAGTAACAGTTGATGTTTCTTCAACAATACCATCAACAATTAACTGCATTGTTGGAGAAAATGTTTTTGAAATGACAACTGACGATACAGCTCTTCCTCAAATTTATTCAGCGACAATTTCCGGAGTTGATCCTGGAACATATGTGGCAATAATTGAGGCTACTTCTTCAAATGGAAGTGTTGTAAATAAGAGTTCATCACAATTCTATTTTGGAGCATTGAATATTGATGTCATTTCTTCAGCAAATGAAAATACAATGGAGTCCGGATTGTTCCGAATTTCACGCTGTGAAATAGGAGCAACAGAATATGATTTAGCTATTGATTGTATCTTTACAGGAGAAGGTCTTGCTTCAACAGATTTACCTGAGAATATGGGTGTAATAATTCCTGCTGGAGAATTATATGTAGACATTCCAGTAAAGCCAGTGTATTCTCCAGAGATTGATTACGATGCAGAGGTTGTTCTTACAACTTCAGGACAATATATTGTCTTAAATTCTGTAGGTACAATGACAATTAAAAATATTGTGGACAATGTTTTTGTTTGCTATGTTTCACCTACAGGTGATGATGCTAATCGAGGCTTAACAGAAGATACTCCAAAGAAGACAATTTCTGCAGCAGTAGAGGCATTGATTCCATATTCAGAAGGAAAAATTTGTACAGTATATGTTGCAGAAGGTTTGTACAAAAATTCTAGACCTGTTTATGTAACAAATGCTATCCATGTCTTAGGAATGAGCGAAACAATTTCTGATGTTGTTGTTTCAAATACTATTGATATAGGATGGTCTTATCAAAATCAGAGAAACTTTATTTTAAATCATAAGGATGCAGTGGTTGCAGGAATGACACTTCAAAATGGTGGTTGTCTGAACATGCTTCAGGGCGGAAGCATATTTATTGATAAAAATGGTGGCACTGTATCAAACTGTGTTATTGAAGCTGCTTATACATACTTAAACTCATATGCTTCAGGTGCAAGGCTGGAGGCAGGACTTGTTACACACTGCATATTTAGAGATAATCTTTGTGGCAGTGATTGTGGAGATTGGCAGGGTTATGCACGTGGAGGTGTTCTTGAGTTAAATGGTACTGCAAGAGCAGAGAACTGTTTACTTGAAAACAATTCTCAATATCAAAATGTTTCTTTAGTTCATTTGTACAGTAATTCAATTATGCGTAACTGTACAATCATTAATTCAGGCTTAAGCGTAACAAATGCTTATTGTAAGGAATTTTCTCCTCTTCTTCTTGACTCTAATTCTCAGGCTATCAATGTTGTTATTGCTGGTGTAACAAACAAGATTGACGGAGCTGCATGTGGTCCTACAGGAAAAGTTGCTAACTTCATTAACGGTGCTGTAGATTGTAATATCACAGGCTTAGGCTTTAATGAAAATACAATTGTTGGTACAAAAGAGGAATTCTTCACAAATTATGCTGATGGTAATTACCGACCAAAGACAGGCGGTGTATTAGCAAACGCCGGTCTAAATTATGAGGGAATGTCATTATACGATCTTACTGGTACACAGCAGCGCGTAATCGGTGGCCGCATTGATATTGGCTGCTATGAGTCATATGATGCAGGAACATTATTGATACTTAAGTAAAAAGATTTCAGCCATTGTGGAAAATATAATATGCTACATAATCTGACATTAAAAAAGAATATTCGCACATTTTCTGTGTCTCCTGAAAATTTGACAGGAGAAAAAGGGAAAGGCGGCATGGCTGTTGATGGCTCTGCCGCTGAAGCAGCCCGCGAGCTTGGTCAAGGTTGGAAGGTTAATCCATATATTGTAATCAAGCCAGGAGAGAATGCTGTTCTTGCTAATATTAAAGGACAAGGTGCAATTAAGCATATTTGGATTGTAGATAGTAGCAAGGCTGGAAGATTAAGCATCTTGAGAATGTATTTTGATGGTGCTGAAAATCCTTCTGTATGTGCTCCTCTTTATGATTTCTTCTGTAATGCAGATAATTTTGATTATGGTCAAATAAGCAGTCTCCCTATTTGTTATAATCCACGCCGTGGAATGAATTGCTATTTTGAAATGCCATATTTTTCGGAATTTCGCATTGAATTGGAAAACATTTATTCTGAAGATATAATGGTTTATTATCAAATAGATTGCGAGGAGAAAGAGATAGAAAGTAACAGTCTTTATTTCCATGCGCAATTCAGAAGAGCAAATCCACTTCCGTATAAAGAACCATATACAATCTTAGATAATGTAAAAGGCAATGGTGTATATGTTGGTACATATATGCATTGGGGTGTGAAATCCAATGGCTGGTGGGGAGAAGGCGAAATCAAATTTTATATTGATGGAGACAAAGATTTCCCAAGCATTTGTGGAACAGGTACAGAGGATTATTTTGGTGGTGCATATAATTTTGATGTAAAAGGCAAGTATGTAACATTTACTACACCTTATCAAGGTTTATCAAAGATTAGCAACACAGATGAAACCTATAAATCACAGCGCTATTTTGATATGTACCGTTGGCATATTACAGATCCAATATATTTCAAATCAGATTTAAGAATTACAATTCAAGCATTGGGATGGCGTAGCAATGGCAGATATTTGCCATTGCAGGATGATATTTCTTCTGTGGCATATTGGTATTCAGATAACCTGAATGACGAATATCATCCATTCCCATCAGCGAATGATTTAGAACTTATTTAATCAAAATAAATCTGTAGATGAATGTAAATGTGCCTGGCTTCGTACTTTTAGCTAGGCATATTTACTTTAATTGTTTTTACTATAAAAAGTCAAATCTAAGTTTATTCTGCTAAAATATGCACAAGTTCAAACTTTCTTTGACTTTATTTTTCCAAAATGGTAAAATTTGCCTATATATCGTTTTGCACTTATTGTGCCCAAAATTTTTAACAAAAATCAGCTCAGTAAAAGGTTAATTATGGATCTTAAAGCCGCATATAAAACAATTATGGATGACCACTTTACTCCTCAGATGGAAATCTCTTTCATTGACGGAGATAAACGCCAAACTTTATCCTATGAAAAGGTTTCTTGGGTAATCGATGGCGAGAATAAGGGCTTAAGATATGGTGAAAATCCAGGTCAGGAAGCAGCTGTATATAAACTAGTTAATGGAAATCTTGTTCTTGGCGAGGTTGAAAGCATCCAAGCAGGTAATATTCTTGCTTCTGAGCCAGAGCTTCTTCAGTCTGGTAAGCATCCTGGTAAGACAAATCTAACAGATGCTGATAATGCACTGAATATTCTTCGTTATCTTACAGATACACCTTGCTCTGTAATTGTAAAGCACAATAATCCTTGCGGTGTAGCAAAGGCAGATTCTTTGGCAGATTCTTTCTCAAAGGCATATCGTGCAGATCGCGTTGCTGCTTTTGGTGGTTGCGTTGCTTTGAATCGTGAATGCGATATTGAAACAGCAAAGCTAATCGCCGAGAATTATATGGAGGTAGTTGTTGCTCCGGAATTTGCTCCTGGTGTAATGGATATTTTCGCAGAAAAGAAGAATCTACGCGTAATGCGTATCAAAAATATGAGCCGCTTGACAGATTTTGTTGCAAAGCGTTTTGTTGATTTTAAATCACTGATTGATGGTGGTCTTGTGGCACAGTGGTCATTTACTCCAGAGGCACGTAAGGCAGAGCAATTCCTTCCTGCAGAGTGCAAGCGTAAGGATGGCACAGTACACCGCATTAAGCGTATGCCAACAGCTCAAGAGTATGATGATTTGGTATTTGGTTGGCTGGTAGAGGCTGGTGTTACAAGTAATTCTGTTCTTTATGTTAAGGATGGTGTAACAGTTGGTATTGGTACTGGTGAACAGGATCGCGTGGGCGTAGCTGAAATTGCTCGTGATAAGGCATATCGTAAGCTTGCTGACCTAATTTGCTTTGATAAGTATCAGGTTCCTTATAATGATCTACAGCTTCGCTTCGGTGATGAGGGATTAAAGTATAAGGCAGAGATTGATGAGGAAACATTAGCACGTAAGGGTGGCTTGCCAGGTTGTGCAATGGTATCTGATGCATTCTTCCCATTCCGTGATGGTGCAGAGGTTGGTATCCGCGAGGGTATCACATCTATTGTTCAGCCAGGTGGTGCAATTCGTGACTGGGATGTTATTGATTGCTGCAATGATGCTGGTGTAGCAATGGTCTTCACAGGTCAGCGCTCATTTAAGCACTAATTATAGCAATAATTCGTTGCATGGCTGCTATAAATATAATCCTGTAGCCATGCAATGGTTTTAACCCAGTGAAGCAATTTGATAAGGGGAAGATCATGAGTAGTATTGAGTTGGCACGTCGCGTTTTTGATATAGAAATTGAAGGCCTTGTAGCAGTAAGAGATTCTGTAGACGAGAATTTTATCAAAGTGATGAATTTGTGTTTGGACGCTCTTTCTAAGGGCGGAAAGCTTGTCATTACTGGTGTTGGTAAAAATTTGCATATTGCAGAAAAAATGACAGCAACACTTGCAAGTACAGGTTCAACAAGTGTACTACTTAATCCTTCTCAAGCTATACATGGTGATTTAGGAATACTTACTCCAAATGATATTCTGTTCGCACTAAGCTATTCAGGTGAGTCAGATGAAATTATTAATCTGATTCCTGCTGTACGTCGCTTAGGTGTATCTGTTGTGGCAATGACAGGAAATGCAGAAAGCAGTTTGGCAAAAATCAGTCAGGCATTGTTGCTTGCAAAGGTTCCTCGTGAGGCTTGTCCTTTTGGAATGGCTCCAACAGCCAGTACCACAGCAACACTTGCTTTAGGTGATGCTTTAGCAATGGCATTGCTTGACGCTCGTGGCTTCAAGAAAGAGGATTATGCAAAGCTTCATCCTGGCGGAGCAATTGGCAGAGCATTGCTTCTACGCGTGAAGGATATTATGCGCAAGGATGATAAGGTTGCAAAGGTTATAGATTCATCTACAGTTAAAGAGGTAGTTGTTGCTATGACTAAAGCACGAGGCGGTGCTGCTTATGTTGTGGATGCTACAGATAAGTTGGTTGGCATCTATACAGATGGTGATTTTCGTAGAAATGTAGCTGCAGGTAATTGTGATATTCTTAATGCTCAGGTTTCTGAGGTAATGACAAAGTCTCCTACCTGTGTTGCTCCTGAAATGCTTGCTGTAGATGTTCTTCGTATTTTGGAACAGCGTAATATTGACGATTTACCAGTAGTTGATGAGGTTGGTAAGCTAGTTGGTGCAATTGATATTCAGGACCTACCAAAGGTAAAGGTAATGTAAGGAGAAGATAAAGCTTCTCCTGAAATAATGTTGCTTTGTCTAAAAATAAAGGCGATCCTATAAATGAAAAAATTTAATACAATTGATGAGGTTTTAGCAGATCTACGCGCAGGTAAATGCGTATGTGTTGTTGATGATGCTGATCGCGAGAATGAGGGTGATGTAATTTGCGCAGGTGAATTTGCAACCACAGAAAATGTCAATTTTATGGCAACCTATGCAAAGGGTTTAATTTGCATGCCAATGACAAGCGAAATTACAAAGAAGCTTGATCTAGAGCAGATGGTTAGCAATAATACAGATAATCATTCTACAGCATTTACTGTATCTATTGACCATGTAGATACCACAACAGGTATCTCAGCAAAGGAGCGTTCAGATACAGCAATTAAAGCTTGCTCTCAAGATGCAAAGCCAGAGGATTTTCGCCGTCCAGGTCATATGTTCCCACTTCGCGCTCGCGAAGGTGGTGTGCTATATCGTGCTGGCCATACAGAGGCAACAGTTGATTTAATGAAGCTTGCTGGCTTGTATCCAATTGGTCTGTGCTGTGAAATCATGAAGGACGATGGTAATATGGCTCGTCTTGATGATGTGGAGCAATTTGCAGAGAAGCATAACCTAAAGCTTTGCTCTGTAGCTGATATTATTGCATATCGTTTGGAAAAGGAATCATTTGTTGAGTTTGTTGAGGAGGTAGATATGCCTACTCACTATGGTCATTTCAGACTTCGCATGTATAAATCTCTAATTGATGGAGCAGAGCATTTAGCTTTATATCAAGGAGATCTTGCAGCAAGTGAGAAGCCACCTTTGGTACGCGTACATAGTGAGTGCTTTACAGGCGATGTTCTTGGCTCTTGCCGTTGTGATTGCGGTCAACAGCTTCAGGCAGCAATGCAGCGCATTTCTGAGGAAGGCTGTGGCGTAGTGCTTTATATGCGCCAAGAGGGTCGTGGCATTGGTCTTGCTAATAAGCTACATGCTTATCGTCTTCAAGAGGCAGGTCTTGATACAGTAGAAGCAAATGTAAAGCTTGGATTTGCTCCGGATTTACGTGACTACGGTATTGGTGCACAGATTCTTCGCAAGCTTGGTTTGAATAGCATTCGTCTTTTAACAAATAACCCACAAAAGATTAAAGGTCTTGAGGGTTATGGTTTAACAATTACAGAGCGTGTGCCAATTCAATTTGAGCCAAACGAGTTTAATCAATACTATCTTGATGTAAAGAAGACCAAAATGGGTCACATTCTTTAATAATTATTTTTTAGCCTTAAAAAATCAGAGAAGTGGGCTTAGTCCACATTGGAGGGATTTATGGATATTAAACTATTTGATGAAGCTTTTGCTGCAATTCCAGAGGCATTTAAAAATTCCTCACCAATTTGTGCAATGGTTCTTGGTTCTGGTTGGAATAAGGCTGTAGATCAGCTGGAAATTTTGGCAGAAATTTCATATGCAGATATTCCAAATTATGGTGGAGCAACAGTTATTGGACATTCAGGCAGATTATTGCTTGTTAAGACAAAGTCAGGTCGTGAGGCTTTAGCATTTTGTGGTCGCCGTCATTGGTATGAAGGAGCAGAGTGGGAAGCTGTTGTAATGCCTGTTGAGCTTGCTCGCCGTTTAGGTGTTAGCACAATGCTGATAACAAATGCTGCAGGTGGTATTCGCCAGAGCTTGCGTCCAGGTGATATGGTAGCAATTCGCGATCATTTACGACTGACAGATATCAGTCCATTGCGTGGTGCACATAATCCGCATTTTGGTCCACGCTTCCCAGATCAGTCTGCAGTATATAATCAAGAGCTTATTCAAAAGCTAAAGAATGTAGCACTTGAGGGTGGCACAATTCTTACAGATGGTGTTTACGCATTCTCAAGTGGTCCGGCATTTGAGACACCTGCTGAGATTCGTGCTTATGGCATCCTTGGTGCCGATTTAGTTGGTATGTCAACAGTTCCTGAGGCAATGTATGCAAGCTCAATTGGTATGCGTGTAGCCGCAGTAAGTTTTGTAAGTAATATGGCTGCGGGTATTTCTCCAAATACAACCTTGTCTGGTGACGAAGTGATTGAATGTGCAAACCAAAATTCTGAAGCAATGGCAAAGCTTGTCGTTGGCTTTGTAGAGGCTCTGTAAACTCGCCTTCTGAATTGCATAACAGGGTCTTGATATTTATAATTTACACATTATTTGAATAAAGATAATTTATGGACGTAAAAAAGAAAACCTCATTTACCTTCAAGTTGACCACTCAACAGCAAGAGGATTTATTCAATATTCTTTCCTCTGGTAATTATCAACCACGTGAGGTGCCATATACAAAAATTGCAGTTTCAAGTCAGCTATGGAATTGTAATATTAACCTTTATACATCAGGTAAATGTTTAATACAGGGCTCTGGTGCTGAGGAATTTGTTATAAACATTATGGAGCCATCAATCCTCAAGCAGATCGTTGTAGGCTATGAGGATGAGCTTATTCCGGAACAAGTATCAGCAGAGCAGCTTTCACCACACATCGGTATTGATGAGAGTGGTAAAGGTGATTTCTTTGGTCCTCTCGTAGTAGCTGCGGCATATACAAACGAAGATTTGTATAAGCGACTTCGCGATATTGGTGTAAAGGACAGTAAAGCAATTACAAGCGATAAGCAAGCAATTGCGATTGCTGAGCAGATTAAAAAGATATTAGGTCCAACCCGTTATTCAATCGTGCGTATTGGCAATGGAGCATATAATCGACTTTATGCTAAATACAAGAGTGTTAACACCATACTTGCATGGGGTCATGCTCGTGCCATAGAAAATTTGCTTACCAATATGCCATTTTGTAAGGTTGCTATTGCAGACCAATTTGGTAATACAGAGGAAATAATTAAGCGTGCTTTAATGCAAAAAGGTAAATCAATTGAGTTAAAGCAGCGCCATAAGGCAGAGGCAGATATTGCTGTAGCAGCAGCATCAATTCTGGCTCGCGAGGCATTCTTAACAAGCCTGAAGCAGCTAGAAGAAAAGTATACAAACAAATTCCCCAAAGGTGCTTCTCCTCAAGTACAAGAGGCAGCTGTTGCATTATCAGAAGCACACGGAATAAATGCATTTATAGAAACATCTAAATGTCATTTTAAGACATTGGATGAGGTGTTGAAGAAGGTAGGACATACACGCGAAGAATTGCCAGAGGAGGGTCGCGTGAAATCAAAGGAATATACAGGAAGACCTGCATCTTCAGCAAAGAATTGATTAACAAATAAGTAATTTAAAGGTAATAAATAATGTTTGAAGGTTTATTAAAATCAGCCATTGGAGGGCTTGGTTTAGTAGGTGCATTTATTTTTGTTTTGTGGGTGTATTTTATTAACTTTACACCTGCTGGAAAGAGATTTTTCTTCAACAAATACCTATTGCTAATGCGTCAAGGAGCAACGACACTTGTCGGATATATCATGGGATTATCACGATATATTGGATACAAGACAGGCTCCATTCTTGGCATTATTTTGGTTTTAATTATAAATACGATTCTCACAAAAGGGTTAAAATTCAAGCCGCTAGTGCCATTTTATCCTGAAGGAGCTGCAGGTGAAAGCTTTTTAATAATGCTTTTGGCAAGCACATTTGGAGTGATACTTTTGTGGGGACAATATTCCCTGCTTGCATGTTTTTTATCGTTCCGAATAAAGCTAAAGAGTGAGGCTGTAGAGGCATTAGAGTGTATCACATTTCCGCTCTCAAAATTCTCATCTGTTTGGGCAAAAATAACAGTAAGTTGTGCCGTAATTATTGTAGCATTATGTGGTTTATTTTTGCTTAATGGTATACCTGAAAATCTTGCCACAATGCCAATAAATATTTTGATGGCTTTTCTTGTGTCAATAATTGATATATTATTGATAATTAAGAATTTAATAGTTGTGTTGATTATATTGTCATTCGTTGCAATATTCACAAAACGTTTGGATTATATTGCCATAACAAACGAATTGATTTCTGTTTTAAGTTTTTCAGTTTTTCCAGTAAAATTGCGTCTATTGATGTTTGATTTTTCTCCAATCATAGCGCTCTGGATTTGTGGCATAGTCCATAGCATATTACTTGGCATACTTATCCATTAAAATGCCAAAACTCGGTAGAAGAATGTAAATGCGATTATTAAAAGTGCGAAGTTTATGAAAAAAGCTTCGCACTTTTTGTCGTTCAGCAAGTCTGTAGTTTTACATGTAGATTTGACCTTAAAATTGAGTTGATTTTAGTCAAAAAACATAAGAAAAAAGCTAATAAAAAATTGGGTTTCTTATATTATATAGTATAGTTTCATATTGCCTTAGGTTAAGGATTTATGGTATTATTCTAAATGTTATCCTTTAGGGATGGTGTATCCACTTTTAAAAAAGGTTGTTTTCTATGAATATTTACAAAAAAACTTTACAAATTTTTGCAGCAATTTCTTTTATTGCATTGGCAAGCATTAACCTACATGCTGCTACTGTAACTATCACTCAAGATGATTTGAGTGGAAATTATAATCCAGATTTCAAACAATGGTATGAACTTAAGAAAAGTAATTTTTCTACTGGAAATTATGTAACATTGGGTACTGTTGCAGATAATTGGGGTTGTACTGATGTTCGTTTAACTCAACTGGGAGAAGGATATTTAAAAAATACTTCTTACTTAACTTGTTCATTAGAAGTGCCAATAGGTTCTGTTTGGATGTTGGTGTGTATAGATCCTGATACAACTGAATATTATAAAACTTTAACTCTCGAGCTCGGAAAAAGAAGTGGACGTTTTACACTATTTGGTGACCAGATGTTAAATGCATTTCCTCAGTTTACAAATACAGTTGCGGGAACAGCAATTATGACAACTGCATCTTATTCCGAAAATATTTATCATGACGATAATAATCGTTGGCAACTTATAAGATTTGATTTAAATATTCCTGAAAATTTTGCAATAAGGATCTCATCACCATCAACAGATCCATCTAGTATTTTACGTATTAAACAAATTGTTGTTTCTCCTCCTGTAGCAGAGGTAAATATCAAGAAAGAGAAATTAGAGTACCATCCAGGTTATCCTTCAGTTCTTGATCCAACAGAATTTACAATAGTTGCAGAACCTGCCTTTACAAATTCAAATATGGCAGCTGCAAATATTGTGCCAAAAATTTATTGGAGAGAAAATAGTGGTGCTTGGCAGAATAAAGAGTTAAAGCGTCGTGGTAGATTTGGTTATAATTATACAAATAGTTTGGTAAATTTACCAGCAGGTAATGTAGAATATTTTTATCGTGTAGATTTTGATACTCCAACAAATTTCCTTTACAAAATCAATGAGCCAAATACGATTTCTAATTTGGAAGATTATAAAGATTGGATAAATGCATCAACAGTTATTGATGGAAAACAAACAATTTCATCTGTCAAGTCTCCTGCATATTATCCTTATGCAACAGATATGCAGCTCTATGATATGACAACAAATGCACCTTCTTATTATGAATATCTTGGCTTTGATGTTCGCCGCTTCCGTTCTAAGTTTAATACCGTTTCTCTTGGCATACAAACAAATGCTACAGCTCTGCCTTCTAATCTAGCTTCTAAGTACAGCATGGAGCTTGTTAGCGACTATACTTGGGAAACAGTTATGCATTCCACAAATGCATATGATGTTGGAATTTTTGTTAACCAAACACAAGAATATCTAGGTGCAACATCAACTGAATTTGGAGAAAATAAAGAGCTCGGTCAGCTTGGTGCTGCCGGTAAAAAACCTCCTATGTTCGGTAATGTTGGTACAACAAGTACAAATGGAATCCCACTAATTACTGACTATAATGGTTACATAATGTTCCGTTTGTGTACAACAAATAATCAGTATCAAATTCGCCGTGCAGAATGGCAGAATTTTAATGAGTGGGCAGCAGACGATACATACTTTGATGCAACAAAGGGCTTAATTGGAATTAAGGAATATATTTCAAATCTTGATGGTTGGGATATAGAAAAATACGAGTCTAATGCAATGCCAGTATTTGAAGAAGGTAATTTTGCAGTAACAAATTCTGGTGAGTATGTTGAGGAACAAGGCTTACGCTTCCTCTATACAGAAAGTGCAGTTGAGCGTGTGAAAGATCCTCGTGCTCCAAGTGATGCTGTTCGTTCTAATGCATATCTGAAGGTTTCAACATATCCAATCGGTATTGTTGAAAGTACATCTACAGTTAATCCAATTGGTGCAGATACTCTTCGCTATCGTACACGTGTTGGCTTTAACGGCGGAAATCCTGCTTATTATCAGAATGGAAATACATTTGAAAATTATCAAGTTAAAGCAACTTTCACTGCTTCAGATATGACAGATGGAACACCGTATTACTCTGTCATTGTTTATCGAAAGAATGATGATAATTATTTTGAGTATCGCGTAACATATATGACTCGAAACAATAATGGTAGTCTTCAAAATATGTTGAGAGGCGAATTGTGGCAATGTAAGAATGGTGTAATGACAAGAATAGATAGTGCACAAGATAATGATACAAGCTATTCCTATACTGGTTCTGGTATAACTTGTGAAGTTATTGTAAAGGCAGAAACGAAGTCTGGTAAAGTGAAAATCTATGCAAGGCATAGACTTTTGAATAACACATCACAAGTACTTAACCGTGAACGCACATATAGCGATTGTACCGTAGCTACAGGAGTTGGCCTTGGTGGTACTTTTGGTGTAGATTGTTCTGATATTGCAGCAAATGTCTCATTTGAAATAACAGATATTACAACTGATAAACCAAATCAAAGTACACTTGAGGCAGCAATTAAAGGAAATGTTATTGCAGATTGGTATCTTGGTGGTATTATGCCATCATCTGGTAATAAGTCTCGTTGGTCAATTACGACAGGAGAAAAAAGTTGCTCTTTAAAGCGTAATATTCCTTCTGCTCCATACAAAATTCAAGTCTTTAGAAATGGCCTTGACGATGATCATATCGCTATTGAAGGATTACAGAGAAAATGGGTTGATCTTGCAACAGCAACAATTGATACTCTTTCATACAAAAATGTAGAATTTCCATTGCATTTCTGGGATAACACATTCTTCCGTATTGTTTCAATGTGTGAAACAGTAGGAGATGGAGACGATGTTAATGATGCATATATTGCAGTTGATGATATGTCTCTATATGGTTGGCGTGGTATGTCTGGTGTTGATCGAGAAGAAGCAGATGCTCATGTTTGGAATTATAGATTTGGTATGAAGTCTCAATATATGAGCTTCCCAAATGTTGTATATGAGTTTGCTGTTAGCCGTGCAAATCCTGATTCTGAGCAATGTTTAATTTCTCCACTAATCGATAGTGTTGGTGATATTTCATTTACATATCGTGTTACAGGTGGTCCAATTCAATATCGTGTTCAATATACAACTGATACCGGCGATGTACCTTCTTGGACAACAGTTAAAGAGGTTACTGTTTCTCCAACAGATGGTGTAAAGGGTGCCAGCTATTCATTCTTACAAGCAATGCCTGGCCGTGCTCGTATTTTGATTGTCCCAACAGAATATGATGCTGATGGAAAATATGCTGGTGGTAGCCATCCTGATGCTGTAATTTGGATTGATGACGTTATTCTCCGCAATTATCCAATTGAAGGAGTAACAAGCTATTGGTCTGGTTATAATGTTCTTGTTTCTCCTTTGACTGATGCAAAGAAGTTTGACATTGGCGACACAACAAAGAAATCAACAGTACTTAATAACTCAACAACAGAAGATACAGTTAATGGTAAGCCATTGCCAGATGATAATCCTAATATTGAGTCTCCTGTAAATGTTGCAGGTGTTGGTGAAATCTGTTTCTGGTATCGTCATTATGAAGATAATCCATCTCTTCCAGGTAAAATTTCAATCCAGGTTGCTCCTGAAGAAGTTAATGAAGAGACAGGTCTTCGTGAATGGAAAACAATCAGAGTCTCTGATTTGAATACTTCCGCAAGTAATTACGATGAACAGGTAGCAATGCTTAATGGTTTGAGCAATATTACTACAAACAAGTGGACTTATTTCAAGGTTGAAATTTATGATACAGTAAATAAGGTCTTCCGCATTGTTTCAGAATTAGATAATTGTGGAAGAGTGATGATTGATAATATTCTTATCACAGAGCCTGTTCGCTCATCTGTGGAAGTTGGTGAGGTAATCTTTGTTCCAAATGATATTCCTCTTTACACAGATAAGGTTGGTATCAATGTTCGCCTTTCAAATTATCAAATGGATCCAACAGATATCCAAGTTAAGGTTTCATATTATGCTTCCACAAATAAGTGGGGTGTTGCAAATTGGAATAATAATTCAACACCAAATGTTGTTCATACATGGTTAAAGCAGGATTCTGAAGATCCAACACTTTATGTAATGGATGAAGTTTACTATATTCCAAAACAAAATATTGATGCTGTTGTTCAGTATGAAATTTCAATTTACTATAATGGTATTTTTGCTTCTCCAATTTATTACCATAAGTTCTTTGAAAATCCAGCATGGTATTACCCAGTTGACTTAAATGCTCAATATGGTAATGCTGAGGATATTACTTCTACTTCTCCATACTTCTTTGTATTCTCTTGCACAACAAATGCAGTACGAATCAATGAGTTCCTTCCTTTGGGTGATTGGGATGAAGTGCCAAATCAATTTGTTGAGTTGATCGGCCCTAAGCACACACCAATTGGTAATTGGACACTTGATTTCTGGGGTTATAATTTTGATGGCGATAGAATTACAAAGGCTCCTGAATATAGAAAAGTATTCCCTGCTTCTGCAACAATTGGCGGAACACCTAAACTTGCAAGTGGTGAAGTAGATAAGGGTTGGGGCTTCTATCTTCTTGGTAACAGTGCTGTCACAAGTAAGAATTTGTGGTTATTCCCAGATGAGAGTGAAGCAAGTGGTGACTCAGAAGACATCTTTATTGATGGTGCTTATTCAAAAGAATATGGTGCAATGGCTCTAAAGCGTAGCATGGGTGCTTATGCAGATGCTATCATTTGGGGTGGTGGTGCTGCAAAGAAAGGTTCAAGCTATAATCGTAGCGTTGTTCAAGGCTTCGTTGATGAAGGCTTCAAGGTTGTTTTAGCATCAGCTGCAGCTGGTCAAATTATTGCTAATACAGCGAAGTCTCCAACAGAGCTTTATTGGACAACCTATAATTCTAATTTCAAGACATACGGTACTTACAATTACTATTCACAGAATATTGCAATCCCTTATGTAACTTCTTCTGCTGAGCCAACAACTCCTCCAGAGATTGGTGTCGCAATCGTTGATATGATTATGAATAACGATACAAATAAGATTGAGCTTATCTTTAAGCTTTGGTCAACAAATGGTATCGCAGTTGATTCATCTGATTTCACTTGGTATGTTGAAAGTGCAACAACTCTTGATTTTGCAGAGCCAACACGCCAGCAAATTACAGGTGAAAATATTACAGCTGGAGCAGATGGTTCAGAGTCTGCATATTCTGTAGTGATTGATATGTCTGACTCTGATTCAGCACGTTTCTTCAAGATTATCGCAGTTCCAACTCTATAAAGCTTTATAAAGAATAGGAAGCTGAATAAAGAGCTAAGAAAATTGTTCTAAAAGATATGAATAAGCTTGAAGAATGGGAGGAGCGATTATATACGCTCCTCCGTGAAATAGATGGTGCACTGGAGGATAAATATGGAAAACTTTATCCTCTGCACCCTGCAAGACCTCAGCGTGGCGAAACAGCAAATCCTCAATATGATGGGCTGTTTCGCATTACTGCATCATATTCTGCTGGATATGGCTCAAAGCTTGGTCCTGGTTATATTTTTCGAGTAGAGCTTGTAACCTTTGAAATGGTGCCAGATACGGTTCGGCAGACTATTGAGGCAGAAGCAATTCAAATGGCAGAGGATGGCCTAAAAAGAATTTTTCCAGAGCGTGAATTATCAATTGCACGTGATGGAAATGTAATAAAAATTTATGGTGATTTATCTCTTTAAAAATAAACAAACAAATTAGGAAATATATAAAATGAATATCTTAGTAACAGGTGGTGCCGGCTATATTGGAAGCCACACATGCGTAGAAGCAATCAATGCAGGCTATACAGTAACAGTATTTGATAATCTTTCAAATAGCTCAGAGGAATCTCTGAACAGAGTAGAGAAAATTACAGGTGTTCGCCCAAGATTTGTTAAGGGCGATATTTGCGACAGAGCAGCAATGGCAGCTGTATTTGATTCAGAGAAATATGATGCTGTAATTCATTTTGCAGGACTAAAGGCAGTTGGTGAATCTGTTGCTAAGCCATGGGAATATTATGACAATAATATCACAGGTACATTGATTTTGCTTGATGAAATGCGTAAGCATAATGTATTCAATATGGTGTTCAGTTCTTCTGCAACTGTTTATGGTAATCCTGAGACAGTGCCACTGACAGAGGATTGCCCTCTGTCTGCTGTCAGCCCTTATGGACAAACAAAGCTTTGGCTTGAAGATATGATGCGCGCAATGTCTGCTGCAGATCCTCGCTGGCACACAATTCTTCTTCGTTACTTTAACCCAGTTGGTGCTCATCCAAGTGGTTTGATTGGTGAGGATCCTTCAGGTATTCCAAATAATCTTATGCCATATATTACTCAGGTTGCTGTAGGCCGCCTAAAGGAGTTAAGTGTTTTCGGTAATGATTATCCAACACGTGATGGTACTTGTATTCGCGATTATATTCATGTTTGCGATTTGGCAGAAGGTCACATTGCTGCATTGAAAAAAGTAGATGAGTTACAGGGTTGCACACCAATAAACCTAGGTTCAGGTAATGGTTATTCTGTGCTAGAACTTGTTCATGCTTTTGAGAAAGCAATTGGCCGCCCACTTCCACATAAAATTGCTCCTCGCCGCCCAGGTGATGCAGAGCAATGCTATGCA
Source organism: Kiritimatiellia bacterium (assembly GCA_017424105.1). Lineage (GTDB taxonomy): Bacteria > Verrucomicrobiota > Kiritimatiellia > RFP12 > UBA3636 > RGIG990. The sequence goes on along the minus strand of JAFPBK010000101.1, from coordinate 10,383 downwards.
GATGCATCACGTGCATTTGAGCTGCTAGGTTGGAAGACTAAGCGTGGTGTTGATGAGCTTTGCGCAGATGCATGGCGCTGGCAGTCTATGAACCCAAATGGCTACAAAAAATAATTTACTGGAATTTTTTTATTAAGGAGTTTTTATGAAAAAGCATTCATTACGTTATCGTCAAGTACATCTTGATTTTCACACCTCAGGTGTAATTGAAAATATTGGTAAGCAATTTAGCAAGGAGCAGTTTCAGGCTATGCTCAAGAAGGGGCATGTTGATTCTGTAACAGTATTTTCTAAGTGCCATCATGGTCTAAGCTACCACCCAACAAAGGTTGGTTCTATGCATCCGCATCTTGATTTTGATTTGCTTGATGAACAAATCAAGGCTTGTCGCGAGATTGATGTTAAGTGCCCAATTTATCTTTCTGCTGGTGTTGACCAATATGCAACATATGAGCATCCTGAGTGGCGTGTTATAATAAAGAATGGTAAATGCTGTGGCTGGGTAAATGGAAGTGAAAATTCTGCAGTTACAGCAGGCTATCATGTAATGTGCTTCAATTCTCCATATCTTGATTATCTTTGTGCACAAATTCGCGAGGTTGTTGAGAAGTATCCAGATGCAGATGGAATTTTCTTGGATATTGTTGGTATTCAGCAATGCTATTGCCCACATTGTATTAAATCAATGCGCGCACTTGGCCTTGATCCAGAGAAGGATGAGGATGTGCTCAAGCATTCACATATCGTTCTTGAAAAATATTTGAAAGCAACCTGTGAAGCTGCAAAGGTAACAAACCCAGATATGCCAATTTTCCACAATGGTGGAAATATTGTTCCTGGTGGCAGACATATCTTGAAGTATTTCTCTCACTTAGAAATTGAATCTCTGCCTACTGGTGGCTGGGGCTATGATCATTTCCCTCTGTCAGCAAAATATGTTGAGCAGTTAGGTTTTGATTATCTTGGTATGACAGGAAAATTTAATACATCATGGGGCGAGTTCGGTGGCTTTAAGCATCCTAATGCTTTACGCTATGAGTGCGCTGCTATGATTGCAAATGGTGCTCGTTGCTCAATTGGTGATCAAGGACATCCTGAGTTAGCTCTTGATGAAACAACTTACTCAATTATCGGAGCAGCATACGAAGAGGTTGAGAAAAAAGAGCCATGGTGTGTTGGCACAAAGAATGTCGCAGATGTTGGTTTGCTTTTAGTAGAATCTCAAAATTATGGTATTACTGATAAAAATAAGCTTATCCCTGTCCGTCATACAGATATAGGTGCTTCTCGTGTGCTTCTTGAAGAGCATATCTTATTTGATGCTCTTGATATGGAATCAGATTTTAACAAATATAAGCTTTTAGTTATCCCAGAGCTAATTTACATAACTCCTGAATTAAAGGAGCGCCTTGATAGCTACGTTGCTAACGGAGGAAAGCTTCTATTTGCTGGAAAATCTGCCTTTGATAAGGAAGGCAAAACTCTGATGTTTGATATTGGTGCAGAGTATGAGGGTGAGTCAGAATATCCTATAGATTTTGTATTGCCAAAGGAAGAGTATCGTGCAGAATTTCAAACTACTCCTTATGTAATGTACACACGCCCTCAGCGCATCCGTGTTACAACAGGTGAAAGCCTGGGTGATATCTACGACCCATATTTCAATCGTAGCTTTAATCACTTTAGCTCCCATCAGCACACACCAAATCTTCCAACACCTTCTGGCTATGCTTGTGGTGTAATGAAGGGAAATATTGCTTATCTTGCACATAAGAGCTTTATTCAATACTATGTCCATGGCTGGGTAGTATATAGAAAGTTTATTGGTAATGTGATTAAGAAGCTTTTAGGTAATTCAACTGTTGAATTTACAAATCTTCCTTCCTCTGCACGCTTTTCATATCGTTCACAGCCTGCAGAAAATCGTAATGTACTTCACCTTCTGTATGCAGAAAAATCTCTGCGCGGAAATTGGGCATTTAATGGAGATTGCTCTGGTGGGCAGACTGCACCTCGCGAGGTAATTGAGGATATTTCTCCTATATATAATATAGGTGTACGTATCAAGGCAGATAATGTGAAGAGTGTTCGCCTTGCTCTATCAGGTGAAGAGCTTGCATTTACTTCAAAGGATGGATGGATTGATTTCACTGTTCCTAAAGTAGATTGCCACGAAATGGTAGAAATAAATTTCTAGTATAATTATTTCCTTTTTTATGCAAAGGGTTTATATGAAAACAAAATTAATTGCTGCATTATTGACAACAGCTACCGCACTTCTCGCTGTAGAAATAGATATTCTTGCTTATGAATCAGAGCTTGATAAGCTTGTTGAAAAAAGAAAAGCAGAAAATTCTCAGCTTGTTGTTGAGCGTGGCATTTGTATAAACTTGGAGAAAAAGGAAATAATACTGGATGCTATCACGACAGAAATTAAGGAGGGAGGAATAAGCGAGTTTGCTGTTATTTCCTTTAACAGTGGTCATGATTATGAAGCACTGTTTAAAGTTTATGCAACACCAACTCGTATTTGCAAAGCCATTGAGTCGCTCGGAACAAAGCGTGGCCGCCCAGTGGATTATTCCTCTCTTACTTTTTGGTCTAAGGGAGAGCATTATTCTGTCTCTGTAAAGTATAATGGAGTAGAGCGCCCAATCTCTGATTATATTTATGATGTTAATCAGAAAAAGATAATGGATCCAATTACATTTGTTTATCTTGGCAGTAAATGGAATAAATCTGCTGATGGTGAGGAAACCTTTGCCGGTGATTCAGAGGGTCCTGGTTCTATTGTTTCTATGTATAATGAGCCTTTGTCTGTTTTTGATATTCCAAAGAGTGCTCCACAGGGACAGGTCTACGAAAAGTCTCTTGTAAGTAAAAATGTTATAAGCAATGAGGCAGAACGCGTAGAAATTATTCTTCGCCCAGAGGCTCGCCCAGACTCAGCGCCAAATCGTAATGTAGATGTTGTTACAACACTTACACAAGATGGTATTTCTATAGATTCTGCTGGGGCAATCAAACCAATTGATTTTGTTAAGTATCTCAATGATAAATTAACGCATAAGCAAGATGTTTATGCACAACTGGCTTTTGCAGAAAATGTTTCATTAACTGATATTGCAGCATTTGCTGTTTTAATTGATTCTTTAGAACAAAAAGAATTGATAAAGGTAGAAGCTCCTAAAAACAATATTTATTATAAAGCATTTCTTCCTCAAGAAGCTTGGTTGAAACGCTCCGACAGACTTGCTCAGCCACTTGAACTACATATCTCAAAAGTAGAAAACCAGATTTCAAAAAAGCTTATTGCAATTAAAGAAGTTTGGCCAGATGCTTCTCAAAGTATAAACCCAACACTTGAGCCAAAAGAATATGAAATAAATCAAGATACAAATGTTGCAGAGCTTGTAGTTCAAGCAGAATCATGGAAACGAGATATGTCTCTTGAGGATTCTGTATTTAAAAATTATATTGCTTCTGGAAAAGCACCATTACTTGTTTTTGCACCAACTAATTTAACATTTATGGAGCTTCAAGCAGAATTAAAACCTCTGCAAAAAACACATAGTAATATTTTTATTTTTATCGGAAAACAAATTATAGAATAATAGAAAGGGTCATATTATGAAAAAAATAATTGTATTTTTTGTTGCAATTTTTGCATTAGTATTTAATGGAAAAGCAGAGCTTTTTGAGTATTGTGCTATTCGTGTAAAAAGCATAAATGAAGTCAGCAATGTTGCTACTGCTATGGGGGCAGATTTACAGCTTGGTATTGTGGCATACAGTGTGCCAATGCTTTTAGCCCAAGCAATATCAGAAAATTTCATAACACCTGCTTTGGATAAACCTCTGACAGGATATGTTTATGTAGATGAAGAAAAGGAAATTACAGATTCTGAAGAATTTGAACCTGATGCTTTTGTTATTTGTATCCCTTATGTATCAGCTAAGGAAGAGGTAATTTCTAAACTTAATGTTGAACTTATCAATGAAGAAAAGCAACTTTATTCTAATGCAGAAGATTATTTTGTTGTACTAAAGGATGGATATGCAATCTTTAGTAATCAACAGAAATTATGTGAGAACATTGCTGCATCAAACGGATATGATTTTAAGACTTCACTAAAGGCAGATTTGGTTACAATTTCTCAACGTATAGATTCTATCGGTGAAATTTCTTTTAGCCCAGAAGAAATTGAAGAGATGGTGTTTGAGGGTACTCCAAAATCATTGAAGAAGGTTTTTGTTTCTGTAATGAAGACTGTTTTTGATGTAATAAACACATATAAAACATCAGAAGTTGGTTTAACATATAAAAAGGATTTGGGACTGATTTTAGAATCTAGCACAAGCATTGATAAAACAACAGAGTATGGCAAACTAATAGATTCTCATTCTTCATTTGTTTCTATTGATGAAGCTGTAAAAATCAAGTCAAACAGTTTGTTTTCTGGTATAATTAAAGAAAATAAATTTGAGAAGCGCATACTTAATCAATTTATTTCTGCATTGGCAATGACTCAGTCAGAATTTGATGAGATTTATACTGAATTATTAAAGAAAGAAGAAATTACTAATCTTTTCTCTTTCCTTAAAGAAGAAGGTATGAATGTCAAATTGTATGAAGGTATTAAGAAATTTGCAAATGATACCTACGCTGTTAGTGAGGCTATGGAAGAGGTCTGTTTTGATATTGATATAACAGAAAATAATAATTTAATATCCGTAGAAAAAACAACATATAAGAATGGCTTTGATATTTCTCCTTATGAAAAAGCATCATATAAGGGAATTATTGATATATATAATTATGTATTAGAGAACGCCGATTATAAGCCAGCATCTCCTTTGGTTACGCTTATGAATCCATTAGCAGTTAATTTCAATTTAAAAGCAGCATTGAATGAGGTTAAAAAGAATTCTTCTGAAAGCGAAATTGAAGAGATGGATGAATGTCTTGCAGTTGCTAAGTCTGTTAATATTACTATCCCAGACAGCTATACAATGCAAACTTTTATTGAGGGTAAAGAAACATATTCATATATTGCTCCTGAATCAATGGATGTTGCTCAATTAAAGAATAAATTTGAAGAAACAAAATCAAATGAATTTATTCGTTCCGCAATGACAAATATTTCTGACAATAAACCTTATGCTGTAATGCAGATTTCTCCTGCTGGTTTATTTAATAAGTTTTATAATATAGCTGCAACTTTAATGGGAGGAGAAGATGTTCTAAAAGAGGCAGGACTTATCCCTAGCAAGCAATCTGATGCCATTGTTTTTGTAAATGGATTTGCAAATAATGATAGTATTTATGAGAGTGTTGTAATTGGTAAGGATACATTACTTTTAATTGCAAATCTTGCTACATTTGCTATAAATGAAGTCAACATGGATGAGTGTGAATATATAGAAGAAGATGAAATCATTCCACCAGACGATGATTTATCAATTGAGGTTGAATAAAATATTCTTTCTTAATTTACAGAACGATTGTTAAAACATAGAGCCAGATTATAAATGATACGCATTACGGTTAAAGATCTCGCAGTTGTAGAATATGCTGAGATAGAATTTAATAAAGGATTAAATACAGTTACAGGTGAAACAGGTGCTGGTAAGTCAGTGCTTATTGGAGCAATTGATTTGCTAACAGGCGGACGTACTGATAAAAGTGCTATTCGTCATGGAGCGTCACAAGCAATTGTAACTGCTGAAATTGAACTTACTCAAGAATTAGAAAAAACAATTATGCCAATTCTTGAGGAAGCAGATATTGCTCCTTGTGAGGATTCTCTTTTATTGTTAAAGCGTACAATTTCGGCTACAGGAACTGGTCGCTGCTCTATAAATAGCTGTCCAGCCACAGCTGGTCTTCTTGCGAAACTTGGTGTGCATTTGGTAGATATGCATGGACCTCATGATAATCAATCGCTATTAAATCAATCCTTCCAATTAGATGCAATTGATTCTTATGGACATTGCCAACAAGAGCGTGGAGAATTTAACTCACTTTGGGAGCAGCGCCGTATAAAGCTTGCTGAGCGTGAGGAGTTGTTTGGCTCAGCAGAAGCTACAGAGCGTGAGCTTGATATTTTAAAATATCAGGTAGAGGAAATAGCAGCAGCAAAGCTTTCTGAAGATGATGGTGAAACACTTTTAGCAGAATATACAGAAGCAGCAAATGCGGCTCGTATTATTGAGCTTGCAAATGGTGCAATGGCTGCGCTGATAGATGATCAAATGGCTGCAACAAATTCTGTAGCAGCAGCTATTCGCCTGATTGATGAAATGGATTCGCTTGGCTCAACAAGTGCAGCTGATTGGAAGAATGATGCAAAATCAATTTCAATTCAAATTTCTGAACTGGCAAAAAGTATTGCAGATGTTGCTTCTCGTTTAGATATTTCACCAGATAGAATTCAGTGGCTAGATGATCGTGTTAATCTAGTTGAACGCTTAAAATCAAAATATGGTAAATCATTAGAAGCTGTTCTTGAATTTTATGAGAAGGGTAGCGCTCGTCTTACTGAGCTATCATCACGTGGTGAGCGTGCTGAAAAAATAGATGCAGAGATTGAAGCACTTACTTCTAAATTAAATGATGCAGGTGCAAAGCTTCATCAAAAGCGAGAGGCTGCTGCAGCACAATTAGCTAAAGCTGTTTCAAAAGAATTAGCAGATTTAGGTATTGCGCAAGCTGCCTTTACAATTGAACTTAAAAATGGCGAAGGACCAAATGGATTTGATGTGGCAGAGTTTGGCTTTGCTCCAAATCCCGGTGAACCTCAACGACCACTTCGCATGATAGCTTCAAGCGGTGAAATTTCTCGTGTAATGCTTGCACTTAAGACTTCTCTTGCAGAGCATGATAAAATACCAATTCTCGTATTTGATGAAATTGATGCTAATATTGGTGGCGAGATTGCTCATACGGTTGGTAAAAAGTTAGCACATGTGGCAAAGTCTCATCTTGTAATTTGTATAACCCATCTTCCTCAAGTTGCTGCATGTGGTGCAACGCATTTTGCTGTGGCAAAGTCTGTTGTTGATGGTCGTACCTCAACACATATTGATGAACTTAGTGAGGAACAGCGCATTGATGAATTGGTTCGCATGCTCGGTGGTGCATCATTGACTTCTGTAACAAAAGAGCATGCAAAAGAATTGCTAAAAGCAAATAAATAATAACAATTTAACTTTAATGAATATTTCTAAAGGAGAATAAAATGGCTAAAAAAATGAAAGCAAGTGATGAGCTAAGAATTGGTGTTTTGGGTGCAGGTGGTCGCGGCTGGCTGGCATCATTAGCACATAAGCCTGGCGAGGGATCTCGTGTTGTTGCTCTATGTGATATCCGCAAGGAAGCATTTAAGGGCTGGGAGCATATTCGCAAAAGAGAGGATAATGCACCAAAGATGTATTGCTGCGAGGATTATCGTCGTGTACTAGATCGTGATGATGTTGATGCTGTATTTATTACAACTCCTGACTATTGTCATGAAGAGATGGCACTTGCAGCAATTGAAGCTGGTAAATCAGTTTATTTGGAAAAGCCAATGGCTATTACAATTGAAGGTTGTGACAAAATTCTTCGTGCTGCAAAGGAAAAGAAGGCTCGTATTTTTGTTGGTCACAATATGCGCCACATGGCTTTTGTTACAACAATGAAGCGTCTTATCGATGAGGGTGCAATTGGTAATTTGCAGACAGTATGGTGCCGCCACTTCATCAACTATGGTGGTGATGCATACTTTAAGGATTGGCATTCTGAGCAGAAGAATACAACAGGTCTTCTTCTACAAAAGGGCGCTCATGATATTGATGTTATTCACTGGTTGTCTGGTGGCTTCACAAAGCGAGTAATTGGTATGGGTAAACTATCAGTTTATAATCGTTGCAAGAATCGCCGTTCTCCAGATGAGCTAGGCTGTGCAAGATTTGATGATAAGAATTGGCCACCTCTATCACAGACAGGAATTTCTCCTGTAATTGATGTTGAGGATTCCAGCACAATTATGATGCAGTTAGATAATGGAGTTACAGCAAACTACATGCAATGTCAATATGCTCCAGATGCATGCCGTAACTACACATTTATTGGTGATGAGGGACGCATTGAAAATATTACAGAAACAAAGATTGCTATTTCTCGTTCACGCCATGGCTGGGGAGAGCAGGACGAAATTATTCGTGTAATCAATGGCTACGATTTGCATGGTGGTGCAGATCCTTTGATTGTAGATTCTTTTGTTAAGTATGCAAAGGGATTAGCAGGAGCAGGAGTTAACTCACCACTTGCTGCACGATATTCTGTAGCAACAGGTGTAATGGGCACACGTTCAATTCGTGAGGACAATATGCCTTTTGAAATTCCACCAGTTGATCCAGATATTTTGAAGTATTTTTCAAAATAACATAAAAAATTAATTTACAGTTTATCAGACATAAGGAGAAATTTATGGCAAAAGATATAGTTATTGATTCTCATATTCATATTATGGGATGGTATGACAAATTTGGAAATTATTTTATTGATGGTCTTGAGTACTATCGTAATAAATTTGGTTTGAAAGCAATCAATCTTGCTGCGCTTCCTGCAGGAGATATGAATGTTTCAAACAACATCATACAAGCAGTTTATAAGCATGTAAACAAAAATACATTTGCACATGGCGGTGTTACTTATCACAAATATCCAGTGCCAGATCAGATGCCAGAGGGAATGGATTTGGTAACACAATACCATGAGCTTATGGAAATCGGCTTTGATGGTATTAAGATGCTTGAGGGTAAGCCAAGCCATCACAAGATGATTGGTCGTGATATGTCAGATAGCTTCTATGACCCATTTTTTGCTGAATTGGAAAAGGATCAGACACACCTGATCTTCCATGTGAATGATCCAGAGCAGTATTGGGATAAGAATAACCCAGCAGTGGATGATTTAAGAAGCAGAGGCTGGTTCTATGGCGATGGAGATTATGCTTCCTACGATGAAGTAGTTCGTCAAACCTTTGCAATTCTTGAGCATCATCCAAATCTCTGTGTAAATTTTGCACATTTCTTATTCTTCTCTGGTTGTCCAGAAAAGCTTGAAGAGGCATTTGCAAAATATCCTAATATGGGTGTAGATATAACTCCAGGTGGAGAAATGTATCTTGGCTTTGATGCTCGTTTTGAATATTATAAGGAATTTTTCACTAAATATTCAGAGAGAATACAGTTTGGTACAGATATAACTCCGGGCAGCCACGAATCACAGGAGTGGTTGTATGACCGTGTTTATCGTTACATTGCTACGGAAGAAAAGTTCCAAGGCTTTGCTAATAGAATTCACACTGGCATGAATCTTCCACAGGAAGCAAAGGATAACATTCTTTATAAGAACTTTGAGCGTACAGTTGGTGAGACACCAAAACCAATCAACACAGCAGCTCTATTAAAGTATATTGAAAAATATCGTTGCTTAATGCCTGAGAAGGATGCTATTGAGGTAGATAAGGTAGTAAAAACTTACCTATAAAATTCGCAGTAGCATAAAATGTATAAGGTGCGTGAGGGGAGACTCTTGCGCATCTTTTTTATTATAAGATAGCGGTTGAAAAAGTGTGGTAGCTAAAAGTTTATGTGAGAGTATATATATATGTCGCGCGCGAGAGAGTATAATGAAAATAAAAAATATTAAAAATTTATTATTTTTTTCTAAAATAGGGTTGACTCTACTAATAGTTTAGTACTATAATTTCATTTGAAAGTTGGGATAGGTTACAACTTTTAATATGTTTTTAACAAACAATAAGTAAAATAACGAAAAATAGGAGCGGGAATATGAAATTCTCAAAAATTCTAACTACTGCAATGATGTCTGCAGCATTAGTAGCTTCTTCAAGTGCTTTGGCTTCTGAGACAACTTGGTGGTCAATGGACTTTGATGGTCTTACTGTTGCAGAAGACGGCTCATTGACAAATACATTGAATAATGCCTACGGCACATCTGAAAATGGTTGGTGGACAACTGAAGAAGGCGACCAGTCAACAATTGAAGACGGTCAGCTAAAGCTAAACACACAGGGCACAGACCTAACATGGACACCAAATGCTGATAATGACACAACAGCAATCACTTACATTGATGCTGACGTAACATTTGTTGGTTCAGATACAGAACCAACTGTAACAGAGACAGATATTCATACAGCTGTTTACCTAAAGAACCTAGTTGATGATACAACTAGCGAGGTTACAAATAGAGTTCTTTGTGCTTGGGTTAAGACAGCAGAAGGAAATGCATGGGTTGATCTACAGGGTGTAACAATTACAGAAGATGAAACATATGCCCTACGTATCATGCTAGAAAAAGATCAGTTG
>JAFPBK010000100.1 GCA_017424105.1 Kiritimatiellia bacterium | reverse complement strand
GTTGTATTGATACTTTTCCATTCAACAACAGATGTGTTATTTGTAATGATGAAGCAATCTTGTTTAGCTACAGAAAATTGTATAATTTCGCCATGACATAACATAGACACTAAAAAAACAATAATCAAAAAAATTCTTTTTATACCCAACATATTATTTGTTGGGATAAATTGCTCTAGTGTACAAATGCTATTATAACTCATAATCTGCCTTAATTATTTCGTTAATACACAACTATTTTATCTCACATTCAAAAAATATTTATAAATGCGATAAATGGAATGCAAATGTAGTAATTAACCTAACAAAGCTAACTCTGTAGCAGATAAATCACGCCACTCACCTGGATGCATATCCTCTGGAAGCTGTAAATCATTAATTGCTACTCGCATCAAATGTAGCACACGTAGGCCTGCCTTTGCACACATCTTGCGAATCTGCAAATTACGACCCTCCACCAAAATAAAACGCATAATGTGGAGCTGCTGCCCATTGCGTCGCTCTCTCTCACATTCAATATACTCTACCTCTGCAGGTTGTATACGATAGCCATCAATTACCATGCGAGAACGTAATAAATCCAACACATCTCGATTTACCACGCCTGCAACTTCAACAATATATTCCTTGCGATGATTAAATTTTGGATGGGTTAAACGATTTATTAAATCGCCATCATCACTCAATAATAACAACCCCTCAGAATCCTTGTCTAAGCGACCAATCGGCACCACGCGCTCCTTAACTCCGTCTAAACAATCGTAGATTGTGGCACCTTGCCCATCATCACATGAGCAAATCAACCCGCGTGGTTTATAAAGCATAATAGTACGATGCGCTCTATTCAATGCGCTGGTATCAAGTGGAATTCCATTGATTGTAATACGTGCTCCGGAAGCAGGAATACGATAGCCAGGAATTGTTATGCGCTTGCCTTCTACAGCCACGGCACCAGTCTCAATTAAACTGCCACAGGATCTGCGAGACCCAACACCACACTGCTCCAAATACTTCTGGAGGCGAATTGTTTCCTCTTCTGCAGCCATCTATACAACTCCTCTATGTAGCTGTGCTGGGAAAAGACAAGCTAGAAAACATAATGCAAACCCTGCCACAAGAAATCCGGCAAAATATTCTTTATATCGCAAAAATATCTGCTGATCTATCTCTGTCTTCTCTAGCTCATCAATTGCTGCAAGAGCATTTTCAAGGGCTTGCTTATCGCGCACATTATAGTAGCTGCCACCTGTCTCTTTTGCAATCTTCTTCAGAGCTGCTTCATCCATGCTTACAAATACCGTACCTACTGATGAACGTCCAAACATATCAACACCACGCATCTTTGCTCTGCCTGTGGAACCTACACCAATTGTGTAAACCTTAATTCCCATTTGCTTTGCGATTTCAGTTGCTTTTTCTGGAGTTATAATACCTGTATTGGTTTCGCCATCACTTAATAAAATGATTATGCGGCTCGTAATGTTCGTCTGCTTTTCCAAACGAGCACAAGCCATTGCCAGGCCATCACCAACTGCTGTAGCTGTTTCCATCTCATCAACAATCTCGCCTTTACGAGTGCCAGGAACATGCACATCATCTATAATTGCATTTAATGCACGATGATCTAGTGTCAATGGTGTTAATGCTGTTGCATATCCGCCAAATGTAACTAATCCAATTAAATCATTAGGACGCTTCTCTACAAAACTCTTAAAAGTCTCTTTAACTACATCAAGACGAGTCTTTTCTACGCCCTTCTCAGAAAAATCAAGAGCAAGCATTGACCCCGAAATATCAAGAGACATTTCTATCGCAATTGCTTCTGAGCTAATATGTGTGCGTGCAAGCTGCTTCTGTGGGCGTGCCAATGCGATAATAAGACTTGCAACACCCAACATAAAGAGCAGCGAAGGAATCCACGCTAAACGCTGCTTCAACGATTTCTTGTGTACAAGTTGTGCCACTCCAGGAAATGCAAATGCTGCAGCCTTGCGTCTGCGCAACATTCTATAGCACATAAATAAAAATGGGATGAACAAAAGCAAAGCATAAGGAGTTGCAAAAATCATATTACTTACCCTCCTTCTCTGCATTTACCTGCTCAATAGAAGAATCTAGTTCTATATAATTTTTAGCTGCAGCTGTGGCAGAGTCTGCAGTTGCTTTAGTAGCCTCTTGCTTAGCAAATTTTACCATATCCGCTGATGCAAGAAATTCCTTTAACACAGGAATATATTCGCGAGGAAATTCCTTCAAAGCAATTGCTTTTACAATAAATTCCTCTGTTGTGCGCGCTGGTGCTTTAATGCCATACTTACGCTCAATATATCTGCGTACAACATGTGTTAATTCTACATAAAAATCCTTGATGCATCCTTTATCGATGAGCTGCTTGGATATTAGTTGCTCTAGCTCGTGGAGCGCACGCTCACGTGGAGTCATCATTCTTAGCTTATGCTTATAACGAACAAATCTAAACAAAAGATATAGCAAAGCTAAGACAACTAAGCCAAGCAACCCAAAGCCTATATATTTTACTGTAATCCAGTGATTATATGCTACATGCACAGGATTTATTGAATGAGTTACCTCAGCTTCTCTATCAAGCTTTTCTACGCTAAAAGTAAATTGTTTTGAAAAAACAAATTTTTCTTTAGCAGGCGAAAAAGATGAATCAAGAATACTGATTGCTATTGGATAGATAGTACGCTCAGTAGAAGAAAATTCAGGAGCAACACTTGGGATAAGCTTATAGTTGTAACTACGAGCGAGCCCATTCGTTCCAAAATCCTCAACAAAGCTACTTTCAAGCTCAAATCCATCAAGATATGGAGTAATATCAACAGGTGGGGTTGGTGAGCAAACAGATGATCCCTCTAACTTTATTTCAAGAAAGATTGGAGTGCCTGCCAAACTAAATTCATTAGTTGATACAGAAAATTGTGCTTTAATTCCTGCCTCATTCAGTTCCTGCGTCAAAGCAGTAGCATATACACTGCCAGTAGCGACTAGCAGTGCAGAAAGCATAAAACATTTAATTAAAGAAACAATTTTCATGTATCTTCTCTTCTCACAACTTATAAGCAACCCATACTACGAAGGATATGCTCATTTCCATCCCAATCAGGAGCAACCTTTACATTAAGCTCAATACTTGCCTTTACGCCATAGTTATCTGAAATGGTTTGCTCGGCACCAGCGCGAACGCGGCGAATATTCTTGCCATTTTGTCCGATAACAATTCCCTTATGATTTTGGCGACGAACAAATACTGTTGCCTCTACGCGCCATACATCTGGAGCAGGCTCACGCAAATGCTCAACAAATACGCCAATAGAGTGAGGAAGCTCATTTTTCAAAATTTTGAAAAACTCCTCACGCACAGCATCTGATACAGCAAGCTTACGAGGATAGTCTGTAATCATTTCCTCATCAAAAAGCATAGGACCTGGAGGAAGTGCTTCAAACAAAGCAGCTACCAGCTTATCAATTCCATCGCCAGTTATAGCAGAACCCTCAAACCATACAGGAACAACCTTCTCCAATGGTTTATCTACAACCTCTTTGCCTTTTTCCTTAGCCTTTGCCTTCTGTTGCTCAAATTGCTCAGCAATTTCTTTTTCAAGACTTGACCAAAGCGCTTTAAATTCATCTGTTTTTGCTTCAATATCTGCCTTATTAAGAAGAATAAAGCATTTTTCTGGTGGATTTGCAATGATGCGGCGCATCCAGCCATCATCCTCAAGTTGAGGAGATTTAGAAGCATCAACTACTAGAAGCACAACATCTGCTCCTTCGATTGCTCCACGTGCACGCTTATTCATTGCTGTACAGAGCAAGCTACGGCTCTTATGTAAGCCCGGTGTATCAATAAGCACAAGCTGTCCGCGATCCTCTGTCAGGATACCGCGAATGATATTACGAGTTGTTTGCACAACTGGGCTGACAATACTAATTTTTTCGCCGACAATTTTATTTACAAGAGTTGATTTACCAGCATTAGTACGACCCACTACGGCAGCGATACCAGAATGTGGCAAAGTAGGATAAGCATCTAGCATATTTACCTTTATTTATAATGAATGAAATTTTTGTTTATTTTACCATAAACCAACGCATTAGTGCAAGCAAGGGATAACTAAATTCGTGTCCGAATTTAGGCTATCGTCCTGGACAGAAGCGAAAGCGCAGAGAGCAAAACTCATATACAGCATAAATTTTAGCGCTACAAACTTTCCTTTTTTTGTGCATATCTTGGTTAAAATTCTCCGCTCTTTTAGCCCACACTTTTACATAATGCATATGCACTTATTGTATATCGAATTGGTTAAACTTTTGTTTATTGATTGTTTATTGCTAAATATAGTATAATTAACACAAAAATTTGCAATCCATATATTTTAATCAATTTCAACAAACAATTTTTAAAAAATGTACAAGTTCCATATTCACACCTACGGTTGTCAAATGAATGTACGCGATTCTCAGGTACTGACCAATCGCTTAATCGCTGCAGGCTACGAACATACATCTAACGAAGATGAGGCAGATATTGTTATTGTCAATAGCTGCAGTGTTCGTGGTAAAGCAGAGGATAAAGCCATTGGAAAACTTGGACTGCTTTGTACAGTAGGTCGTCGTGAAAAGCCACATCGTGTTATTGGTTTGATGGGTTGCATGGCACAGAACTTTAAAGAAACTATTTTTAAGCGACTCCCAACCCTTTCATTTGCTGTAGGGACACGCTGCGAGCAACTTATCCCAAGCATCGTTGAGCGTGCTCTTAATGGAGAGCAACGCATCTGTGAGCTTGCAAATATGGATAACGAACTGCCAAAGGTTGTTCCTGAATGCTTTGCAGGAGATTCTCAACCAGTAAGTGCATTTGCAACAATCCTGCTTGGATGCAATCGCAGATGCTCATATTGTATTGTACCAGATGTACGCGGACCTGAATTTAGCCGTCAACCACAAGAGATTCTTCCTGAAATCATTGCTTTAGTAAATGCAGGAATTAAGGATATTACACTTCTTGGTCAAAGTGTGATGAACTATGGTCGCATAAATTTCACTTGGCCGGAGGAGATTACATCTGAGCGTGGCTTTACTGAGCCATTGCCAAGACTATTTGAATACATCATTAAAAATGTGCCTGAGTTAAAGCGTATTCGTTTTACATCAAGCCATCCATCTGGTGTTACAGAGCAATTAGTTCGTGCTTTAAAGGAATTTCCTCAGCTATGCCATCATGTGCATTTGCCAATGCAATCTGGTTCCGATAGAATTTTGAAGCACATGCGCCGTGGTTATGATACAGAAAAGTATTTGGATGCATTAAAGAAGCTTCGCGAAGCAATTCCTGACATTTCAATAACAACAGATATTATTGTTGGCTATCCTGAAGAGACAGAGGAAGATTTTGATGCAACACGCCGCGTAATGGAAGAAGCAAACTTTGACAATTCCTTCATCTTCAAATATTCTCCACGACCGGGCACACCTTCATCCTTATTAGAGGATGTTGTTACTGACGAGGAGAAGCAGCGCAGAAATCAGGTACTGTTAGCAGATCAGGATGCACGAGCAATGCGCATCAACAATCAGCTTATTGGCACTACTACTGAAGTTCTTGTAGAAGGTCCAAGCCTACGCAATCAAGAAAAGTGGTCTGGCAGAAATTCACAGAATAAGATTGTAATTTTTGAGCCAAAGACAGCAATTGCGATTGGTGATTTTGTAAATGTGCGCATTACCTCTGTTCAGCCACAAACCTTATACGGAGAGGTGGTTGTCTAATCTAAATTCGTGTCCGAATTTAGATGAAGCAGCGCAAGCGCTATGAAGCGGTGCAAAGCACCATGAAGCATGCCTACGGCATATGAAGCATTGCTCTGCAATATATGCGGTGGGGTTTATTATTTTAAGTTTCAGCAAGGCGAGGACGCCATGCTGCCCAGTTATTGTGTAGGACGAGGACGTCCTACACCCCAGTTAAGCATACACCTTTAAATATTTTTACCTTATCTATTCACTATCCACTATTCACTATTACCTAATTTATTACCTAATCTATTCGTTATTCACTATTATCTATTCACTTATTCTGCATCACGCTAGCTCAAACTGCCGTCTTTATAGTCAAACACTAACAGCTCCCTGTTGTTAATTGTTTCAAGAGGCATTGATATTCATCTTTATTTGATCTGATTTTACTTAACTTGTACGCAACTCCGCCAATAAGTACAGCACCTCCAATACCACAAAGAACAACAGGAAGAATCGGGGCAGAAACCAAACCAACACTTAATGCTAATGATCCTAAAGTGTGCGATCCTAGAACTGTTACTGATGAGGTTGCAATTGATGTTCCCACTGTAGTTGCTAGTGCAACACCACCAGCAGCCATTGCACCAGTACTTAGAGCAACTTTTTGAGCAGAAGTTGTATGATCATTAATCCAAGCGATAACTGAGCATAGCTCTTCTTTTGTTTTAGCAATAACAACACCAACGCTTTTACCAAGACAAATAACATTATCCCTTAATTCGCACATCATATCACGAGCCTTATCCCAAACCCAATCTGGTGTAATTCGACGAAGACCATCAACTAATAATGCAACACCTATTGAGAGTACTGATACCCCAGCAAAGAATTCACCATAATCAATAGGATTAAGCAATTTATTTATTTCAGAAGAAACCGTATAACCTGAGGTTCCAAACACCCATGCAGCACCACCAATAACAACAGCAGCAGGAATTCCAATTGCTGTACCCCAAAAAGCGACACCAATACTGCCAATTAAAGCTCCTGCGAGTGCTCCTACTCCAGTACTAGCTAATCCAACAGTTCTTTCAATATTCCCACTAAGTGTTGCAACGATATCTTTTCCATACTCAATGGCTCCACTATTTATTCCATAAGAAATTGTAGCTGCACCTAATGCTATTTCTGCAACACCAATTGCGACAGAGTGTTCATTTGCCCACAAACGTGCATGCTCGATTGCTTGAAATATTTTTGTTTTTTCTTGATTTGTAATAATAATTTCATTATTCATAATATGATTTTCCCTGTAAAATATAAGTTTTATTTAATTTATTATGTTACTATGACCAGTTAAAAAGTATTTATACGAACACCAAAATTTTGTTTAGTTATAATTATATCTATTATCAACCTCTCCTTAATTAATTGTAATAATTTTTGTGATAGCGCCTTGTTCCTGAGCACATTCTCCATCCTTTGCCATAAAATCTTGGTAACACTCTGCTGCTATAACAAGAACCTTCAATTTCTGTTACATTCCGAAAAAGTCCCTTCTTTCGCATGTTTACTGTTTTATCTGAATCTTTACTTGGTAGTTTTCCCAAGTATCCTAGAAGTAATAAATCATTCATAATTATCCTCATTTTAATGTATTTAAATCATTATTATCCTACATCAATATTGTACTTCTTCCAGTTCCGATACTTATTTATTTCTACGGAACAATTTTTAAGTATATAACCAATTACAGTAGCATCATCAACAAAACCCAATAAAGGAATATCATCACAAATTATATCAAATGGGAATAATACATAAATTAAAGCACCACACAAAATCAAAATTGTTTTTTTAGATATTTCATTATATTTTCTTTTCCTCCAATCTATAATCATTTCAATTAGTGTTTTAACATCAGCATAAAACTTTTTCAGAACCTTAACCTTGCTAAATATACGTTCAAACAGGCTCTTGTTATTTACGATCTTTTCATCTATATCCTTTTCTGTTTTTGGTTGGTATTTTACAATTTCAGCTGTCATTACTTGTTCTTCCATATTTTCACAACCTCGCTTTGTTTCTTTCTTATTCATGATTAACTCCTTTTTTTTCAAAACAACACAATATTAGCACAAATTTATTTACACAAATTAATTTTTCATATCCACGGATATCCCTACGCCTCAGCTCCTCCTAATGTTTCCAATGCTTTGCCTGCCACTGCTACTACACCAGCCACGATTGCTCCAGCAGCCACAACCGTAATCGCAAAAGCAGCTCCATTCCTGTTACCCTTTAGTTTGCCTGCTATCTCGCCTGTCTTTTCAATAACCTTTTCACTTGTTTTTGTTAACATATTTTTCCTTTTGTTTGCTTATTATTTATTTACAAATTAAATTGAATATCTTACTGAACTTATATTTTATTTTTACAACAAATCCTTTGTCGCATCCTTAAGTAGCTTCATTACATCATCAACTGTTCTATATTCCTTTTGACGTTGTGGTTTTGAATCAGGTTCATACTCATCGTCATAATAATCTTCATCGTAATCATCGTCGTCATCCCAATCATCCTCTGGCAGCAACTCATCGTACATTGGACCTTCAGCACCACACCCACAACAAATATATTCAGAAGGTGATTCTGGATCTCCACCATGACTTAAAATATAACGATAACACTCACTACTACCACATACTCTACCCATAACGTTTCTCCTTTTAATTTTTGATTGTAAATTGATTGTTAAAAAAGTCCTTGCCTACTACTTGTCAAATTTATTCATGATTGTAACGATTCCGTTTGCTATAGCATCAGTCATTAGATCAAGCCCTTTGTTTACTGCATCCTTAAGCACTCCGAATACTGGATTATTAAATATAAACAT
>JAFPBK010000099.1 GCA_017424105.1 Kiritimatiellia bacterium | reverse complement strand
GTGTAGCGATTCCTAATAGCGTTACGAATATTGGTGTTGGAGTGTTTTCTCGCTCTTTAAATATGGAAACGGTTTTTTTAGATATTCAGTCTGAATTGTCTGATGATGAGTTCTATGTAAAAGCAAAACTTAATCAAAATTGTAAAATTATTCGTACAAAATTTGAGAATGGCTTGCCAGTTATCCCTCCTGAAAATGGTGGTGAAAAAGAGTCTCAAATACCATAGTGTTTTGAAACGAGGACAAATTTACTTAAGCGCTAGAAAACTTGCTCTCTTGTCGCCAATGTCTCATATGTCCCATGTGTTTTGATGAAATTCAAATATAATCCTACCGCATATATTGCTTCGCAATGCTTCATATGCCGGAGGCATGCTTCATGGTGCTATGCACCGCTTCATAGCGCTCTGCGCTGCTTCATCTAAATTCGAACACGAACTTAGACTATTGTCCTCATCAAAACTAGAGCGCAAAATAAATAGAAGATAGTTTTTTTCGTGCTTTGCACGCTCGCATTGTGTTAAACCTCTGTTTTATTATTTTTTTGTCTAATTTTGTCAAATAATTGTATTGTCAAAAGTTTTGTGGTAAAATATTATTGTTAAGTGGGGAAAGGTTTATCTTCTTTCCCTGTGTATTGTCAATTTTTGTTGATTATTTTAGGTCATAGGTAAGTATAAATAAGGAATAAAAAATGAAATCAAAGCTAATAGCATTGTTATTAAGCACGCTATTCTGTGCCTCTGTTTTTGCAGGTGTTGCAGAATTAGATTGGGCTACAATCACAACCCAAGATTCTGTAAATGCATCTACAGGATATGATTTTTCTGTCACTCTTAAAAAGCAGTTCCCAACAGGAACAAAAATTAAGTGTGATATTCATATGTATGACGCAAATGGCAAGCGTCTTGGTATGGGTGGACATATTGAAGCAAAGCCAGCTGCAGCTCCTGGTAAGCCAATCAAATTTGCTCGCTCTAAGATTAAAGAGCATCCAGAGCTAGATCATTATGTAGTTGTTGCTTTTGCTTCTCCTGATGGTGATTACAAAAATGCAATTGCAAAAGGAAACAGTAAGCCAATTAGCTTTGGTGGAAAGGGTGGAGCATCTAAGGCTTCATCAGCTTCTTCATCAGCTTCTTCATCAGCTTCTTCATCTGCTCCAGCTGTTACAACAAGTGCTGGTACTGTAGTTAAAGATGCAGGCTGGTGTGTAATTGAAACACCTGCTTCTATCGGTACAACAGGTACTTACGATATTGCTGTTACATTAAAGGAGCCAGTTCCAGAAGGTCAGACAGTTAATTGCCATGTTCGTATGCTTGGCGAGAAAAATGCTTATCTAGGTATGGGTGGTTGGAAACCTGGTCAAGCTCCTGCAGCTGTTGGTAAACCAATTATTTTTAGAAAGTATAAGCCAAAACAGCACGATGAACTAAAGCATTTCCAAGCTCTTGTTTTTGTTGCTCCTAATGGTGATTATAGCAAGGCTTCTAAGCAAGCATTCAGTGAATTTTATACAATTAAGTTTACTGATGAAGAGATTAAGGCTAAGGAAGAGGCTCGCATCGAAAAAGAAAATCGTAATCGTTGCCCACAAGGTGTCTTTAAGAATAAGTCAATGTTTGCTTTCCGACCTTGCTTGAAGAAGGAAGTTCGCTCTGGAGAGAGCTTTGATATCGTAATTGACTATGTGCTTGATCCTACAGAGACATGGGGCGATGGCACTTATATTGAAATTGAGCCACTTGGTCCATGGATTGATAATCCTGATGGAGTATATAATCCAAAGCGCCGCCATCTTCCAACCTCTGGCTTAAAGACTCAGCGTTCAGACCCTCTAACGGTTGGTAAGGGAACAGTTCGCTTCACATTTACACCGAAAAATATTCCACGTAATACAGGTGTAGGTTTCCGTGCTCGTTTCTTTGGCGCAGATGGAAAGCCTTTCCCTTGGGAGCACAGAACTGGTGCTCCAGCACTAATTTATTCTCCTATACACTTTGATGTTGTACCTGCAACATTTGGTGGCTTGTTCACATACGATGAGGATCCAACTCTTCGCATTACATGGGGCTCACAGGCTGGTGATGTAGGAAAAACTGTTGAGGCAGCTATTACTCTAACAGCTGCAGATGGCGTTACAACTAAGAAGCTAACTAAGAAGCTTTCTGTTGGCTTTGAAGGTGAGACAACAGATGTTTCTCTTGGTAAGCTTCCAGTTAATGGTCTTTATGCTGTATCTGTAACTATTGGTGAATTTACACAAGAGACATTTATTGGAACAATTCCAGATGTTAAGGCATACCTGAATGGAAGAAAAACACCATTTGGTTGCACAAATGTTGGCTCTGATGGTGCAGCTGCAACAGCTGCTAAGCTTGGTATGAGCCATTGCCGCTTATTCCAAAAGTGGCCTGGTTTGGAGTCTATGCCAGGACGTTGGAATGTTGCTGGTCTTGATAAAACAATCGATAGACTTAATGCTGTTGGAGTAACTCCTTGGATTTGCTTGTACGGAGCTCCAGAGTGGGCTATTGACAGTGACACATTCCATAATCCAGGCTATTCTCCATTCCCATTCTATGATGATAAGTGGGTAAGCGCTGTAACCTTCTTGGCAAATCGCTATAAGGGTAAGCTATGGGGCTTTGAGTGGCTAAACGAGATTGTTCCGGGTTCTTGCCCTGACCCAGTGCAGAATTACCTACGCTTGTGTAAGCTAGGTACTGCTACAGCTAAGGCAATAGATCCAAACTTCCAGTTCCAGATGGCTGGTGGCTTGTGGCCAAGAAACTATCGTGTTGATTTGTTCAATGCAGGTATCGCAGAGCATATTGATGTAGCTCCTGAGCACTATGCAGATTATAATGAATTGAAGAATTCATCTGCTGATTCTCGTGCAGGTGGTATTAAGCGTATTTGGGATAATGAAACAGCTCGCGGTTATTCTATCTTTGGAATGCCAGCAGTTCATGCATTAACAAATAGCTTGCTACAGTCTCGCTGGGTAATGCGTTCTTGGCCAGGTGAGCTTATCATTGGAGCAGAGGGTATCACATACTTCGGTGGTCAGGCAGATGTTTGTGGAAACTGGAGCTACTTGATTAGCGATTATGAAGCTCGCCCAGTAGCAGCAACACTTGCTGTTATGTCAACAAAGCTTGGTCTTGCTCGCCCAGTTGGTGGTGCATATCTTGATCCAGGTGCTATTATCTACGTTTTTGAGCGTGAGGATGGAAAGGGTATTGCGACCCTTATGTCCTATACAAAGAATCCTGTTGAGGTAAGTCTTCCTGTAAAGACTAAGCAGATTATTGTTACAGATAATCAAGGTAATGCTAAAACAGTTGATGCTCCTAATGGTGTGGCAACTCTTGTAGCTGAGGATATGCCTGTATTTGTTGAAGGCTTTGATCTAAATTCAATTGCTCCTTTGACTACAATTACTGTTGGCAACTATGATCCAATGTCACTTGCTCCAGTATTCCGTCATGTAGCAGGTAATGCACTTAAGTTGTCCGGTAAGATTGACAACCCAATGCTAACACCTATCTCAGGCAGCTTTGATTTGCTAGTTAATGGCAAGGTTGTAGATGCTAAGAAATTCTCACTTCAGCCAGGCGATTCTACTCGTGTAGCATTTGACTTAAAGCAAGAGCCAAAGGATGGTACTCCTATGGCACTACGCGTTACTTGGGCAGATGGCTCAACAGCAAGCCGCGACTTTAAGTTCAACTTAATTGATCCAGCTCTTCTTGGCAACCTATTAAGCAATGGTGGCTTTGAGGAGGCAGCAGAAGGTAAGACAGGTCTGAAGGATTGGTCTGGTAATGGCCGCAAGTTTGATTTGGGCAATGAGGCAGCTCCTGGTAAGCATGGTACTGCGCTTAAGATGGAAGATACTCCTAATGGATATAAGCATACATCTCAGCACATCACATTGCCATCTACTCCTGCAACATATCTATACACAGCATGGGTAAAGACAAAGGATATGTCAGCTGGTTCTAATGTTAATGCATATAAGCCAGGCGGCAATCCAAAGGCAGGTCAGCGTTATATTATGCTACACATCTGGACAGCAGATACAAATACAAAGGGTTGGAGCTTCCTGACTCAGCGTGTTGATATTCAGCCAGGTAATGCAGGCGCAGACTTTACTCCTGTATGTAAGGGTGCGGGCTCAGTATTGTATGATAATGTTCGCGTAACATTATTTGATGGTACTGATTTTGTTGCTGAAGCATTCTACGAAGAGAAGAGCAATAAGAAGATTGATGGCGATATTTCTGATTGGAATATTGATGCTTGCCCAATTCCTCTTCTATCAGCTTCTCAGCTATCAAGCACACCAGCAAATGCAATGCAATCTTGGAAGCCAGAGGATTTGCAAGGTGAGGCATTCTTTAGCTGGGATAATGAAGCTCTATACTTTGCTGCACTAGTTCAGGATGATAAGCATCATGCAATTCGCGGTAAGGATGCAATCAAGGCTGACTCAATTCAGCTTGCAATCAATCCAGCTGGCCGTGACTCAACAGATGCTGAATATGCAATGGAATGGTATATTTCATCTGCTGCACCAGGCACAGGTTCTGGTAAGCATACACTATACCGCCCAGCAGAGCATAGCGCAGGTAAGAAGGCTGAGCAGCTAGCACAGGACTCTTCAGCATACTCAATTGCTATTAAGACAGTTGGTGATATCACAGTTTATGAGGTACGTATCCCATGGTCAGAGCTTGGCACAAAGCCTGAGCTTGGCCTACAGATGGGTCTAAGCCTAAAGCTAAATGACTCAGATGGCGATGGCTCAATCACATCAATGTCTTGGGGCAATGGTATCAATCCTGTATGGTCACCAGCTTCATTTGGTTCATTGACTCTTTGCAAATAAGCCGGTCCATAAATTTTAACAGTTAGTGGCAGTTGTTTACAATAAACTCTGCCACTGGCTATTTCGTATTCAAATATTTTTCTACATAATTCACATAGGAGCAAAATAATGTCATTCCTAGCTTCTCCTAAAAAATTTAAACGACTAGGTCTTGAGTTGTCTCTCAAGCCATTCTTTGATAATTCACCAGAAACACGCCTTGAGGTTTGTGAGCGTATATACCAACAGTGGTATCCGCTGGCACGAATGTCAGAAAAGCTCTCTATCTTAGTTTATGCAAGTGAGGGTAGTCAAATACTTGAATATAATCGCGACTTATCACAGACGATAGAGTGGGATTATTGGCTGGGTGCAGCAAACTATCCGCTACGCAATCAGGAGCCACTACCTCCTGAAGACCCAGAGAATAAGACACTTTTCCGTGCAGCAAAGAAATATCGTGATGAGCCACTTCCTGAATTTACTTATCAATGGCTAAAGGATCTTGTTGTTGATCTAAAGACAATCGGAGCAAAGTACTTTGGTCCTGATACACAGATTGATATTGGATGCTTCTTTGATCCAGGTCCAGAATTTGCTATTTCAGACTTTAAATACAAACGCCATACGGAAATCTTGACTGGCGGTAAGATTTGGGGATATACCTTTGTTGGTGCAGAGGCAAAGCTTCATGCAGAAAAGCGTGCCTATGCTGCATTCCCAGACGGAATTGAGGAGGGACTTCCTTTTGGTGAGTTCTTGGGTCGCCAGGCATCAATCTATTGTAAAGATTTAGGTTTCTCATTTATTTGGCTTTCAAATGGCTTAGGTTTTGGTAAAAACCCTTGGTCATTTGATGGAAATATATTCCAGCCAGATGGCTTCCATGAGGAGCTTGTTGAGGTAGATCGTGATGAAGCATTTGCTTTCTGGCCAACATTCCTCAAGGCAATGGATAAATCCATCGGTATTCGCCTGCGTGGTTCAAATATGCCAGCAGGTATTGAGGCATGCTCAGATGCTACACCTTGGAAGCAAATTGAAGATTATGCAGGTGAACGCATTGAGATTCCTGTAAATTCACCTTGGGCAGCTCTTGATGGTTTGTTTGGCCTTGAGCTTGGTGGTTGGATGAGCCGTAGCCTTGGCTCTCTGGAGCAGCTAAATTATCGCTATTACATTCACGACCCATGGTGGATGAATAGCCCATGGATTGACCGCTATCAGCGTATGCCACACGATATTTATATGCCTTTGGCAATTTCACGCGTTCTTTCCGATGGTTCAGTTTTAACTACCGGTTCACTTGCCCTAATGTCAGTGAACGACTCTTTGGGCAATATGCCAGATCAAGTACCTTATGAGGTAACATCTCATTTGGTACGAGCACAAGAAGATGCTCCAGATCAGGCAGCACCTGTTGTATGGATTTATCCATTTGATGAGCTATATGCAGATTTGGCAGCACCAACAAATAAGAAGCTTTGCCGTCGCTATTCAGATGATTTATACATTTGCGGATGTATTGATTCAGGTGTGCCAATCTCAAGCTTTACAAGCACAACCGATTTCTTGAAGCTTACAGAAGAGCAGACCCTGCCACAAATCTGGTACTTGCCAGTTCCAGAGCCAGGTGCAGCAATTCGTAAGCGCCTCTTTGCACACGTTGAGGCAGGTGGTAAAGCAATTCTTTATGGAGCAATTGATCCTAACGATACAGAGCTGCTTTCATACTTTGGTTTACAAGCAACAACACCTTATCAGGGCGACTTAATGTTGTCCATTGATGGTGTTGCAACAGGTGAAAAGCTTCGTCACTCATCAATCTTTGGTGGCGGACCAATCGAGCTGACACCAAAAGCAGAGCAGAGAGCTTCAGATGCTTGGGCTATTGGTACAAATGCAGATGGTGCAGCTTATGCATTGGCAGCAACACATACATCTACAAATGGTGGCAGTGTGACATGGCTACGCGCAGGCTCATCTTATGATGACAATAAGATTGGCCGTTATTTGGCACGCCTCTCTACCAGCGAATACAAGTGGCAGGAGCAGCTTGCAGTTCAGGCATTGGCACGCATTGGTATCCGTTTGACATATACACCGGTAACAATGCCAAGTGGAGAGCCATCACGCCCAGTAATTCACATGCTTTCTCGTTGTCGCAATGGTTGGTTCTTCAGCGGTTATAATCGCGATGCAGTACCAGAGCTACAGCTATCTTTACCAGATGGTGCTCCAATTGCAGTAAATTCTCGCACATTTGTTAAGGACAATGTGGCATTGTGGCGTCATCCAGATAAATGGTGGCACAAAGAGGTTCGCATCTTTGTTAAGCAGAAGGAGGAGAGCGAGGTGCTATGCGATGAGATAGCAGCGCTAGGCTACAAGAAGAGCCGCCGCTTCCAGCTTAACGGCTTAAAGAATGCAGATGTAATCTTCTATCCGGAGACAGGCACAGCATCAGCAGTTACAGGTGTACAGCGTCATTATGCATCAATGCTTGCAGGTGATTGGGTAACACCAGAGCCATATCCAACGCAATATGGCGAAGCCCTACGCTTCACCAACATCACTGGCGACCTATTGATCAGCTGGTAATTTTCTTGAGTTAGCGTGCTGGCTAAAAGTGCGAAAAAAAAGGGACGCAGAGAGCGCAAAG
Source organism: Kiritimatiellia bacterium (assembly GCA_017424105.1). Taxonomy (GTDB): domain Bacteria; phylum Verrucomicrobiota; class Kiritimatiellia; order RFP12; family UBA3636; genus RGIG990. The sequence continues at coordinate 1,274 of JAFPBK010000099.1, read as the reverse complement.
GACGCGGAGGTGCGCTGAGCTCGTGTGATGGCTTGCGTGGTGGTTTTGAGTAGTATGCTAGCGCTTGTTGTTGGCGGTTATTGCTCTCGTTGGAGCAACGCCAACTGCCAATCGCTAGCATGTACGACCACAAGATAGTTGAGTATGGGAGCGTACGTAAGTGTGATGCGAGCGTGCTGGCTAGAAGTGCGAAAAAAAGGTACAGGATTAGAGGATTGCGCAGGATGGCAGGATTTCTAGGTGCTGCGTGTGCGTGGTGGCTAGGTGTTGTGTGCGCGTGGTGTTCGTGATTCAATTATCTCGGAGCAGCCAGGCGTCGTCCTGGCTGAGCACCCAAGATGATTTTTCAGGATTAACGTGTATTGGGCTAGCGCAGAATTAGTGAATAGATAATAGTGAATAACGAATAATTAAGGTAAAAATATATAAAAAATAATTCCACCGAATATGTTGCGAAGCATCGCTTCATAGCACTGCTTCAGTCTATAAAACATAAAAGGTTTATTTCAGGCAAAATACCTAAAATAAACCTTTTATTTTTAATTGCTGAATTTGGAATTATTTTGCAGCAGCTTCTGCCTCTTTAGCTTTGTCTGCTTCCTCTTTAGCTTTGTCTGCTTCGCGAGCAGCAGCTTCAACCTTAGCAGCTGCTTCTGGATTGATATAGGACATATATGTCTTAATCTCGTCTGGTGAATTTTCATTAGCAATGAAAACGCGTCCACCTAGTAAGTTTTTGTCATGGTAACCCATTGTAGAAGGTGTGCCTACAAAGCAGAACTTTACACCAACATAGTTAACCATTGTTGTGTTTTTGTGGTCGTGACCATTAGCAATTGCTTTAATGTCGCCTCTTTCCAACATTGCAGTAAACAGACCAGAATTTACAGGTGGTGCATGAACTGCATTGTCACCAAATACGCCATCATGCTCAAGTTGAGCTCTATTTTGCCAACCAAAGTAACCCTCATGAAGAGGCATATGGAATGCCATCAAACCAGGAATTTTTGCTCCGTTGTGCTTTTCCAAAGCTTCAGATGTTTCAACATACCATTTGATTTGGTTGAATTTAATAAAATCGTAGTATGCAGCTTTAGAACCCTCGAATGGAAGTACTTTTAATGCTACGCCTTTGTAAATTCTGCCACTGATATAAGCACCTGAGTCTAACAACCATACATTGAAAGCAAGTTTATCAGATTTAGAAGATTTTACAGGTAATACGCAATTTCCAATGCCAAAAAGATCTTCTGGACCATTTTCAGTTATGCACC
>JAFPBK010000006.1 GCA_017424105.1 Kiritimatiellia bacterium | reverse complement strand
TTCCTTTAAATCACAACTCAAAAATTAAAATTTACTACTCAAAACGCAGAAAAAACAGCTGTGTTAAAGTTTTTTTTGCCTAAAATTAAAATTTACCTCTTTTTTTGCTTGACGGAATACATACTTGCATTTCGTGGTTCCAATTAGATAACGCAAGGGTCTTGTCTGTAAATATTATATGTAACTGGACAAAGCAAATGCATTTAGTTTGTCTTTTCACACACCTATTTTAAAGAATTAGTAGTTGCACGAGCATCTATTGTTGTATTATAATTACCACTGTTATTCATTGTGTTATCATAAATATTCTTAAAAAATGCTATTTTACTTTTTAAAGCGAATACTTTTAATTATTCCAACATTCCTTGCTATTACAATTCTTTGCTTTGGGCTGACACAGTTTGTGCCAGGAGGACCTATTGAGCAGCACATGATGGCTATGCGCGGACTTGACGGCGGTGCAGGAGCCACCCCGACAACAACTTCTGTTGGTACTACAGCAAATGAACCTATTTCAGATACTATTCGCCAAGAGCTTATTGAATACTACGGCTTTGATAAGCCTATCCATGTGCGTTATAAAAAATGGCTCATAGATGATTGCCTAGGAATGAATATGCATTCCTATAAATTTACTGACAAAACTGCTTGGCAGCTAATTTGTGAACGAATCCCTGTATCCCTATGGTTCGGTATCACAGGCTTTGTTCTTAGTTACCTGATTTGTATTCCTTTGGGCATTGCAAAAGCACTCCGCCACGGCACTGCATTTGACCTTGCTTCATCAGTAATAGTCTTTATTGGATATGCTATCCCGGCCTTTGCTTTTGGTATGCTCCTGAAGCTTATCTTCTGTGGCACGGTAGATACAATGTTTGATATTTTACCTCTCGGTGGCTTTGAATCAGATAATGCAGCATCACTGACAGGCTTTGCTCTTATCAAAGATAGAGCCGCACACATGTTTTTACCAGTCCTATGCTATATAATCGGCAGCTTTGCTGTATTGACAATTCTTATGAAAAACTCTCTTTTGGATCAGCTCAGCAGTGATTATATCCGCACAGTTCTATCCAAAGGAGCTACACGTCGCTACGCTGTTTGGAAGCACGCTCTACGTAATGCCTTAATTCCTATTGCAACTGGCTTTGGTGGCATTCTAACCATTATGTTTGCTGGCTCTGTTGTCATTGAAAAGGTTTTTGAAATTCCTGGTATGGGGCTTCTTTCTCTTGAGGCAATCGAAACTCGCGATTACCCTGTATTTATGGGAATCCTGTCTCTTACCTCTATTTTAGGTCTGTTAGGGCAAGTTCTTTCCGATCTTTGCTATGTAATAATTGACCCACGAATCAAATTTACAAACAAATAATGAATAAGGCTAAGAAAATTAGAAATCGCGGATGGGATAAATTCAGCAAGCATCGTCGTGGCATGGTCTCCCTATGCCTACTCGTGCTATTGTATGTTATTAGCCTGTTTGCTGAAGTTTTGTGTAATGATAAACCTATCATCCTAAAAACTGGCAATGGCATATTTTTCCCTGCTTACAAAACATATACTGAGGATCAACTCTGGAGCAATGGCAAGCATACTCGAGCAACAGACTATACCACCCTGCCACAAAATTCATGGGCGATATATCCTATCCATAAAGCCAGTGCTGACACTATTTTCTCTGCAGAAGACTTAAAAAAGCATTGCAGATGCATACTTGAGGTAAAACCTCTTTACAATTCTGCTTATGCAAAAATCAACTTCAATAATGAGCTGATCTTTGCTACAGGAAATACAAATGCTCTCGCAAAAGAACTATCCTCTATTCCTTATGAAAAGCTTGAGGTTGCTACTTCTGCTCGTAAATCAAACAAACCTCATAACGAGCTTTCTATTGAGCTGGACAATGCTACAGAGCTCTTAATTCCTTCTTTCTCCTCAAGAAAAGTTGCTCCTGATTCATATAGCGTTATAATTACTCGTAATTCACCTATCTCATCTGATTTCGTTTATTTTAATCAATCATTAAACAATGCAGCTGACATTATAAAAAAACATGCTCTAAGTAAATATCTTTCAGAAGAGAAACAACAACAGCTTATTTCTGCGCTAAAGCAAACAATTGATGGGCACTATGTTGCCCCAATTATCGTCACTAATGATGCAGGCACACCAATCGCACAGCTAAGTGCAAGTTTGGAAAGCGTAACATGGCCATTCCGACCTATTTCTGGACATCCATTTGGCTTTGATGCAGCTGGACGCGATGTCCTCGCAAGAATAATCTATGGCATGCGCACTGCACTAACCTTTGGCATTGTTCTGGTAATCTCAACAATGTTTATCGGCATAATTGCAGGTGCAATCCAAGGCTATTTTGCTGGATGGGTGGATATTACAGGACAGCGCCTGACAGAAATCTGGTGCGCCTTGCCTTTTATCTATATCATTATTCTTTTAGGCAACACATTGGGACGCAGCTTTGGTTTGCTGCTATTTTGCTATGCAATCTTTAATTGGGCAGGAACGGCCGCATATGTACGCGCTGAATTTCTTCGCCTTCGTGGAAGAGAATTTGTTGATGCAGCACGCTGCCAAGGTTTATCAAAAACCAGAATTATGTTCCGTCATATTTTACCAAATGCACTCGCTCCACTAATTACACTTTTGCCATTCGCTCTTGTTGGTGCTGTGGGAGCACTTGCAATGCTTGACTATTTAGGATTTGGTATGCCTGATACAGCAGCAAGTTGGGGTGCATTATTGCAGCAAGCTCAAGCATTTCGCAATGCTTGGTGGCTCATTCTTTATCCATCACTTGCATTATTTATTGTAATGCTTCTTGGCGTATTTATAGGTGAAGGCTTACGTGATGCTCTTGATCCTAAACCATATTCACGAATGGAGTAAGCTATGTCACTATTAGAAGTAAATGGCTTAAAGGTCTATTTTGATACTCCAGCAGGTGAAGCACATGCAGTTGATGAGGTTTCATTCTCTGTTGAGAAAGGCGACATTCTAGGCATTGTCGGTGAATCTGGCTGTGGCAAATCTGTTACAGCGATGAGCATTTCACGTCTTGTTCCTACCCCTCCAAGCAGACGCGTAGCCGGAACAATCTCATTTGATGGCAATGAACTTACAACAATCTCTAATGAAGAGCTTAGAAAGCTTCGTGGTGCAGAAATAGGTGTTGTTTTTCAAGACCCAATGACAGCACTTTCTCCACTACACAAAATTGGCAACCAGCTAATTGAAGGCTTACGCCTGCACCAAAAGATTTCCAAAGATGAAGCTCTGGGAAAAGCAAAGATAATGCTAGAGAAATGCGGGCTCCCGGAGCGTTGCTTAAATGCATATCCATTCCAGCTTTCCGGTGGACAGCAGCAGCGTGCAATGATTGCTTCCACCCTGCTTCTTGAGCCAATGCTCATTATCGCTGATGAGCCTACTACTGCTCTTGATGTAACAATCCAACGCCAAATACTTGAGCTAATGAAAAATGCAAAGCAGGAAGAAACTGCTATGCTTCTCATTACTCATAATATTTCAATCGTTAAAGAGCTCTGCAACAAGCTTATTATCATGTATGCAGGCGAAATTGTTGAATCAGGCACAGCAGAAGACATTTTCTCTAATCCACGCCATCCTTACACAAAAGCATTGCTTGATGCAATGCCTTCAAGTGGTGCACGTGGAGAAAGGCTCGCAACAATTCCAGGCGTTGTTCCATCACCAACCTCATACCCTGAGGGATGCCGATTCGCCCCACGCTGTCGCTTTGCAACAGATGCATGCTCACAATCGCATCCTGCTCTTGAAGCATTCTCTTCAAGCAATGCTTCACACCTTTGCCGTTGCTCTCAAACAATTTGCTCTGCAGATAAGACACGCCTTTCATCTAAGGCAACAGACGCTCAGGCTTCTGATGAAAAATCCAATACTGAAGAGCCAATACTTTCCGTTCGCTCCATTTCTAAATCTTTTAAGCATGTTAAGGCTGTAAATGATGTAACATTTGATGTAAAACGCGGAGAAACCTTTGCAATAGTTGGAGAATCAGGTTGTGGAAAAACAACCCTGTCTCGCGTGATTGCAGGCTTGCTTCCTCCTGATAATGGTGCTCTATATCTGAACAACATAGCACTGAGCCCAAAGCGCAGCAAGGAAGAACATCGTGCAATTCAGATGATTTTCCAAAATCCATTCTCTTCGCTGAATCCAAGAATGTCCATAATTAACATTCTTACAGAGGGACCTCTTGCTCACAAGCTGATTACCAAGAGCAACCGTGAAGAGTATGCACTGGATTTATTACGTGCTGTAGGTTTGCCAGAGGATGCACTTCATCGCTATCCAAATGAATTTTCTGGCGGTCAGCTTCAGCGAATCTCTATTGCACGAGCCATTGCAATGAAGCCTGAGATTATCATCTGCGATGAACCAGTATCTGCACTTGATGTATCTGTTCAAGCTCAAGTAATAAATCTTCTGATGGAGCTACAAGCTGCACGAAATATTACATACATTTTCATCACGCATGATATTTCTCTTGTAAAGCGCATTGCTGACCAAGTAGCGGTAATGAAAGATGGTTTCATTGTAGAACAAGGCGCAACAGAGACAATCTTTGCCCATCCGCAGCACGAATTTAGTAAGCAACTTCTAATGATGTAAGGATTAATACAATGAAAAACATTTTTCTTTGTAATACACCATCAATAATAGGACAAGTATATCCAAACGATGTTATTGAAGCACTAAAGGCAGAAGCATTTCTTGATACAACTGTTCTCACAGAAAAAGCACTTAACAATGATATTTACGCAGACACAGAAGCAATCTTTGCCAGTTGGGACATACCTCGTTTAAGTGTAGAACAAATAGCGCACCACTTCCCTAATCTAAAATATGTATTCTATGCAGCTGGCTCTGTGCAATATTTTGCTAAACCATTCTTTGAAAGGAATGTACGTATCTTCAGTGCATGGAGTGCAAATGCAGTTCCTGTGGCAGAGTACACATTAGCACAAATCATTCTTGCCAATAAAGGATTCTTTCATACAATTAACAAAGTAAACTCAAAAGCCGGCTATTTAGAATCAAGAGAAGAAACAAAAGCATTGCCAGGCAATTACAAAACAACAATTGGCATATTAGGTGTTGGTCAAATTGGCAGACGCGTCATTGAAAAACTGCATCAAACCACCACTTCTATTATAAAAGTGTACGACCCGTTTCTTTCTGACGAAGCAGCAAGAGAATCAAATGTACAAAAAGCAAGTCTGGAAGAAATTTTCTCCACTTGTCAAACCATTTCAAATCATATTGCAAATCTACCAACTACACAAAAGCTATTAAACTACAATCACTTCTCATTGATGAAAGACAATGCTGTATTTATCAATACAGGACGTGGTGCACAGGTTGACGTAGATGGGCTTATTAAAGCACTAAAAGAAAACCCATCTCGATTTGCTGTATTAGATGTTACAGATCCTGAGGAACCACCTAACGATAATCATGAATTTTATCAAATGGGAAATGTTTTAATTACACCTCACATAGCAGGCAGTTCTGGCAATGAAGTACATCGCATGGCAGAGATTATGCTAGAAGCATTTCGTGCAGTAAAATCTGGCAATTCTACCCATACAGAGGTCACACTAGACATGCTAAGCAAAATGGCTTAGCAACATATAAGTGCGAAGCATTGATAGGACGCTAAAACTTTCGTTAACATTTTCATATCTCCACTGGACAATCAAACATTGAGACACTAGTTAAATCTAGTGAATAGATAATAGTTATGCACCACACTTACGTACGCTCCTATACTCAATTATCTTGTGGTCGTACACGCTAGCGATTGGCAGTTGGCGTTATCTTGGAGCGACTAGGCGTCGCCCTAGCCTCCAACAACAAGCGCCGGCGTATCACCCAAAACCACCACGCAAGCCATCACACGAGCTCAGCGCACCTCCGCGTCCTTTGCGCTCTCTGCGTCCCTTCCCTTCGCACTTTTAGCCATCACGCTTATGTGAAATATCTGCAAGACGAGACGGCGTGCACCCCAGAGTTGTGCCTAAATTCGTGTCCGAATTTAGATGAAGCAGCATGGAATGCTATGAAGCAGTGCAAGCACCATGAAGCATACCTTAGGCATATGAAGCATTGCTAAGCAATATATGCGGTGGGATTATTTCTTAATATCAGCAAGGCGAGGACGCCATGCTGCCCAGTTATTCTGTAAGACGGGGACGTCCTACACCCCAGTTAAGCATACACCTTTAAATATTTTACCTTAATTATTCGTTATTCACTATTATCTATTCACTAACTCGCGATAGCCAATACACGTAAATCATGCGAAATCATCTTGGTGCTCCAGCCAGGACAACGCCTGGCTGCTCCGAGATAATTGAATCACGAACACCACGCTCACACAGCACCTAGCCACAGCATCCGCAAAAATCCTGCGCAATCCTGTAATCCTGTACCTTCCTTTCGCACTTTTAGCCATCACGCTCGCAGCACGCTTACGTAGCACTTACACCTTCTCTTGCGAGAGTATGCACAGTGGATTGTGGCAGTGTGTGTGTGTAAAATCGAGTAGGAGGAGTTTTAACTCCTCCTCTCACACCACCGTACGTGCCGTTCGGCATACGGCGGTTCAACCCATTTTTTTTTCTTTTATATACTTGATGTCATAGCTACTTGTCTTTCAAGATA
>JAFPBK010000098.1 GCA_017424105.1 Kiritimatiellia bacterium | reverse complement strand
TCGCATGATTAGGCATTATATTTTGTGTAGGACGAGGACGTCCTACACCCCAGAGTTGTGCCTAAATTCGTGTTCGAATTTAGATGAAGCAGCGCAATGCGCTATGAAGCGGTGCAAGCACCATGAAGCATGCCTCCGGCATATGAAGCATTGCGAAGCAATATATCGGTGAAATTATTTAAAGTTTCAGCAAGGCGGGGACGCCATGCCGCCCAGTTATTCTGTAAGACGTCCCCGTCTTACAGCCCAGTTAACGTGTAGGACGAGGACGTCCTACACCCCAGAGTTGTGCCTAAATTCGTTTTCGAATTTAGATGAAGCAGCGCGATGCGCTATGAAGTGGTGCAAGCACCATGAAGCATGCCTATGGCATATGAAGCATTGCAAAGCAATATATGCGGTGGAATTTATTATTTTAAGTTTCAGCAAGGCGAGGACGCCTGGCTACTCCGAGATAATTGAATCACGCACACCACATACACAGCACCTAGCCACCACGCGCACACAGCACCTAGAAATCCTGCCATCCTGCGCTCTCTGCGTCCCTTTTTTCGCACTTTTAGCCGCAACACTAATTTAGAGGATTCTGAACTTAGGATAATGATTGGACTAAGCGTAAGCGCAATGTTGTTCGCCTGTTTTGAACCACAAAATTACGAATTGCCCTTGAGACAGCTGGAGGCTCGCCAAGTACGCAAACCAGCTTCTTACCACGCGTAATTGCCGTATAAAGCAAATTACGTTGCAATAAAACATAATGCTGATTGCTCAACACCACAATGACTACAGGATATTCACTACCCTGCGACTTATGAATTGATGTAGCATATGCATGCATCAGCTCATCAAGCTCTATCATATCATATTCAATATTGCTGCCATCAAAATCTACTGTAAGCTTATTAGTCTCTAAATCAACACTGCTAATAAACCCAATATCCCCATTAAAAACATCCTTATCGTAATTATTACGAATTTGCATTACACGATCTCCTACACGGAAATAATGTCCAAGTTTTTCCAATGCAGGACCACTTGGATTTAATGCCTCTTGAAGAATACTATTAAGATTCTCTGCTCCTAATGTATTCTTTCTCATTGGTGTCAATATTTGAATATCCTCCAAAGGAGATACACCAAATCGCATAGGAATACGATTTGTAACCAACTCTCTTAAGGTATTTATTGTTCGCTCTGGCTCTGAGCATTTGATGTAGAAGAAATCTGTTTCATGCCAATCTGATGGCTGCGGTTCAAAAGGTTTGCCTTGATTTACATTATGTGCATTTTGAATAATTGCACCACCACGCTGCTGACGGAAAATCACATCAAGCTTAGTACAAGGGATCATACCTGAATCAATTAAATCGCGAAGTACATTACCTGGTCCTACACTAGGCAGCTGATCAATATCACCAACAAATACCAAAATAGCATGAGGAGGAAGTGCTGACAGAAAATCTGCTGCAAGCAAGATGTCAATCATTGATGATTCATCAAGAATAAACACATCGCCATCAAGCTTATTTGTTGCATCATACTCAAATTTATCCTTCTGAGGATTGTACTTTAAAAGACGATGAATCGTGCTGGCTTTTCGTTCTGTAGACTCCGACATTCTGCGTGCGGCACGCCCTGTAGGAGCAACTAAATGGATTTTAGCTTTTTTTGCCAACCAAATATCACAAAGCACACGAATGATTGTGGTTTTACCTACACCAGGTCCACCTGTAATAATAGAAACCTTTGAGCCTAATGCCATACCTAATGCATTTCGTTGCATTACAGAGAGCTCTAACCCACAGCGCTTGGCAGCCCAATTTATTGCAGAATCTATCTCTATATTACCCAATGGAGAGCGTGCAGATAACAGCTGAGCAATATACTCTGCCACGCGAGCCTCAGCCATATACAAATCGCGCAAATAGAGTCGCCCATCATTATTTATCAGTTGACCATTTGATACTAATTCTGAGAGAGCAGAAACAAGCACCTCCATTGAAATTCCCAGATATGCCTCTGCTTTCAGCAAAAGCTCTGGCTCCTCACAATAGATATGCCCTTCCTCCTCTGATTCCTTACGCAGGACATATGAAATACCTGCTGCTGCACGTAGTGGAGAATCCTTGGCGATTCCTAGATTTAATGCAATAGCATCTGCTTTCTTAAAGCCTATTCCCCAGACATCATAACAAAGTCTATATGGATTTTCCCGAACCAGAGCTTCAGCATTTTCGCCATATTTTTTATAGATTCTGGCGGCAGTTCCTGCACCAATACCACTTGCTTGAAGGAAAATCATAACATCACGCATACCTACTTGCTCATCCCAAGATTTTTTAATGCGCTGACGAGTAACCTTACCAATACCAGGAATTTCCTCCAGTCGAGCAGAATTATGAGACAATACATCAAGCGTTTCTGCACCAAAATGATCTACAATACGCTTTGCATTTACAGGCCCGACACCACGAATTACTCCACTTGATAAAAATCTAATAATACCAGCTGGAGAAGATGGTGACGAATGCACAATTGATGTTGCACTGAATTGCAATCCATATTGTTCATGGCGAACCCAATGACCAACGGCTTTAACGCTTTCACCATCCCAAACCGTCATGCACTTTCCTACTACAGTAACCTCGCGTAAGCCATTAACACCTCCTCCATCAAGTCTAAGTTGAAGGACAGTGTAATGTGTATCATCACTATGGAAAGTAACTCTGTCTACTGTTCCAGTGATAGAAGTTTCCTCTCCAGTAATTTGAACGGCCTTTGCACGTTCACCAGTAGCACTAGTTGCCGGATTTTTATTTCTATTGCGATATCTGTATTTATCTTTATTATCTGCCATGTGTATTTTCTCCCCTATGTGTAAATAAGCAACCTATTGTGAAAAAATTTATTTATGTGATCTAATGCGTTTTGCAAGCAAGAAAATATCTTTAATTTGCTGAGATGAATATGCTTTTTTCCAGCGTTTATTGAAATCTGGGTCAAGAATTGCTTGTGCAATCATTGCAAGGCTATGAATATGGCGTGTCTTTTCATCAGGAGAACAAATCAAGAAAACAACAGTATCTACTGGCATTGACTCCTTAGAGAAATTAACACCATTCTCAACCTTGATTAAAAGCATTGCAAATAGATTCTTTTCTGATGGCAAAGTGATGTGTGGAACAGCTACACCTGGAGCAATAACTGTACTTGCCATTCTCTCGCGTTTAATTAGCAGCTCATGCAATTCTCTTGCACTAATCTGTGTATACTGAGAAAATACATCTGCAGCAACACCAAATAATTCGCGTACAGAACGGCAATGCTTCAAAACCATAGCAGGTGCTTTTTCAACTGTTTCGTCAAAAACATCTGTTACAATTTCATCACGAGAACGAACCACATCTCTAAGTTCTTTTTCCAGCTCACTTGTAACAATTTCGTTTTGAGTAAGACGACCCAAAAGATGTGTGAAAGCAGAATCCTTGCGTACCTTTCTTCCATAGCAATAGTATAATACAACACTACCCAAAACAATTAGCAAAGCTAAATGAATAGATGTACTACCCATACGAAGAACAAGCAAGCTAAATAAAAGAATGCAAACTAATGGAACAATCGGATATAAAGGAGTTCTGAATGATGGGCGATAATTCAATACACCACTCTCTCTCAAAATCAGGACTGATGAATTAGTCAGAATATATGAAAGAATAACAACAGTAGATGCAACCTGAACAAGAAGTTCAAGATTTAAGAACTGAACACCAACCATCAAACCACCTGTCAACAGAAGTGCTGGAACAGGGATATTATTTTTACCCATCACAGCAGCAAAGCGCTTTGGCATAAGTCCATCACGTGCCAATGCAACAGGATAGCGTGCAGCACCCATAATACCTGCATTACCTGTTGTAATAAATGCGAGCAAAGCACCAACTGTAAGAATACCATAGCCCCAATTACCGTAATGCAATTTAGCTGCTTGAGCCAAAGGTTCATGTGATACCATAAGTTCATTACCTGGAACTACACCAATAGTAACATACATCAACAATCCATAAAATATAGTAACAATGATTAAGCCAGATAAAATTCCGACGGGCAAACTTCTGCCTGGTTGACGAACCTCTTCTGCAACACTAACAACACCTAGCAAACCACCGAATGCAACAAAAATAAAGCCTGCCTCTTTAAAGATATCTACAACATTCTTTCCTTCAAAGAAAAACGGAGTTAAACGACTAACTTCAATATGAGAAAAACCAAAAACTGCATAAACTGCCATAATAGCAAGCAAGAAGAACACCATAATGCGTTCTGCCCATGCTGCAGCTGCTGTACTCAACAAATTGATTATGAGGAAGAAAATTGTAATTGCTACACCACAAACAACAGGGTTAATTGATGGCACAAAATTATGGATAATTTGGCTCATACCATAAATAGCAAAAGCACTTTTCAAAGAAAGAGCGGACCAGTTTAAAACGCCAGAAATTGTACCGGCAAGAGGGCCAAGGCTACGGGTGGTAAAATAATAAATACCACCGGCACGAGGCATAGCTGTGGCAAGTTCAAGCACTGCTAAAATACCTAGTGTTGCGAGCAAACCACCAAGTATATATGAGAAAATAATTGCTGGACCGATATGAGAATATGCCACACCTGGAAGCAAGAAAATACCTGCAGAAATCATAGCACCTACGGCAATACAAAATACATCAACCAAACCGAGAGTTTTACTTAATTTAAAAGACATATATAAATCCTTTTGTAAAATGTTCGCATTTATGTTTATTATACCCCAAAAAGGTAAATTTAATCAACAAAAATGTAATAAGAAGCACCTTAATCAGACAGTAGAATGCATATGTAACTAAGAAACAAAAAAACGCGAGCATAAGCCCGCGTTTTTCGTTGTCTAGCAACGACTTAGATTAGTTTACGAATAAACTATTTCTTTTTACCGAAGAATCTTGGATCAAGATATGCTTTCTCTGCAGCATATAGCTCCTTAGCCATCTTGCGAATTTCCTCAGGTGAGCAAGAAGAATTTGTATTTGGATCAAGCATCATAGCATATGTTGCCTTCTCCAAATCAAAATCTAAACATGCCTGAGCAGCAAGCTCATAGCAGCGCATATTCCAGTCACAAATTGCAGCCATTTGAGCAGGAAGTTCACCGAAATATGTAGGAACAATTCCATTCTTGTCACAATGACATGCAACTTCAACCACACCATTCTGAGGAAGGTTGCTAATCAATCCTGTGTTAGGAACTGTAGAGTGCATTACAAATGGACGATTCATCTCAAGAGCTTCGATTGCATATGAGCAATATTCCCAAGAGCGCTTTACTTCCCAGTCCTTATGCTCACCATTACCGAATTCAGTTCTCCACTTATCGCCATTTTCACGCCACTGTGGCCAATTATCAGCATAGAAAGAAGACTGACCATTATAGCCATTATGGCAATACTTTTCACGAACATCCTTGCGCTTGCGGTAGAAAGGCAAATACTCACTCAAGTGACCACTTGATTCTGTAATAAATGCACCAAATTGTTGCATCATATCAAAGCGAACATGATCGCATGTAATATCAACCTCGCCAGACTTTAGGCGCTTGTTGATTTTAGGATACAAGCTCTTGCCATTATGCTCAAACTTTGTGAACCAAGCCAAGTGATTTACACCAGCACACTCCCATGAAATTTCATCAAGTGGTACATCTGCGTATTTTGACAACAATTCACTAGTTCCCTGAACACTGTGGCACATACCAAAATGCTTAATGTTAGGGAACTTTCTTGTTGCTGCCAAGCACATAATTGACATTGGATTTGTATAATTAAATACTACTGCATTTGGACATAGCTCATCAATATCACTTAATACCTCTAACCAAGTAGGTACAGTACGAAGTGCCTTCATAATTCCACCTGGTCCTATTGTATCACCAATGCACTGATCTACGCCATACTTTAGAGGAATATCATTATCAGGACGTACACATGGGCCACCATTTACCTCAATGCAGTTGATAACATAATCTGCATCCTTGAGCACGGTACGACGATTAGTTGTTTTCTTTAAAGTCCAACCATTATTCTTTACACGCTTCATCATCTCAAGGCCAAGACGTTCCGCAATGTTTAAACGCTTCTTATCTAAATCAACAATGCACATCTCGCCATCATTGAAGCCTTCAACCATCATAATATCGCGGAATAGCGAACCGAAGAAGCCACTGCCTGCACCAAGGAAGACAATCTTTAAATGTCTGGATTCTTTTCTGGTTACGGCCTTCTTTGCTTCTTTTGAATGAGCTGCATGACCTAAATCTTTTTCTGATAATTTTTCTTTTTTCTTTGCCATAATTTCTCCTTTATTTGAGCAACACGCCCACGAACTAATAAGATTTTACCAAAAGGGTAATATACACTTCAAGGAAAATGAACATTTTTTCTAAATTGATATTGGGATATCGCTTGCCTTTTCCGTGCTTTCCTTCCATCCGTGAGAATAGACTAAATTCGTGGCCGAATTTAGATGAAGCAGCGCGATGCGCTATGAAGCGGTGCAAAGCACCATGAAGCATGCCTACTGCATATGAAGCATTGCGAAGCAATATATCAGGTGGGGTTATTTAAAGTTTCAGCAAGGCGAGGACAATAGCCTAAATTCGTGTCCGAATTTAGATGAAGCAGTGCGATGCACTATGAAGCGGTGCAAAGCACCATGAAGCATGCCTGCGGCATATGAAGCATTGCGAAGCAATATATCAGGTGGGGTTATTTAAAGTTTCAGCAAGGCGAGGACGCCATGCCGCCCAGTTATTCTGTAAGACGGGGACGTCTTACAGCCCAGTTACCGTGTAGGACGGGGACGTCCTACACCCCAGAGTTGTGCAAGACGACGGCGTGCACCCCAGAGATAAGCGATAGCCAATACACGTAAATACTGCGAAATCATCTTGGTGCTCCTGCCAGGACGACGCCTGGCCGCTCCGAGATAATTGAATCATGCATCACATGCACAGCACCTAGCCACCACACTCACGCAGCATCCGCACACAATCCAATCCAAATTATAGTTAATCCTGTCAAAAACTTCGCACGTTTAGCCATCACGCGTACGTACGCGTACTTCACGCTGCCGTAAAAATTATTGCAATAATGCGGCAAGCGAGATAACAGCTGTATCAGTACGTAAAATTCTTTCACCTAAAGAAAGAGACTTAAATCCGGAATTAGCAAACAGCCCAAGCTCAAAATCATTCCAGCCACCCTCTGGGCCTACCGCCACTACCCTGCGTACAGAATCATCAGTTAATTCTTCTTGATGAATAGCCTCAATTCCGCCATCATAAGGATGTGCGATAATCTTTAACTGATTATTAAACAAATTTGGTGCTTCGTCCTCTAAGAAAGGCTTTAATCGTTTTATAAAGCGTACCTCAGGCAAAATTGTATCACCACATTGCTCCAGTCCTTCAAGCAGCAATGGTTTGTAAATTTCCTCTGCCAAAGTAGTACTGCCCCAATATACCTTTTCTACTTTCTCGGCATTTACTATGAAAATACGCTTAAAGCCAACAGCCGATAGCTGAGCCCAAAGGCGTTTCATACATTTAGGACGTGGCAATGCAAGAATCAAATCTAACTTAGGTTCTTTAAAGCCAGGAAGCTCTACTCCTAACTCAACAACACAAAAAGTATCCGATTTTTCTATTAGTTTTGCCTGGTAACGTTTATCTCCAACTATACCAACGCGCAACAAATCACCAACCTCCGATTTAAGCACATTTTGAATATGCTCAAAGCGGCGTCCCTCAAGTCGAACAGTTTTTGATACACTGATTTCTTCTGGATTTAATAAAATTATATTCATATAAGCGAGTAGGAAAACCAACCTGAATTTGACAGATAAATCAAATACTCAAATAAAGGTTAATCAAAGATAAATGCTAATGGCTTTGTAAATTTAAAGCATTCATCTGTCTGTGTCATAACACCTGTCTCATCATCAAAATCATAAGTCACAAATTCATCGCTTGTCTTATGACCTACAACAATCTTGTTTCCTGTTGGGAAGAAAGAGAAATCTCGAGGGAATTCACCGCCCAACATATTGATTACAACTCGCTCTAAGCCGCCATCTTCACAGATTCTAAATACAGCAATGCTATTATGGCCACGATTTGATGCAAGAAGCCACTTATGATTAGGAGAAATCTTTATTGCTGCACACTTAGAAAATTCTTTAAAATCATCTGGCAATGTTTTATATGTAGCAATCTCTTTAAATTCAATATCATTTGAATGATAAGCAATAACTGTATTGTTCAACTCATTTATCAGATATGCAATTCGCCCATTGAAAATCAAATGACGTGGGCCTGCACCTGGCTCAACATCAACATGACCGACTCTCTTAAAATCTGCTGCATTACCAGTCAATGGATAAAATACAACTTGATCTATACCAAGATCACAAACACACATATATTTTTCTGTTGGTGTAGATATTGCACAGTGGCAGTGTGCAGACTCCTGACGCTCCTTATTTATACCGCATCCCTGATGCTGTATTGATGCTACTGGCTCAAGAAGACCATTAGGCAATACCTTCATATAGCCACAGGTTCCATTACGATACTCAGCCCAAAGTAAATAATTTTGATATGCACTCAAAGAAATGTGGCAAGGTACGGTTTTTGCAACTGCATATTGAGCAATACGTGTAAGCTTGCCTCCCTCTGTAGAGTACACTGCCACACCACCATGTAAATCACTTCCATCTACATTTACCTTCTCAGCGACATACAAATAGCGACCTGATGCACTTAATGCCAAATATATTGGGTCAATAGCATCTTCTACAACGTAACGCTCTACTAGCTTCTGTGATTCTCCATCAAGAGAATATTTTCGTAATCCTTTTCCTTGCTCACCACAATTTGAGCCAACATATAAAACTCTGTTCATTCTTATTCTCCCCTTTACATAGGTTCGTTTAGCATATAAAATTGCTGTTTCTAAATTATTAAATTTCCCATCTATCTGAGCTAAATAAAGCTTATCAAGAATAGAACCAAAAACCTCTCCAGTTATTGCTTGTGGGCTGACACCCAACTCAATTAAATGACGTCCCTGTATAATTGGCTTTGGTGGAGAAGTATAAATATCAAGCTCTTTACATTTAGATATAAATGCATTGATTATATCTTCCTTCGGTATATCTGGAGAGGAAGCGAAAGCATCACATGCAACAACGGCTGCTAACAAATCCATCCGTAATACATCCACAGAAAGCTTACGATAAGCCTTGTCTGAAGATTTTGCATTTATCAGCATTATTGGGCGCATATGTGCATTAACCAAACGAAGTACTTGCTCTGCAAAACCATTCAAATTCCAAAGCCTTGAAACAAAGCTCGTCACCTCTTCGTCTGCAGCATTCTCATGGTTATAACTTGTAATATGGCCATCAGCAGCAAAGCATGTGGTATATGGTTTACCAAAATCGTGGCAGAGTACAGCCACTGCGACAATTAAATCGTCCTGACGATTTCCGGTGCGCCACTGAGGTAAATTATCAAGAGCAAGAAGCGTATGTGCCCACACATCTCCTTCAGGATGCCATTTTTGGTCTTGTCTGCAACCAATCAAAGGAACAATTTCAGGATAATATTGTATCCAACCACAATCCTTCAAGAAATTCATACCTCTTGAAATAGCCTTACCTTTGAGAAGTAGCTTCTCCCACTCACCTGCTAAACGCTCACGAGGAAGTCCTTCAGGCTTAATGCGTCGGCATAATTCAACAGTTTCCTGTGCAACCTCAAAATCGTATCGTGCTGCAAATTGCATTGCACGCAGCACGCGAAGCGGATCCTCAACAAAATGCTCACTCACATGCCTTATGATGCCATTTCGCAAATCCTCTACACCGCCCCAGCAGTCAATCAGCTCGCCAGTAAGTGGATCATACATCAAAGCATTGATTGTAAAATCGCGGCGAGAAGTAGCATCTTCATATGAGAGATTTGGTGCAGCTTGAATATCAAAGCCCTTATGCCCTTCTCCAAGCTTTGTCTCTCTTCGGGGAAGTGCAACATCAATATCAAATCCGTGTAATTTAAATACACCAAAGCTTTCACCGACTAAATCAACCTTATAACGAGATTGCAACAAATCACGCAACGCAGCAACACCTAAACCATACACCTCAATATCTACATCCTTAGATGAGACACCAAGAAGTGCATCGCGTACACAACCACCTACGCAAAAAGCACGCCCACCTGCTTCAGCAACTAGTTTTGCAATCTCTATTGCTTCTGGCTCATTGATTTGTATCTTAACAGTATTATCCATAAATGAGCTTAAAATTCACAAGTAATTGATACCTGCTTATTATCTGCGGAAGCAAGAACTACATTTCCGTCAATTGGTGAGCCATCAACAATAAGCTTTGATTCACCTGTATGCTTATAAGTAATTGTATAGACACTGCCACGGAAATGCTTCT
This sequence comes from Kiritimatiellia bacterium, assembly GCA_017424105.1. Taxonomy (GTDB): domain Bacteria; phylum Verrucomicrobiota; class Kiritimatiellia; order RFP12; family UBA3636; genus RGIG990. The sequence goes on along the minus strand of JAFPBK010000098.1, from coordinate 9,087 downwards.
CAATTACTGAGCCATCCCACTGTGCAGGCATACATGGTTGAATGCGTAAGCCCTCAAGAGTTGGTTTAACTCCAAAGACAAAATTTACCAATGCCTTCATGAGCCATTGTCCACTTGCACTGCGCCAGCTTTGTCCAGGTGTCTTATAACGATAACCAGTCTCTTTTCCAAAGATGGAATTACACATAATATATGGCTCACGCAAATGCTCTTCTCCAGTATCTGTTACTGGGATCGTATGCTGAAGCGATGTATATAGCTCTTGGGAGCGTCCTAAAATTGCATCTAAAGCAAGCTTCCATGCCATTGTGTGCAAATAGATTCCGCCATTCTCATGAACGCCTGCTGGCTTTGTTCCCATAATACCGATGCTATTATCCACAGATGAGTAGCCTGGCTTGGATACAAGAGTACCTGCTTCATCATAAAGTGTAACATCTATTGTGTGAAGAACCTTTGGTAAGCGTTCTGGTGTAACAACGCCTGAAATAATTGACCAAATTTGTGGAATTAAAAATACCTTACCTTCGGTATTTATATGCGAACCTAATACTGAGCCATCGTCCTTGTAAGCACAAACATAATATTCGCCATCCCAAGCAACATCATTGATTGTTGCAGCAAATTCCTCGCCGCGTGCTTTTGATTGTGCTGCATCATCTGTCTTGCCAAGCATTGTTGCCAATTCGCCAAATAGTTTATTTGCATAGCACCATGCGAGAGAAAGCCAAACACTGCTACCCTTTCCTTCAAGGCCGGCAGAATTCATGCAATCATTCCAATCGCCACCCCAAATTTTGATAAGTCCGTGAAGGCCTTTGAAATTCCATAGAAAATCCATTGCACGCTTGCAATGCTCATAAACAGATGCTACCGAACCATCGTTAAATGCAACCTCTTCGCTTAGAAGCTCTGGATTTCCAAGCTCACAAATTGCATTATATACAGCCATTGGAATACCTACTGCACAATCTGCAAAATTGTTATCACAAATTGCACCCTCCTTAAAGGTACGTGGTGCATAGCCATTGCTATATTGATATGTCAGGATGCGCTTAACACACTGCCACGAAAGTTCTGGATTAAATGTAGCAAGGCAATCGCAGTCACTCACAATATCACGATAGCCATTGTGGCGAACACGTGCCCAGCGAGCACCTAGCACTGTCTGATATTGAAGCCATGTATTTGCGAGCGAATTCAAAGCTTGGTTTGGTGTTGTGATTTTTACGCCACCAAGAGCAGCCACACCACGCTTTTCCGCAGCCCCAGGAGCAGTGCTTAATAGAGCCTCTGCTGATGCAGGTATTTGCTCTGGTGTATTTACACAACCAATAACATAACGAAAATGAGCAGACTCACCAGCATCTAGCGAGATTGTATTTTGAAGTACCGCACAGAATTTTTCGCCTAGGCATTCTGTATTACGGCAAGCAAGCTCTTCATCAAGAGCCTCAGGTTGCATTGCTGTGCCATACACGCCAACAAATGCATTCTTACGTGTATCGTAGCCATCTGGTGCTACGCTGCCACACATAAATCCATAAACTTCATGCAAATCTGGTCCACCAAACTTCCATGCACTTTTGAGAATCAAAGTACTACTTGGTGCATCAAACCAAGCTGTGCCTGTATTGTAGGTTTGGATTGTATACGGGCCATCAATATCTGTGGCAGCGTGTGGAATAATTCGTAGCTTACGAGCTTCAGAAGAAGTATTGCTTACTTCTACATCCCAAATTTCTCCATGCTCTGTAGCATGCAGATAAATGTTGAAAATAACTTTTATACCATTACGCACAGTTGTAATTGTCGTAATACCTGGCTTATGGGTTGTCTCAAACACATCATAATTTTGTGCAATAGGAAGCCCATTTGCTGTCCAATACTCTCCTGCTGCAATATCAACAACATATAGCTGACGGCCTACAACCAATGGGATTCTGCGGCCCATTGCGTCCTGACAGAAGCTTTCGCCAAATGCAACCTGAGAAACGCATCCGATATAATTATCATTAAAAATGTAATTATACCAATGGCGCGGTGTTTTAGGATTAGTTATAGTAAAAGAATTATCTGAATTAAAGTGACCATACTTCATAAAAGCACCGCCCAATGATTGTGATTTATTATGTGTATATTAAAAATTTGAGACTAAGGAGTATGTACTTATAGAGATGCCAGAACATCCTTATAGACAGTTTGACCATGCTCTATAACATAATTCTTAAGAGCTGTTTCCCAGTCAACCATCACATACATATTTTTGCTTGATAGCTTATCTACTGCAAGCACAGAGTTTCTAGGGCGCTTTGCCGGAGTTGGGAATTCCTCTGTAGTGCAAGGCTTAAAGTTAGTTGTATCAATATTCATTAGCTCTAGGAAGCGTGTGGCAAAGTGATACCATGAAGTGCAGCCAGAGCAAACGGCATGATAGACGCCACGGTCAAGATAATTAGGAGATTCAATAATGTATAGAATCTGCTTAGCAAGCTCAGAAGCTGAAGTTGGACAACCAAACTGATCGTTTACAATTTTATGAATCTTATCTGCTGGGCTTGAAGAAGCAAGGCGAAGCATTGTCTTCAAGAAATTATGACCTGTTGGGCTATATAACCATGCAGTACGTAGAACAATGCCATCGCAACCATAAGTATTGATTACTGCATTTTCTCCATCAAGCTTTGTTCTGCCATAAACAGTCTGAGGATTTGGTGTATCCTCTTCTGTCCATGGGAATGGGAACTGACGATTACCATCAAAAACATAGTCTGTAGAAATATGAATCAAGCGTGCGCGGAACAATACAGCTGCAGCTGCCAGCTTGCTAGGGCCAATAACATTAAGTCTATGGGCAAGCTCTGTCTCACTCTCTGCTCTGTCAACAGCTGTATATGCAGCGCAGTTTACAATATAGTCTGGCTTAAAATCTCCGATAGCCTTTAGAATACTATCTGAATTTGTAATATCCATCTCTTGGATATCTGTGGTAACAACCTGGTGATTTTTTGAGAAAAATCTTTTGCAGGCACGACCTAGCTGACCATTTCCACCAGTAATAAAAATCTTTGCCATAACAAATCCGTTTCTTTTATATAAAAAACTAATGCTTTTGCATAAATTAGTTGAGGCATTGCCTCATGCTACTTTGGAATGGGGATGTTCAAGCACATCCCCATTACCATTCAAACATAATTTGTGGCATAGCAGCTATGCCACAAATATAGTATAAAATTACTTGCCAATCTCTTGCTTGATTTCTGCAACAAGCTTTTCAATGCGGCGTCCATACTCTAAATATGTACGCATCATTTTTTCATCATGATTCTCATTATCAGAATCATGGAAAACAAGAGCTAGGTGTGGCTCAATAGAAATACCACCATCATAACCACGCTCAAAAGCATCCTTAAGAACTCTACGAACATCACCATCACCCTCTCCTGGGTACTGATATTCTGTTCCTGTTCCATTGTTAACCTGCTTACAATCCTTGATATGAATGTAATCTACATAGTCACGAACTGCACTATAGAATTCCCATGATGATTGGAATGGGTAAGGAGGATTCTTCGTAAAATCTCTATTAAATACAGGATTTCCTGTGTTCTTTCTCATTAGGAAATGGATGAATAAGGCAATAATGGCTGGAGCGATGAAGTGAAGGATGGCAATTTTTGTTATGAGCAGTCCTGGGGTAGCTCCTGCTTGGGTCATTGAGGCAAATGTGGCGAGAGGGCCTACAAGGCCGGATGTTCCCATTCCTGCTCCAAGATAGTTATTGGTCATCTTGAAGACCATGGTAGAAAGGGGACCAAGGATAGCTGCAGTCAATGTCGGAGCAAGCCAGATAATTGGCTTCTTTACAATATTGCCTATCTGCAACATGGAAGTACCGAGGCCTTGTGATACAAATCCTCCGATTCCGTTGTCTCTGTAACTGATAACGGCAAATCCTATCATCTGTGCACAGCAGCCGACAGTTGCGGCACCGGCAGCAAGACCGTCAATGCCTAGCATAATACAAATCGCAGCTGAACTGATAGGCAATGTTAAAGCGCATCCTACCAGGACAGAAACTGTAATTCCCATAAGGAATGGATTAAGTTTGGTTGCCTCATTGACAAGAGAACCGAGATATATCATGAAATCATAGACTGACGAGCAGCAGTACTTTGCAATAAGACCACCCACAAGAGTTGTAACAAGCGGAGTTAAGATGATGTCTACCGGTGTCTTCTTTGATACCAGCATACCGATTTTAGAGGCTATGATTACTGAAACATATGCTCCCACAGGGCCGCCAAACTCGTAACCAAGCGCACCCGTAACAGCTGACGATATGATTACCAGTGGAGCGCATTCGAGGCCGTGAGCGATAGCCAGGCCAATGCAGGCTCCAACCAGTGGGGATGTGGCAGAGAGCGCATCGGAGATAAATTGAAGGAAGTCCAGGCCAGGGATCTTGGCAATCTGTCCAATAATAAGTCCGAGAATCAAAGAGCAGAAAAGTCCCAAAGCCATATGGCTCAAGGCATCTACTATATATTTCTTGAAAAATCCTTTCAGTCTATCGCCAGACATGAGAACTGAGTTAAATAATTATTATAAAAGTGATAATTTATCAGACTTAATGGCTCTGACTCCGAAGCTCTCAAAGTCAACTTCGCAGAACTCTCCATTGTCGTATGCCTTAATCACCGTTCCGTCTCCAAAATGATTGTGATGCACTTTGTTACCCTCGAAGAACAGTTGTCCCTCAGGACTGTCACATATATTAAGTTCACATTCCTTGTCTAAGTCTTTGCTGAAGGTGATTGCCTTGCTCCAGATGCTCTGGTCCATTTTTCCCTCAGTCACAAACAACCCCTGCTTAATCTCTCGTATGAAGCGCGACGGGTACTTCTCGAACCCTCCCTGCATTGAGTAACCCTCTGACTCGGTGAGGAAGAGTTTCTGCTCTGCACGCGTTACAGCCACGTACATCAACCTTCTCTCTTCCTCCATAGCCTTGTGCTTTCTCTCTCTGACGCTGCGCTTATTAGGCATGATTCCCTCGCTTAATCCTGCTATGAAGACATATGGGAACTCCAGTCCCTTGGCCTGATGAATGGTCATCATCTTAACCTGATCTTTATCCTTGGCATAGTCTGCATTGGTATAAAGGGCTATATCCTGCAGGTACTGATCCAGTGTTATGTCATCCTCCTTATGATCTGCTTCGTAGGTCTTGATGGAGTTGATCAGCTCGCCGATATTTTCCAATCTCTCCTCTTCTTCATCCCTACGGTACATCTCCATAAGGCCACTCTTGCGGATGATGTAGTCAAGCAGGTCGCTGATGCTCATCTTACCCACGCAGTCGCGCACGCTCTCAATCGCCTCAATGAACTGAAGGATAGAGTCTTTGTTATAACCCTTTGTCTGACTCATTATCTTCAACGCCTCATACATGCTGCAGCCCTGAATCTTAGCTGTCTCCGCGATCTTCTCCATGGTGCTTTCGCCGATTTTGCGCGAAGGTACATTAGCTATTCTCTTGAATGCAATGTCATCATCTCCGGCAATAAGCCTGAGGTAGCTAAGCGAGTCTTTAATCTCCTTTCTCTCGAAGAAGCGGACTCCACCCCAGATGACGTATGGAATTTCATTTTTTAGGAATGATTGTTCGATGCTTCGTGTAAGGTATGAAGCTCTCACCAGAATGGCAAAGTCTGAATATGCAGCTCCTTTCTTGAAGAGTTTCTTTTTGGTCAACTTCTTGATTTGCTGCGATATCCAGTCAGCTTCCTCTTTTTCATCCTTGCCATGGAAATGCGTGATTACATCTCCCTTTTCTCCGACGGTGTAAAGGTTTTTCTTGATTCTAAGAGTATTATAATCAATGATGGAATTGGCGGCATCGAGGATGGTGGAAGTGGAACGGTAGTTCTGATCCAATATGATGTCTGTGTCCGGCTTATAGACGACAAATGCAGTCGGGTCTGCGCCTCTCCACTCGTAGATGTTCTGATCGGGGTCTCCGACTATGAACAGGTTGCCGTGCTTCGCGCTCAGGGTCTGATAGATTACCCATTCGAGTGAGGTACAGTCCTGCACCTCATCCACCATGACATAGTTCATTCTCATCTGCCACTTCTGGCATACCTCAGGAAATTCGTTAAGAATATGTATTGTGAAATAGATAAGGTCGTTGAAATCAAGTGCGAAATACTTCTTCTGCTTGAGTAGAGTCGAGATAAATAGCTTCGCATAGTTGTCTCCTCTCAGATTGATGAGTCGCTGTACTTCCTGGATTTGCTCAGCCTTAATTTCTGTAGGAACAATCACAGAAGGTAGATACCAGCCAGGAAATTTATCCTTTGAAAAGTTATGCAGAAACTGCTCGACAGTGGATTCTGTTCTGTCTATCTTCAACTCCGTGAAAGATTCCTTGGCAAGAGCCTTCATGTCCTCTGCGTCCAGAATCTGGAAATTCTTTGGATATCCCAGACGGAAGATTTCCTCGCGAAGGAACTTCACGCAGAAGGAGTGAACTGTACAGATGAAATCGTTTGCCTGCTCGATGCCAAGAATCCTGCAGATTCTGCCACGCATCTCCTGAGCCGCCTTGTTGGTGAAGGTCAAACAAAGGATATTAGCCGGATCAATACCAACTTCGTCAACCAGATACGCATAACGGTACGCAAGGACGCGAGTTTTGCCCGATCCTGCGCCTGCGATGATTCTTACCTTACCCTCAGTAGCCTTTACTGCCTCCAGTTGTCTGTCATTAAGTCCTTCCAGTTTCATGTCCTAATCAGCTTCGTTAATTCGCAGAATTCGTCTATCAGCCAATCTGCCTGTGCCATGCTTTCTCGGGTTCCGTTTCCGTAAGTTACTCCACATGTCATAGTCCCGGCATTGCGTCCCATATCTATATCGAATGATGTGTCGCCGACAACTAAGGCCTCGTCAGCAGAGATTCCTAATTTATTCAAGATGATGTTCACGGCCTCGGGATTTGGCTTTCCTTCCTTTACATCTTCTCCACCAACAACGTGGCTGATGATCTCCGAAAGTCCTAGCTTCCTGATATATTCATCAAGGGTTATGTGGCTTCTGCTGCTTGCAATTGTCAGTGTGAATCCATGTCTGTGAAGATCCATAAGTGTCTCCTTTACACCCGGGTATAGTTTGACAGCTCCGTCAGAGTTAAATGTATGAAAAAACCTTCTGTATGTGGCTGCAAATAGGTTTGGGTCAACTTCAAGGCTAGGGAAGAGCACAGGAGGTATCTCTATTAGTTTCAGACCAATTGTGGCGGCACATTCGGCATCAGTACGTTCAGGAAGTCCTAGCTCATGAATAGCCGCATGCATGGTGCGCACAATCACTTCAGTCGTATTTCCAAGGGTGCCGTCGAAATCCAATATTAAAGTTTTTATTCTATTCATAGTTTGCTTGTTATAATCTTACTTTAGAGGATGTAATGTGCTTACCTAGTGCAATATTACGAAATTTTCATGACTATTTATAAAAGAGGCATCTCCGATATCAGAGATGCCAGCTGAAAATTATTTGATAAGTTTTTCCAATCTGCTGAATATGCTGCTGCGCAATTTGCGTAGCTCGATTATCTTTGCTTTGTTCCTCGGAGCAATGAAATTGCATGTCCCTACAAATTTCATAAAAAGCCTCATATAGTTCCAGGCAAGGAGGAACATGAATGGGAATGCTATGAAATATCCTAGAGCCCACCAGAATCCGGAGAATACCCAAAGCAGTACAACGGGTACCGCAAGACATACCGGCACCGTAACAAGTGCACTTACAGCTACTCGGAATGTACTTACAAACATCTGATCCTTAATAAGTTTCTTAAGGAAAAGTTCAGGAACAATGAACATTAAAGCTGTAGGTATCATTGATACAATAAAAAGCGGAAGCAGCGCCAGCAATCCCAGAGCACGTAGCAGGGCAGCCTCAAAATGCGGATTGCGACGGAACAACCAGTCCCTGACATTCAGTTCCTTCATCCCATCCTTCAATGTCTGGACATCCTTATATACTTCCTCCATCTCCTGAGGATGTGACTCAGTAGCCTTCTGTAGATCATTTACCAGTTTCTGATCCGAGAGTAGGCGAGAAGGCAGGTAACGGAACTTATAGCCGTGCTCGACAGCATATTTTCGTCCGAAGTCATTCTCTCGAAGCCAGTCAATCTGATCATAGTGCTCAAGATCATCGACATGGAGCATCATTTCCTTGATTCTTTCCCTGACGATGCTATTTATCTTCATCATTGTAGCACGTGGCTCCGCCTGATATTCCTCATAGTAAGGCTTGAGTGAAATGGGCTCGCCGAACTTGATGAGCATTTCAGTTCTGGCATGAAAATAATTCGAATAATGATTGCAAGAGGGGAGTATTATGATGTCTTTTTCAAATCCCATCTGCTGAGCCGCTGAAAAAGCAATTCGCAGATATCCGAGTTTGAATGTTCCGAGCCACCTCTTGTCCTGGTGTCCGGCTTCAGGATATAGCATCAGAGTCTCGCCGTCTGTCAATGCTTTGCCAACATCATCAAATGTTTCTGCATTTCTGCGTACCTGAGCAAGTCCTTCATGACTCATTCTGTAAGCCGGAAGCAGCCCCATGGCCCGCAATGCCTTATTGAATATAGGCTTATTAAAGACATTTGCCCTTGCCAGAAAGTTCATTCTGCGGTCAGTCAACTGAAGGCATACGCAGAGAGGGTCGTTGAGACAGTTCTGATGATTCGCAACTATGATTGTGGGTGTTCCGTTTATAGGGACATTCTCGAGTCCGAGCAGATGCTCCTTCTTAAAGTATAGTCCGGAATTGACGAACTGCAGCCATGTTCGAAATGCTTTAAGGAACAGGGAATGTTCTCTTGGTTTTCTTTCTTGCATAATATAGGTTCGGGTTTTGGTTTCGACAAAATTAGAATCTAATATGAATGTAAACCAAAATATGTGGCAAACTCAGATATGCTGTGGCGAATTCTGCCACACTTTTGGATTGGGGATCAAGCGCAAAAGTATGTGTCTAGCAGAGTCATTATGCTACAGGGAATCCTTAGCC
>JAFPBK010000097.1 GCA_017424105.1 Kiritimatiellia bacterium | reverse complement strand
TTTCGTGGTTCCCAATACCTTTATGAATGATTCAACCACAAAACACACGAAACACACAAAAATGAAAATATTTACTATTGTTTTTAGTTCCTATCCCTATTCCTTTCGTGTATTTCGTGCCTTTCGTGGTTCCCAATACCCATCACGCTTATTACGCTTTTATTCGGCTTAATTGTTTGTTTACTTTTTATGTGGATATTTGAAAAGATTGCTCGTGGATGGCGCAAAGGACGCGGAGGTGCGCTGGGCTTGTGTGGTGGCTAAGCGTCTAACGTCTCTCGTCATAGGGGTCTCGTCTCTCGTCTATCGTCCCATGTCCCATAGCGCGTGTCAACGCGGGAGGGAGTCTCACGTCTCAACGTCTAATCGTCTGGCGGTGGTCGTCTAAGCGTCTAATCGTCTTTGGGTCGTACAACCGTCTAACCGTCTAATCGTCCCGGACGGAAGCGTAAGCGCGAACACAAGATTTTAGCACACAGGAGACCTTGGGGACAAATTTATTAAGCGCTAGAAATTCTTGCTCTCCTGTCGCCAATGTCCCCTATGTCTTGATTAAATTCAAATTTAAATTCCACCGCATATATTGCGGAGCAATGCTTCATATGCCGTAGGCATGCTTCATGGTGCTACGCACCGCTTCATAGTGCATCGCACTGCTTCATCTAAATTCGAACCCGAATTTAGTAATTTAGCGCTGTCCATCAATAAGCATTGAAAACGATTTTAATCTTTGGTAAAATTGAGAAACAAAAATTCTTAAAAGATTTTCATAAAATTAAATTAAAAATTGTGAGGAAAAAATGGAAACAGCAAAAAAGAATGTTGGTTTTAATGGCAAACAAATGGCTATTTGGCTAGGTGCTCTTGTCATTGGTGTTGTAGTTGGTCTAAGCTTTGCACCAGATGGTTCTGTAATTAAGTTATGTGACTTTATTGCAGGAATTTATACTCGTTTATTCAAGTTTGTTGCAGTGCCAACAATTGCACTTGTTATCACAACAACTCTTGCATCTTTGGGCGGCCAAAAGAATACAGGTAAGATTTTTGGCTTTACAATTATGTACACAATCTTAACAACACTAGTTGCTTCTGTTCTAGGTGCTGTTCTTTATAAGGTTATTTCTCCAGATTCAATTCCACAGGAGATGATTGCAAGCAGCTCTGATAAAGTAGCAACATATGAAGGTAATGTTTCAAGTGTTTATGAACATATTCTAAATATTGTTCCAGATAATGTAATCAATCCATTTAGCAGTGGCAGTGTACTAAGCATTCTTATTATTGCTGCAGCAGTTGGTTTGTCATTGGCATTTATTAAGCGTACAGAAAATACAGAAGCATTGATTAAGGCTATCAATGGTCTTCAGGAAGTTTTCTTCGCAATTATCCGTGCTTTGGTTTGGGCATTGCCACTAGGTATCATTGCTTTCGCAGCACAGTTGGCTGTTCAGATGTCTGGCGAAATGGCTGCAAAATCAATTGGTAAATATGTTGCAGTTGTTCTTGGTGGAAATATAATTCAGTTCGTTGTTATTCTTCCTCTTTTCCTATTGATTTCAAAAATCAATCCTCTAAAGGTTTTCAAGAATATGCTACCAGCTGTGTTGATGGCATTCTTCACAAAGAGCTCAACAGCAACATTGCCTGTAACAGTTGCTTCTGCTGAAAATAATATGAAGGCAAAGCCAGAGGTTGCACGCTTTGTTCTTCCTATGTGCTGCACAATCAATATGAATGGTTGCGCTGCATTTATTCTTGTTACATCTCTATTTGTAATGCAAAATGGTGGCATTCCTTTGACATTGTCAACAATTGCTATTTGGGTTTTAATCTCTGTAATCTCAGCAATTGGTAATGCAGGTGTTCCAATGGGTTGCTTCTTCCTAACTCTGTCTTTGGTATCAAGTGTTGAGGGTGCACCTCTAGGTGTTATGGGTGTAATTCTACCTATCTACGCAATTATTGATATGGTTGAGACAGGTGTTAACGTTTGGTCAGACTCTTGTGTCTGCGCAATGGTTAATAAAAAGATGGATAAGTAAGTTTACAGGTAGGGGTATTTATGATTAAGGATAGTATTTCTAATTCAAAGCTTTATTTGAATGCTCACCCTTTGTTTGCTAAGGCATTTGAGTGGCTAAATGAGTTTGGTGCAACAGCTCCAGATGGTAAGGTATTTCTTGAGGGAGAGGATTTGGTTGCAATTCCTCAGCACTATACATCACATCCTTATGTTGACAATAAGTATGAAACACATAAGCGTTACATTGATATTCAGGTAGTGCTTGATGGTGAGGAGTTGGTTTATCTTGGCAATCCAGATCAGATGGTTGTAAATATTCCTTTTGATGTTGAGAAGGATATTGATTTCCGTACTGGCTTTGGTGAAGCAACAACACTTAAGGCAGGTGAGTTTATGGTGATTTATCCACATGAAGCTCATGAGCCCGCTGTGTCAACAGCTTCAGGAGATAAGCCTGTTCATAAGATTATCTTTAAGGTGGCTGTCAGCCGCCTATAATTACTGTAGTTATGGAAGACAGCTGTCAGTGCAAGCATTGTTATGAGCATTTTCATGGTGCAAACTCCCACAATAGTTCTGCTAATGTGGGAGTGGGGCAGCAGTCTTCCAAAGAATGTGCTGTCAGGGTTCGCGATGTGTGCTTTTCATATCAAGGCCCTGAGGTACTGCACAATATCTCATTTGAAATTCCAGAGAAATCGCTAGTAGCGGTTATAGGCCCAAATGGTGGCGGAAAGACAACCTTGCTTCGTCTTCTACTCGGTGATTTAAGACCACGCTTTGGAAAGATTGAGATATATAATCAGCCACCGCATAAACAGCGAAATCGCATTGGCTTTGTTCCTCAGCAAATCAATTTTGATAATCAATTCCCAATTACAGTTCTTGAGGCAGTGATGACAGGACTGATTGGTTCAAGAATTTTTGGTGGTTTTTCTAAGTCAGATAAAGAGGCAGCAAGTGCTGCCATCAAGCGAGTAGGGCTCGAAGGATTTGAGAAAAAACGCTTTTCGGAGCTGTCTGGCGGTCAGCGCCAGCGCGTAATAATTGCTCGCGCACTTGCAAATGATCCTGATTTGCTTTTCCTTGATGAGCCTACAGCAAATGTAGACTCTGCCACAGAGTTAGAATTGTTTAAGCTGTTTCAGGAGCTTGCAAAAGAAAAAACTCTCATAATGGTTTCCCATAATGTGCGTGTTGTTGTTTCTCATTCAACACATATTTTGTGTGTTAATCACACTGCCGCACTCCATGATTTAAATAATGGCGTAGATGTTGATACAGAGCTGATACCTCTTGATAATGTCGGAGATTTAAAGAGCTTTGTTCACGAGCATACCCCTTCTCATGTAAATCATCATATGGAGGCTTTGTATATGCCTCATAAGGGTGAGAAGCAGGATTATTAGGATTTCTTATTGAAGGAGCTTTTATGCAGCTTGCACAATTAAAGGATGATATGGCATTAGGTCCATATATGCCAAAAATAAAGGAACGTAAGCAGCGTCTTGCCGCATTAAAGAAAAAGCTTGCCCCACGCGGTAAGTTGGCAAGCTTTGCTTGTGGCCATGAATATTATGGCTTGCATCATTTGAAAGATGGTGGCTGGTGCTTCCGCGAGCTTGCTCCAAATGCTACAGCAATGTGGCTTGTAGGAGATTTTTCTAATTGGGAGCGTCGCCCAGAATATGAGGTAAAGCGCATCAATACAGAAGGTGTGTGGGAGATAACTCTTCCGGAGTATGCAATAAAGCATGGACAGCATTATCAGCTTCATTTAACATGGAATGGGGGCGAAGGTCAGCGCCTTCCTAGCTATGTAAGGCGTGTTGTGCAGGACTATGCCACAAATATCTTTTCAGCTCAAGTATGGGCTCCGGAACAGCCATATATCTGGAAAAATCCAAAATTTAAGATTACATATAAAAATCCTCTTATTTACGAGAGCCATATTGGAATGGCACAAGAGGAGATGCGCGTTGGCACATATAATGAATTTCGCGAGCACACCCTGCCACGAATAGCAAAGGCTGGCTACAATACAGTTCAGCTAATGGCAATTATGGAGCATCCTTATTATGGCTCCTTTGGCTATCAGGTAGCAAATTTCTTTGCTTGCTCATCACGCTTTGGTACACCTGAAGAGCTAAAGCAACTTATTGATGAAGCACATGGCATGGGAATTGCCGTAATCATGGATATAATTCATTCCCATTCTGTTCGTAATGAGAATGATGGTTTAGCTCGCTTTGATGGAACTGATTATCTTTATTTCCATGGGGGAGAGCGTGGCCACCATCCAGTATGGGATTCGTCTTGTTTTGATTATGGGCGACTCTCCACCTTGCATTTGCTATTATCCAATTGTCGTTATTGGTTGGATGAATTTCATTTTGATGGTTTCCGCTTTGATGGTGTAACAAGTATGCTATATTTGCATCATGGCTTAGGTGTTGATTTTGTCAGCTATGATCAATATTTTGATGGTCAGGTGGACGAGGATGCTTATACATATCTAGGGCTTGCAAATCAGGTAATTCATGAGGTGCGTCCAGATGCAATTACTATTGCTGAGGATGTTAGTGGAATGCCAGGACTTGGTGCTCCTCAGAAGGATGGCGGAGCAGGATTTGATTATCGCCTTGCTATGGGCATTACAGAAGCATGGGGCAAGCTTGTTCGTGAGGTGCCTGATGAGGCTTGGTATATTCCATGGCTATGGCATGAGCTTACAAATCGCCGTGCCGATGAGAAGACAATTAGCTATGTTGAGTGTCACGATCAAGCGCTTGTCGGTGGAAAGACTTTATTCTTTGAGATGTCTGGTCCGGCAATATATGATTCCATGCATAAGCGTTCCGGCAATTTAACAATTGAACGCGCAGTGGCTATTCATAAGCTTGCACGCTTGGCTACACTTGCTACAGCAGGACATGGCTACTTGAACTTTATGGGAAATGAGTTTGGTCATCCAGAGTGGATTGATTTCCCACGCGAAGGAAATGGATTTTCCTATGCGCATGCACGCCGTTTGTGGAGCTTGCGTGATAACCCACTGTTGCAATTCTCTGCATTGGCAGATTTTGATGAGGCAATGCTAAAGCTGTTTAATGAGAATAGCGAAGTGCTCACAGAATATACCCGCCAGTTATATGCAAGTGGGGAAGAAAAGTTGCTTGCATTTTCTCGTGGTAATTTATTCTTTATATTTAACTTCCATCCAACAAAATCCTATACGGATTGGAAGCTTATGGTTCCACCTGGTGATTATAAGCTATTGCTTACAACGGATTCGGTCAAGTTTGGTGGACATGAACGCGTTTCTATGCCACAGACATATTTTACAATGCCATCGCTATGGGGAAATGAGCAGGTGCTACATATAAGCTTGTATGTTCCATCGCGCTGTGCATTAGTTCTAAAGCGAAATGACTAGAGAATGACAAAGCTAATAATTTTTGATTTGGATGGCACTGTATATTTAGGTGAAAAAGAGGTGCCAGGTGCAGCAGAGTATATCAAACAATGTCATGCAAATGGCATTCGTACAATGTTTGTGACAAATCGGTCCAATCGCGTGCCTGAGTTAGTGGTAGAGCAACTTCGTGGCTACGGTATACCATGTGAACTTTCCGATGTGATGACGACAGCTCTAGCTGCTGCTTCCTATATTTCAACGCCATCCAAGGTGTATGTAGTAGGTGAGGATGGCTTACGCATTGCATTAAAAGAGGCAGGTCATACAATTGTAGAAGATGAGCAGCCTGATTATGTTGTTGTAAGCATTGATCGCGAATTTACATATTCAAAATTAGCTAAAGCAGCAACGTATATCCTTAAAGGAGCGAGGTTTATAGCAACAAATCCAGATCATCGCTTGCATTTGAATGGTCGCATTGCTCCAGGCTCAGGCAGCATTGTGGCTGCGGTGCAGACAGCCACAGATGTTGCTCCAGTAATGCTAGGAAAGCCAGAGCGAGCACTTATGGATGCGGCATTGGAGCAGGCAGGTGTTACAGCCGATGAAGCAGTCGCGATAGGCGATAATTTAGAGACAGATATACCAGCAGCTGCAGCAGCTGGTGTGCGCACTGTGCTAATTCTGACAGGATATTCCAAGCGCGAAGACTGTGCCACAGCAAAAATAAAGCCAGACTTTGTGGTAGAGGATTATGCTGAGCTTTCCCAATTAGACTTGTAAATTCATAAGTAAACATTGATTTTGAAATCTTTGGAGCATAGGCAGGCGTCGCCTGACCACTCCGAGATAATTTATCATGCATCATGTGCACATGTCATCTACCCACACGGCATAGCATCAGTGCAAAATCTGGTTAATCCAGTCAAAAACTTATCACTTTTAGTCATAACACTTTACTTTGGCAGCAGTTTTTAGATTTGTAGTTAAAGATATTTGCAGAAAAGTACGATTTTTTCAAAAAAATATAAAAAACCTGTTGATAAACAAGGTGATATTTTGGTACAATTTTTACATTATTTTTTGCACAAGTTAAGGCATCTTGCGCAATTCGCAGCATAAACGCTAGGTGGCGTCTAATAGCTAGCAGTTATATTAATCAACCCCAAAAGCCTAGAAATAATAACATGCTCGTATCAAAAAAAGGCAGAGACTTGGCAAAGAGCCAAGAAATGAATGAACTTCTAAATGCAACACTACAGCAGGCAGAAGAAAATCGCATTATCAAGGGTATGATCCTTGAGGTTCGCTCAACAGAGGTTCTAATCGATGTTGGCGGTAAGTCAGAGGGTTCAGTACCAGCTAATGAGTTCGAAGATATTGCATCTGTAAAGGTTGGCCAGGAAGTTGACGTACTAGTTCTTCAGGCAGAAAATGAAGATGGTATGGTTGTTCTCTCCAAGAAGATGGCAGACGATAAGATTCGCTGGGAAGCTGTTCTTGAGCGCTACAGCGAGGGCTGCACAGTTAATGGTACTGTTAAGAGCAAGGTACGTGGTGGTCTACTAATCGATGTTGATGGTGTAGAGGCATTCCTACCAGGTTCACAGATTGATGTTTCTCCTGTACACAGCACAGATGAGTACATTGGTCAGCAGTTTGAGTTCAAACTAATTAAGATTTCAAATGATCGCCGCAACATCATCCTTTCACGTCGTGAATTGATCGAGGAGCGTCAGTCAGATAAGCGCCGTGAGCTATTGGCAACTCTAGAGGTTGGCCAGCGCCGCATCGGTAAGGTTAAGAATATCACAGATTTCGGTGTATTCGTTGACCTAGATGGTATTGACGGTCTTCTACACATCACAGATCTTACATGGGGCCGCGTAAAGCACCCAGCAGACATGGTTAAGGTTGGCCAGGAGCTAAACGTAATCATCCTAGAAATCGATCGTGATCGTGAGCGCATTTCACTTGGCTTGAAGCAGGCTCAGGCAAATCCATGGGATGATATTGAGGCTCGCTACCCAGTTAACAGCCGCCTACGTGGTAAGGTTGTAAATCTAGTTGCTTACGGTGCATTCGTTGAGCTAGAGGATGGCATTGAGGGTCTTGTACACGTTTCTGAGTTCTCTTGGACACGCCGCGTTGCTCGCGCATCTGACGTTCTAAACGTTGGTGACGAGGTAGACGTTGTTGTTCTAGGCGTAAACAAGGAGGATCAGAAGATCGCTCTTGGTATCCGCCAGACAGAGGAAAATCCATGGGATACAGTTCAGGATCGTTACCCAGTTGGCACACGTGTTAAGGGTAAGGTTCGCAACTTCACATCTTATGGCGCATTCATTCAGCTTGAGGATGGCATTGACGGCATGATCCACGTTTCAGACATGAGCTGGACACGTAAGATCAATCACCCAACTGAGCTTCTACAGAAGGGCCAGGAGGTTGAGGCTGTTGTTCTAGAGGTCGATTCAGATAATCAGCGCATTTCTCTAGGCTTGAAGCAGGCTTCTGAGGATCCATGGAGCAACATCACAGCTCGCTATGCTGTTGGTCAGATGGTTAAGGGTAAGGTATCTAAGATTGCTTCCTTCGGCGCATTCGTTGAGCTAGAGGGTGGTGTTGATGGTCTTGTTCACATCTCTCAGATTAGCGATGATCATGTTGATCGCGTTAAGGATGCTCTAAAGGTTGGTCAAGAGGTTGAGGCTCGCATCGTTCGCATCGATCGTGATGAGCGCCGCATTGGTCTAAGCCTAAAGGCACAGGGCGGTGAGGATGAGGACTTTGAGATTCCAGCAGAGTACGCATCTGAGCAGGGTCTTCGTGCTGACCAGGATATCGTAGGTCTTGCTTCTGCTTTCGATGAGGCTTTCTCATCAACAGAGGAGTGGACTCCAAGCGAGAAGAAGTCTGAGGAATAATTTTTCCAAAGTCTTTGAATAAATAAAAAACGGTGGTTTGCTTTATGCAGATCACCGTTTTTTTATGTATGACGGGCATGTCATAGTTCTATGGTGAAAGTCCAACGGGGGGTAGTTACCGACCAACCCAATAGCGACTCCCAAGGTTTATGTTGTGAGGCATAGGCGAGAAGAAGGGATAGCGAAATCGTAGCCTAA
>JAFPBK010000096.1 GCA_017424105.1 Kiritimatiellia bacterium | reverse complement strand
GTGTAGGACGTCCTCGTCCTACACAATAACTGGGCTGTAAGACGTCCCCGTCTTACAGGATAACTGGGGTGCAGTACGTCCTCGTGCTGCACAAATGTTTTAATCTCACCGCATATATTGCTTCGCAATGCTTCATAGCATTCCATGCTGCTTCATCTAAATTCGAACACGAATTTAGACTATTGTCCCCATCTAAATTAGAGAGCAACAAATAAAAGTGTGTGCTTAACTGGGGTGTAGGACGTCCTCGTCCTACACAATAACTGGGCTGTAAGACGTCCCCGTCTTACAGAATAACTGGGCGGCAGTACGTCCTCGTGCTGCACAAATGTTTAAATCCCTCCTTATATATTGCTTCGCAATGCTTCATATGCCGGAGGCATGCTTCATGGTGCTATGCACCGCTTCATAGCATTCCATGCTGCTTCATCTAAATTCGGACACGAATTTAGGCTATTGGTCTAATGTCCGCAACTTTCATCTAACGCCACCAATCAAACACGATAAGTTGTTTAACATCAACATGTTAAACACACAAACATGATTTTTACACATCGGTTTTTGATATTTTATAAAAATAAAAATTAAAAAATGTAAAAAAACTATTGATTTTTTGTATCTAAGTGTGGTACAATTAGCGCGTTTTGTAACTAAAAGCGCCCATCGTCTATCGGTTAGGACATGAGGTTTTCATCCTTAAAAGCGGGGTTCGACTCCCCGTGGGCGCGCCAGTTCGAGTGAAATAGCTCGGGTGGCGGAATTGGCAGACGCGCCAGCTTGAGGGGCTGGTGGGAGCAATCTCTTGCGGGTTCAAATCCCGCCCCGAGCACCATAAATTTTAGAGGAGTCATCGATTAGGTCGGTGGCTTTTTTCGTTTATACCAATATCAGATTGAGTATATTGAAATAGGATAGGTGTGTAATATGAATGATTTTCTATCTTTTGTTTCTGCAGGCATTATGCTTTGTATAAAAACAATATTAGCAATCATATTATGGTTATATTTGGTAATAAAGTATCCAGAATGGATTGTAATGATAGCAACAATTGCTATTGTTTGTTATTTGATTAAAGAATACTACAAATTTTTCAATTTTTTCAAATAATGTATTTATAGCGCCTGCGTCAAACTCTCAGCGCAGTATTTTATACCATCTCTTCTCACTTCTAGCCATCACGTTGCCTTTTCTGCACTAGCGCTTTAATAAATTTGTCCCCAAGGTCTCCTAAGCGCTAAAAATTTATTCAACCGTCTAATCGTCTCATGAATTAAGAGTTTTTGCGCAATGCGAGCGTGCAAAGCACGCTAGGCCCGTTTTGAGTACAAGGCCGAATATACGAGAGGAGCGTGTCGCTATCGCTCACGCACCTCTCGCCTCCGAAGGCTCAGGCGCAGAGCTCCTTCGTATGCACACTGCTATCACAGTAGTGCATGAATAAATTTTAGGGATGTGTGAGGAGCCCTTCATAGATTTCGGGCACCTCACACCCAGTAATGTTGTTAGATGAAGCAGCGCAAGCGCTATGAAGCATTGCGAAGCAATATATGCGGTGGAAATATTTCTTAATATCAGCAAGGCGAGGACGCCATGCCGCCCAGTTATTCTGAAAGACGGGGACGTCTTACAGCCCAGTTATTGTGTAGGACGAGGACGTCCTACACCCCAGTTAAGCACACACTTTAAATATTTTTACCTCATCTATTCGTTATTCGTTATTCACTATTCACTAATTCCGCGATAGCAAATACACGTAAATCCTGAAAAATCATCTTGGTGCATCACACACACTAGCGATTGGCAGTTGGCGTTGCTCCAACGAGAGCAACAACAGCCAACAACAAGCGCTAGTGTTTGAATCATGCATCACACGCACACAACACCTAGCCGCCACGCAAGCCACATCCGCACAAATCCAACCAAAATTATAGTCAATCCTGTCAAAAACCTCGCACTTTTAGCCACCACACGCGCACATGCACAAAAAAAACGCGGAGACATGCCCCGCGTTTTTTGTATTTTATCTATCGCATTAAACTAGTGCGTAAATTGAGGTCGTGAATAATTCTCTATTCTACGAACAGTAACATTGGCCTCCTTAAAAATCGCCATTGTTTGCTCTGTTATAGAATATTCCTCATCATAAATTACCTCAACGATGCCAGCATTTATGATCATCTTTGCACAAGTCAAACATGGGCTAAGAGTAACATAAATTGTTGCACCCTTTGTGGAAATTCCATGATAAGCAGCCTGTGTAATTGAATTTTCCTCAGCATGAGAACAAATACAATCACCCAAACCTGTACCAGATGGTGCATTACTTGAGCAACGAGGACAACCTCCCTCAAAGCAATTTGTAACACCGCGTGGTGTGCCATTATAGCCAGTTGAAATAATACGCTTATCCTTAACGATTACTGCTGCTACCTTACGACGAGAACAATTACCTCTCTGCCCTACAGCATAAGCAATATTCATAAAATAAGCATCCCAATCCGGACGATAAAACTCAGCTTTATGATGCTCTCCGCAATGCTCACACATAGAATTACCCCCTAACCTGCTTCTGCTCGCTAATTATGCGCGCTCAATGCTGTTGATAATTACTGGCTCTGCAGGAACATCTGCATGGCCTGATGGATGAGTAATTGTGCGAACCTGAGCAATTGCATCAAGTACATCAAGACCCTCTACTATCTTACCAAATACGCAATAGCCAAAGCCCTGCATTGTTGGTGCACGGAAGTTTAGAAAATCATTGTTCTTGTGATTGATGAAGAACTGACATGTTGCAGAATCAACAACCATTGTACGAGCCATTGCCAAAGTACCACGGTCGTTTGCAAGGCCATTTGCTGCCTCATTCTTGATTGGAGCATCTGTAGCCTTCTGTGACATATCTACAGTGAAGCCACCACCCTGGATCATGAAGTTTTCAATTACACGGTGGAAGATTGTCTCATTGTAGAAACCCTTATCTACATATGATAGGAAATTTGCTACTGTGATAGGAGCCTTATCCTCATAAAGCTCAGCAACCATTGTACCAAGAGTAGTTGTAATTTTTACCTTTGTCATAATATTAAGCCTTTGCTGCCTTTAGCTGTTTTGTAACCTCAGGAATGATTTCATTCAAATCACCAACCAAACCTAAATCTGCAACATCAAAGATTGGAGCAGACTTATCCTTGTTGATAGCAACGATGAAATCAGAGCTCTGCATACCTGCCAAGTGCTGAATTGCACCAGAAATACCGCAAGCGATATATGCCTTAGGGCAAACTGTCTTACCTGTCTGACCAACCTGATTGTGATGTGAAATCCAACCAGCATCAACTGTTGCACGAGAAGCACCAACTGCAGCACCTAGCTCACAAGCTAGCTCTTCAATCATTGCAAATTTCTCTGGGCAAGCAAGACCACGACCACCAGAAACAATAATATCAGCTGCATTCAAATCAACTGCATTTGCTGCTGTTTCCTTAACAACCTTGATACGACGCATTCTCTCTGGAACTCCATCAAGAGATGGCTCGCTCTGAATGCACTCACCAGCAACTGCTGCCTGCTCTTTCTTAAATACGTTAGAGCGAACTGTTGCCATCTGTGGACGATGATTTGGTGAGATAATTGTTGCCATGATATTACCACCAAATGCAGGACGTGTCTGTAGAAGATTACCTGCCTCTGTATCATAATCAAGCTGTGTGCAGTCAGCTGTCAAACCAACATGAAGCATTGCTGCAATTGTTGGTGCTAAGCTACGACCCTCAGAAGATGCACCATAAAGAACGATCTCAGGTGTATTTTCCTTAATCAAATCAGCCAATGCCTTTGCATAATAATCATTCTGATAGAAAGCAAGCTTATCGTTCTTTACAACGTAAACCTTCTTTGCACCATACTCATAAAGAGACTGACACATTGCGTCAGCATTATCAGCTGTCAATAGCACAGAGCAAAGTGTAAAGCCAGACTTCTCTGCTAGCTCGCGGCCCTTAGTTAGAAGCTCAAAAACAACATTAGCTACTACGCCATCATGCTGCTCTGCAAATACCCAAATTTCCTTACTCATAGTACGTTACGCTCCTTTAACTTGCTAATAAGCATTGCAGCCATTTCTGCAGGCTCTTTATCTGCTACGATTTCTTTATTTGTCTTTACAGGTGGTGCAAATACCTTGCTTACCTTTGTTGGAGAACCAGAAAGACCGATTAGGTTTAGATCTGCATTCAAATCTTCTACGCCCCATACTGGGATAACTGCCTTCTTTGCAGCCATCTTACCACGAATTGATGGTAGGCGAAGCTGATTTGCTTCCTTAACAACAGTGAATGCAGCAGGAGCATCAACCTCCCAAACCTCATAGCCATCCTCTGTTACCTTCTCTACTGTGAAAACATTGTTCTCAAACTTGCAATCCTTGATATATGTAACAACAGGGATATCTAGGAAGTTAGCAACACCAGGACCAACCTGAGCTGTATCACCATCGATAGCCTGCTTACCAAATAGTACTAGATCAACATCGCCTAGCTTCTTGATTGCTAGTGAAATTGTGTATGAAGTAGCCCATGTATCAGCACCACCGAACTTACGGTCAGAAAGTAACACTGCATCATCTGCACCGCATGCGATAGCGGAGCGTAGTGCTTCCTCTGCCTGAGGAGGTCCCATAGAGATAACAGTAACTGTTCCTCCATATGTAGCTTTTAGTTGCAATGCCATTTCTAAGGCATTCTCATCAAAAGGGTTAATAATGCTTGGTACACCAGTACGGTTAAGGCGATTTGTCTCGCGATCAATTGTCACCTTATCAGAATCTGGTACCTGCTTTACGCAAACAACGATTCTCATTTATTTCTCCATAATTTTGCCAATTGGCTATCTACTAATTTAAGCAAAAAATTAAAGTTCAAATTTTACTAAAAACAATTTGAAAAAGCAACACAGATTTTGAAGTAAATAAATTTCGTGCAAGTTAATAGATATAAAAACGATAACGAAATAAATGTGGTGGCTAAACGTACGAAGTTTTTGACAGGATTAACTATAATTTTGTTTGGATTTGTGCGGATGCTGTGGCTTGCGTGGTGGCTAGAAGTGCGAAGGGGAAGGGACGCAGAGAGCGCAAAGGACGCGGAGGTGCGCGGGGCTCGTGTGGTGGCTTGCGTGGTGGTTCTGGGTTATATGCTAGCGCTTGTTGTTGGAGGCTAGGGCGACGCCTAGCCGCTCCGAGATAACGGGGACTGCCAATCGCTAGCATGTACGGACCACAAGATCATTGAGTATGGGAGCGTACGCAGAATTAGTGAATAGTGATTAGTGAATAACGAATAGATGAGGTAAAAATATTTAAAGTGTGTGCT
>JAFPBK010000095.1 GCA_017424105.1 Kiritimatiellia bacterium | reverse complement strand
GTAGCTTCCGGACGAATTAGAGATCCACCAAATGAAAGAGCTTTACCTGTCAAAGTACCTGTGAAGGTCTGGGTTAGTTTTTTGTACATACCATACATATAACCTACTTCACGAGCACCTACGCCTATATCACCAGCTGGAACGTCAGTTTCAGGGCCGATGTGGCGCCACAACTCCTGCATGAAAGCATGACAGAAACGCATTACTTCTGCTTCTGATTTGCCTTTTGGGTTGAAGTCTGAACCACCCTTTGCACCACCCATTGGTAATGTTGTCAGTGAGTTTTTAAGAGTCTGCTCAAATGCAAGATATTTCAAAATGCTGAGGTTTACAGATGGATGGAAACGGATACCACCTTTGTAAGGACCGATAGCATTACTGTGCTGAACGCGATATCCAAGGTTTGTGTGGATAGATTTATCGTCTGCCTGCCATGTAACACGGAAGATGTGGATTCTGTCTGGAATACAGAAACGCTCAATCAGATTGCATTCTTCAAACTCAGGGTGTTTGTTGTATTCACCCTCAATAGAGTGCAGTACCTCGTTAACGGCCTGGAAATATTCAGGCTGTCCTGGGAAACGCTGCATAAGGTTGTTCAATACGTCATCAACTCTCATAATGATTTAAAATTCTCGTTTTGTATAACTATTTGTTTCTTTAATTCTCAAATTCAGTTGCAAAAGTACTGATAAAAATCGAAACCTGTATAAAAATGTTCAAAAAAAATAGTGAAAAAGTAGCAAATTGAATAATTATAAGCTTTTCTTCGGGTACGTTTTGTATGAATAATCGGGAAAATATTTGGAGAAATAAAATATTAATGCCTATCTTTGTGCTATCAAAATGATATCACTATAATACTTGTAAATATGGAAAAGAATTTAAATTTTGAGTACAAGGGCTTTAAGGCTAATGGCTTCTTGATGTTGTTTGTTACGCTTGCAATTATTGCAGCTAGTGTTTATGGATTTATTTTGGCTCAGGTTCTGACAATAATTCTCTCTATTATTGGAACACTGGTCGCTTTTGTTATGTTCTTTGGTCTGATGGTTATTGAGCCGAATCAGGCAAGGGTACTGCTCTTCTTTGGAAAATACAAAGGTAACCTGCTTCAGGAGGGTTTCTGGTGGGTGAATCCTTTTATGACTGTTAAGAAATTGTCGCTCCGTGCACGAAATCTGAATGCAGATCCAATAAAGGTTAATGATAAAATGGGTAATCCAATAATGATAGGTCTGGTTCTGGTGTGGAAGGTAAAGGCAAATGAGATATATAAGGCGATATTCAATATTGATGCACCAAAACAAATGGTGGTTAAAACAACCAATGGACATGCTCAGCCTGATGTGAATGCCTTGATGAGTGATTCTCGTATGGAGGCTCTTGCAAACTTTGTTGCTGTGCAGAGTGATGCTGCATTGCGTCAGGTGGCAGGTAATTATGCATACGACAACAATTCTGTTATCGAAGGAGAACTGAGCCTGCGTTCAAATGCTGACGAAATAAATGATGAACTTGAACAGAAACTTGCCGAACGTCTTAAGATGGCCGGAATTGAGGTGATAGAGGCTCGTATTAATTATCTGGCGTATGCTCCGGAGATTGCTGCAATTATGTTGCGCCGTCAGCAGGCTGATGCAATAATTTCAGCACGCGAAAAGATAGTGGAGGGTGCCGTTTCAATGGTAAAGATGGCTATTGATCAGCTTGCCGATAAGGATGTGGTAGAACTGGATGAAGAGCGTAAGGCTGCAATGGTTAGCAATCTTCTGGTTGTACTCTGTTCAGATGAATCAGCTCAGCCTGTTGTAAATGCGGGAACTTTACATCATTGATAAATTAGCTTTATGCCAAAGGAGCCAAATAAGAGTTTTGTGCTGCGTATAGATGCGCAGACAATGGAGGCTGTTGAAAAATGGGCGGAAGATGAATTCCGCTCAATCAACGGTCAGCTCCAATGGATTATAGCGGAAGCTCTTCATAAGAGTGGGCGTCTGAAAAAATCCAAAAAGTAGAATCTGTTAAGGTCGTTATAGCTGCATTTGTGTACTTACAGATGTAAAAAAAAGTATTTACATTATTAGTTAAGGTGTCTATATTGCTAATAATGTTTAATTTTTTGCTTGTTGATATGCTATACTTTGTGTTTATATTGCTTAATAAGTACCTTTGTAAGCCGTAATGAAAATTATAATCAGTGATGAGTAAGAATTTAAAAAAGAGATGGCTCCTGATGGTGGGAGCGATGTTGATGATTACAATGGCCAAAGCCCAGGGCGATGACCAGGCTAATGTAATTAAGTTGACTTTAGAAAACGCAATAGAAATTGCTGTAAGTGAAAACCCAACAATTATTGTTGCTGATCAGCAGATAGAATTAAAGAAGATTAGCAAGCAGGAGACATGGCAGTCATTATTGCCATCTGTGGATTTTTCCGGAACAGTGCAATATACTGTTTTGGCGGCGGTTATGAAATTGAACGATATG
>JAFPBK010000094.1 GCA_017424105.1 Kiritimatiellia bacterium | reverse complement strand
TTGTTTGTAGAGAACGAGGCTTAAACCCATTAGCATAACCATCGCGAGATTCAGAACGCTCATAAGAACCTGCACAGAGATGAGCTTCGCGCTCAGCAATCATAGCTTGGTCGTATATTGCAGCTAGGATTTTTGGGAAAGCCTTTTACTTTTCAAGAATTAGTAGTTGCACCATATCATCTATTGTTGTATTATAATTGTTGTTGTCATTCATAGTATTATTCCTTTATTACTATTTATATAATACCATGAACTGGCGGCAAAATACCCCCCCCCTCAGGGGGTGTATTCCTACTTATGTGGAAAAATATATAATTCTACATAGTATAGATTGAATTTACAGACAATATTTTACACTATCCAAGTCCTCGTGGTGTTGCGAAGAGAATCAGCGCTGCATGGAAATATTTTGAAGACATAGGAGATAGTCGCTCTGTAGCAATAATTGCAAGGTCATTTGTTGATCGAAATGGAAATTTCACTTGGTATTGATTATATTATCAATATAATTTAGTTTGTAGATAATATTTTTTTTACGTAGTTGTAAAATTACCAGTCATCTCATATTGCTCAACCTAAATTCGGTGTTGCGCTTCCGAATTTAGGTTGATTGCTGAATGTTAGCCACGTGTTAATAGTAACTTGTGCTTTATGCATTTAGGCATTGTGCCACGAAGATGGGTCACAAATACTAATGCTGTGGCAGAGTCTGCACATAGTGCATCAAGTAATTTTAGAAAACGCTCACGATTCTTCTTGTCTAAATTTTGACAAGGCTCGTCAAGTACAAGAAGTGGTGGCTGCTTTACAAGTGCTCTGGCTAGCAATACAAGTCTTTGCTCGCCACCTGAAAGACTGCCAAATGTCTCTGTTGGGTCGCGCTCAATTCCTAGCTTATCCAGCAATGCCAATGCTGCATCTTTCTTGGCTTTTGTAAAGCGTCCTGATGGATATGGTGTATCAGAAAAACCTGAAAGCACAACGCTAAAGATAGATAGCTGTTCATCAATGCATGTGTGTAGCTCAGGAGATACCCAACCAAGCTTTTTCTTAATATCCCAAATTGATTCACCAGTTCCTCGTGCGCGACCAAATAGGGTCAAGTTATTTGCATAGCCTTGCTGATGATCACCAAGTATCAGTGCAATGAGCGTAGACTTGCCACTGCCATTTTCACCAACGAGCGCCCAACGCTCACCTGCACGAATAGTCCAAGAAAAATCTTTGAAGACATGATTGTCTCCATAGGAAATGGATGTGCCGGCAAATTGCACTAATGGCTTTGCTTTATCATCAATTGCTTCAAGATGTGTAAATGTTGCTTGCGAAGGAAGCTTTTGATATGCATTTGTCACGCTAACATCATCAAAGCCATTTTTCTTAGCTTTGTCTTGCTTAATCTTTTTACGAGGGCCGCAGTAGATTATGCAACCATTTGCATCAAATTCAATAGTATGTGTGATGCAATCAGGCAACTCTTCTTCAAAAACTGTTGCAAGAGCGATTGCATGCTTCTCAGAAAGTGAATTTATATTGTTGTTTAATAGCTCGCGTGTGGCAGTGTCCAGACCCATAAATGGGGCGTCAAGAAATAGAATGCGAGGCTGAGAGAGTAGAGCACGAGCAATAAAGGCGCGGCGTAGCTCGCCATTTGACAACTCGGCAACATGCTGTTGCATCAGTGCATTCAGTTTGAATTGCTCAATATATTGCTTGCGATTTTTATTAAATTGTTGAACCTGAGCCTTTGTGCGTACAACAAGCTCAGTAGGGTATACGCCCTCAATTGCATCTTGTGAAAACCAATCTTCAAGCGTAGGGGTAGATTCTTCCTCAATAGTATTATTCCAGCGCATCTGTACATAAATGTCTAAACTCTCCACTAGCTCGCGCTGCTTTTCTAATGAGATAACCTCTAGCATATCCTCAGGCTCTTTATTTTTTGCTGGCTTGAAGAAATATTCTACAGATGTACGAAAGTCGTATAGGGTTGATGAGATTAGCTTAATAAATTGAGTTTTGCCACAGCCATTTGGCCCAATAATGCCCCAATGCTCGCCCTCGTTCCATTCAAATTCAAATGGAGCAAGGGCTTGCTTTTTACCAAAGGTAAGCCCCTTAGATGTTGCTTTTAGTAATAGCATAATAAAAGGTTTTGTATATATTTTTGTTACAAAAAATTATTTTAGTGTTTTTGTATTAGCTAGCTCGCGTAGGAATTTGCCATCCTGTTCGTTTACATCATCTGGCTTAAATGCTGTTTCTGAAACTGGCTCCTTGAATAGGAAGTTGTACCAAATGCAACCAAGGAAATATTCGCCATGCTTACTTGCGTGGAAGCCATCGCGAGCATAGATTGTTGCTGGATAGCCGTGAGATTGTATGCTCAATGGTGTCTTATTTGCTTCTGCAAAAAGCTCACCTGCAGGAATGTAGCGGAAGGATTTTTCTGCTGCAAATTTTTGGTATGTATCAATTACTTGAGCAGCCATCTCCTCAGGAGTCATGCCCCAACCCTTTAGGCGACCATTGTTTTTATTGTAGCCCCATGTTTGGTGAACAACGATTTCTGCATTTGGTGCATATTTTTTAATGCGCTCAATAATTTCAGATGCGTATGGCTCATAAGATCCAGGCTTGAAGCTTTCGTGGCTAACCTGCTGAATTGTTACAATATCCCAATCCTCAAGCTGAAGTAGCTTAATTAGTGAGCCGCCATGATAAACATTGCCTTTTTTAGGATCCTGCTCATATTCTTTCATGTGGCGAGCATGTTTTTCAAGAGAGCAGCCACCGATGAATGCATTTCTTAAGACAAGCTCTTTACCCATAGATTTTGCAATTTGAGGAAGGAATTTGTGAGCATTTGCTGAAAAGCTGTTGCCTACAGAAAGTACTTTTAATGTATTATTGGTGTTAGCTGCCTCTGTAGCAGAAGCATTTGTTGTTAAAAATAGTGCTAAAATAGTACCTGTTGTAATACGAATAAGTGTTTTAAATGTTTTCATAATTGTGTCCTTAAATAAAAAATTAGAAGATAAAAATTAATAAACCGGCAGGTGGTTCAAATGCAGCAGCTCCAATAGGTGGCTTTCCATTTTTATAAGCAACACCACGCTGGTCTGCAACCAAAGGAATTGTTGCCTTGTCATTTGAACCAACAAGATTTTTCCATGTTGTGCCGTCTTTGCTATATTTGATATCTGACCAATTTTCACTATGCATTACATAGTAGCCAGTGCCATCAAGCGGACCTTCTTTAGCTATTTCAATAACACGAGAGCGTCTCTTGTCTTCATTTAAAGCAGGGACAGGACCTGCTCCAGAATTTTCAACTGTGCGATCTGTTGAGAAATTGCCATCTTCAGTTAAAATAGCAGCAAAATCAGAGCTGTTAGTCCATTGGATGTACGGATCGTCTTCAACATATTCAGTTGTTGTTTTTGCTGTTCCGTAGGTTGCATTAACTTGTGAACCTTCACCGTCAGCATAGTAGTGAATGTCTGAATAACAATTTGCATCAAACTTTGTCCAATTTATACACTTAGTCCAACTATTGTAGCCACGGCGTCCTACACCTGTGTACCAGTCATAGAGCTGTGTGCTATTAGGCTTGTAACTATAAGTTAATAATGTGTTCAGCAAATAATATGCGCCGCCCTTGGTTGCATCTAGGGCTGCACCACCATTATTACTGCTGCATGCTGCAAAGGATGTGTTAATTAAGTATAATTCGCCATTATTCATATCATCTTCAATAGCACCACCTCTATCGCCACTGAAACAGTGATAGAATGTGCTGTTTACAATTGTCATCGAAGAAGAAGATGTTCTTGTCCTCCAACCAATAGCACCACCACGTGCACCACCAAAGCTTGAGCAATCCGTAAATTCACAATTTTCAATTAATGTATCAAAGTTGGAATTTGGAAGCAGGTTGTCAGTGTTGTTTTCAACTAGCCAAAGTGCACCACAGTTACCATAAACGGTTGCTGCTACAAAATCACGAAATGCAGGAACATATGCATTGTTTCTTCCATAATAGGATTGGTTTTTGCGGAAAATGCTATTTCTGATTTTTACGAGACCTTCAGAATTGCAAATAAGCAATGCAGAACCACCTTGAGAAAGGTTGTTTAAGAACTTACAACCTTCTACAGAAACAGTTTTAGGGAATACTGCTGTCACATTTCCAAAAGATTGTCCTGTCTTACCGTTCTCTGAGAACACACAGTTTGTTATGCCAATTGTGCCACCATAGGTTAGAATGGTTTCACCATAGTAATCAAATGAATTATCGCGATTATCATAAGTGCCAGAGAATGTGCAGTCAGTTGCAGAAAGACCACCTTCTGCAAAAACATTAGCGGAAGCCCATTTGTTATTATTATGAGCTTCGTCCTTGATTAGCATATTATCGATGAATTGGCAGCTTTTAAGAGTCAGAGGACCAACTGCTCTGATTATGCCTGGAGTGCGGTCATCTGTTTCAGTTGCCTTGCCCTTCCAACCACCTGTAACATTGTTTTTAAAGTTTAGATTTTCCAAAGTTAGGGAAGTGTCGCTTGATTTTGTCACGAAAATAGAGTGTCCGCAATTCCCTGATTCAATAGAGGTAGTCATGATTAGAGAATTGTCTTTTGGTCCTTTGATAGTAAGAGATACTTCTGGGAAAATTATTTCAGAAACAGTCAATGTTCCAGAGAAACTTGATAAATCAATGATGTCTCCGGAGTTTGCTCCTTGTATCGCTAATTTTAGGGATTCTGTTGATAGAGTAGCAGGGGTGATAGTTTCTGCTGATAGTGATATCGCAGTAAGGGTTGATAAACCAGCTACTAAAGAACATAGGTTTATGAGTTTTTTAGACATATTTCTCTCCAATTGTAAAATTTAATTTGGGAAATTTATAATTATATAGTTTAGCACAATGGATAGATTTTCGTCAATATAGTGGATTTTTAGCTATATATCGTAATGAACCATTATCTCATGGTGTCATAAATTTTGACACATTACGAATTTGTGTTTTTAT
>JAFPBK010000093.1 GCA_017424105.1 Kiritimatiellia bacterium | reverse complement strand
GAATAATGTTGTATAATAATAAGTGTAATGGAGAATTTTAAGGTTTGTTTTATGAAAAGTCTTTTATCTAAATTTTTTGTTGTTTTAGGAACAACATCAACACTGATTTTATCTTCTTATGCTGAAGTAATTAAAGTTTGTAATTCTTGTGGTTATGAAATCATTCCTGCAACAGCTCGTTTTTGCGGAAATTGTGGTGAAGCAACAGATGGGACCCAAAAAGCAAACAACAATGCGGTAAACAATTCTGACACTACAGAAATCAAAAATTCTGAGCCTTTGTCAAATCAATCAACTTCTCCTCATGAACTTTCCAAAACACCTCTTGGTGAAGATGATTATAAAATCATTAGGTCTGCTATTGATTTCTACATGAAAAAAGCAAACGAATATTCGCAAAAATCATCCTCTTCTCCAGTACAAAATTCGTTAACAAGTTATTATTTCCTATTAGAAGCTGATGGTCTATTAAGATTACTGCCACCTGACGATGCTAATGTTCAAAAACGAATTAAACATATAGCAACTTCAAAGGCAAATATTTTAAAAGATATTCCACGTGATTTTTCAAACGAATGCCCTATTTGCAAAGGTTCTGGATATACAGAATTTCATTATCTTACACACGATGGAAAAATTGAAAAGAAAAAGAATTCACTGATTTGTTCATTATGCAATCTACGTACTACACACCCTAAAGTTTATGACTATAACACACTAAACAGAATTGCAACCCAAGCTAAATTTATTGTCCATCAGCAAAAAGAAACAAATGAATTTGTACAAGCAATCATTGATAAACAAATAACAACTTCTCGACCAACCGTGCCACAAAAAGCAGCTTATGCGAAAGCAACTGCTATGCCATGTGATAAGTGCTTTGGTTATAAAGCGGAACAATGCAAAAACTGTAAAGGTTTGAAAATTGAAAAATGCAAAAATGACGATTGCGATAATGGATATAAAAAAGAGGCAAAATCTTCAAGTGGGAAAAATGATATAAAAAAGATTGAATCATTACGCCATTTGCAACCATGTGAAGATTGCAATGCCACAACCTATATCAAATGTGAAGACTGCTATGGCATTGGTGCAACTACATGCAAACAATGTAATGGAACTGGAAGCAAAGAGATTTGCAAAACCTGTGAAGGAATTGGATATTCTGAATGCACTCGCTGTAAAAAATATTTAAATCAACCAAAAATGAAAAAACGTGCATGTACTGTATGTAACGATACATTACTTGTCCTTTGCAAAACATGTGATGGCGCTGGCGTCAAATAATTAACCAAACATTTTTTAATTTATGGAATTAGAATTACACGGCTACGATAACTATGAAAAAATAGGTCAAGGAGGAATGGCAACAGTATGGAAAGCTCGCCAAATCTCCTTGGACAGACCTGTAGCAATAAAAATACTTTCCTCATCAAATGATGCTAATGACGAAGAAATAGATCAATTCCAATCAGAGGCACGCGTCGCTGCAAGCCTTAACCATAATGGAATTGTTCAAGTTTATGATGCATTCTATCGCAATAATCTCTTCTGCTTTGTTATGGAATATGTTGATGGACAAACCATCAGCCAATGGATTAAATCAAGAGGCAGACTTACTGAAGCAGAATGTTTATTTGTAGCTAAAGGCGTTGCTACTGCATTGGATTATGCTTGGAATTTCAAAAATCTGGTTCACTGTGACATTAAGCCAGATAATGTAATGATTGATTCTGATGGAACAGTAAAAGTTACTGATTTAGGACTTTGCCGTGGTCTTGGAACAATATCAACACGCAAAATAATTCGTGAATCAAACAACCCTGAAGAAATAGTTGTTTTCGGCACTCCTTCATTTGTTTCTCCAGAGCAAGCTCTGGGTCGCGATAATCTGCAACCACAGGCAGACATGTATTCATTAGGAGCAATGCTCTATAACATGATCTTAGGAAAATTTCTATTTTCATCACACAATATAGATGAAGTAATGGAGCTTCAGGTTACATCACAAGATGAAGATATCTTTGATCAAGTAACAGATGTTTCTCCTATGTTCTGCGATTTTATCGAGCGCCTTTTGTCAAAACAATCAGAGCAACGCTATGAGACTTGGGGCGATGTGCTAATTGACATTGAAAGAATTACACATAACTGTCCTCTTGCGAATGGCCCATTAGATTTGACAAAGGCAGTAAGCACAATGAAGCGCTCAGATCGCAGACTTCAAAAGCATAGTGCTTATGCCAAACTTGAAGAGATGCATTTAAAAGAGCATTCTCGCATTCAAGTAAGCTCACAAAAACTACATGATGCTTATGCAGAAATAGAGCTTAAGAAAATCAAAAAACAGATGATTAAAAAGCTTATTTACATAGCTAGTGCAGTAGTAGTTGTCGTGTTAGCAATAGGTATCTCAATTGGTTTCGTTATGAATAAGCCAAAAGAAATAAGTACTGAAAACACTGAGTTTGTTGTAAAAGCATTTGAAGATGTAAATAAAAAGCATTTTTCACGCGTTATTTCTGACTCAGAAGCAATGAGCAGATACAACGAATTTCTAGAAATTCCTGGAATTGACCCTCAAACAATCCAACGAATACAAACAGCAAGAAACGACATCAAACAAAAATACGAACGCAGGAAAAAGCGTACTCTTGAAGGCCTTAAGAAAAAAGCTGAATTTATGGCTATGAATGGTGATGTCGCTGGCGCTGTTAACTATCTGGAATATTACGAAGGCGATTTTGCTGAAGAAACCGCCAATGAGCGTATGGCATTTAGTAAAGATATTGCTAAACGCTACAAAAACAAATAAGAATTTAAAAGTAAAGTATCAATTTAAGGATTAGTTTATGAAGCTTTGTATCAAAGCAAATATGACAATAGAGAAGAACCAGCAAGCCATTGAAGAGCTAAAAGTAAAAGCATCTGCTCTTGGCTTTGAATTTATTGAAGTTGGTTCAGATGAAAAGCCAGATTTTTACATTGCTCTTGGTGGCGATGGTTCAATTCTAAGAGCTATCCATTCTGCAAAATTTAAGGATGTTCCTTTTGCAAGTATCAACACAGGAACTCTTGGCTATCTCACAACAGCACATATTTCAAAGCTGGAAGAGGTTCTGCAGGCTCTGAAAAGTGGTGAGTATATTATTGATTTGCGCACTACTCTATCAGCCACTGTAAAGAAGTCAACGGAGTCAGAGCCTCAAAAGGAATGCCTCGCTCTAAATGATTTTGTTATAATGCGTACGGATTCTGGCAGAACCAATGGCTTTGAGTTGTATGTTAACAATAATCGCGTGACAGAATTTTTATGCGATGGAATGATTGTTGCCACACCGACAGGAAGTACGGCATATTCACTTTCTGCTGGCGGTCCAATTGTTCTACCAGGAACTGCAGCAATCATAATAAATGTTATTTGCCCTCATACTCTGACATCTCGTCCACTTGTTCTACCTGATTCAGATAATATCGAGCTACGTGTATCAAAGGCAAATGCAGCTTCTACTTTCTCGCATGATGGTGTTGTAACAAGCTACATTGAAGCTGGCGATATAATTAAGATTTCAAAATCAGCTCAATCTATAAAGCTTGTAAAGTTAAATGATTACGATCCATTCTACACTCTGTCTAAAAAGCTGGGCTGGAATGGTTGCTTATTTAATCACACTAATTGTTGTTTCTAAACAATCAAACAACTAGAAAAGTATGTTAAAAATCTTTCGTTTTCTTAAACCATATAAGCTTCTTCTTATTCTTGCCCCTATTTGTATGGTGCTAGAAGTAGCTATGGATTTGCTCCAACCTGCATTGATGAGTAATATCATCGATGAAGGAATTAGAAATGGTAATCCACAGATTGTAGTCCAATATGGAGGAAAAATGCTTTTATTTGCATTTATTGGTCTATTGGGTGGTATTGGATGTACATATTTTTCTTCAAGAGCTGCATTAAATTTTGCAACCGATTTAAGACTTGCTTTATTTGATAGGATACAAAGCTTTTCTACTGCAGAAACTGATCATTTTACAGCAGGCTCTCTTGTTACACGCATTGTCAATGATGTTCGCGTGCTTCAGCATGTTGTGATTATGATTACTCGCATGTTTATACGTGCACCATTTACTCTTATCGGCAGTATTGTCCTAGTACTGGTAACTGATCCAAAAATGTCAGTCCCTATCCTTTTAGCAGCCCCAATTCTTGCCTGGCTTGTAATTTCTCGAATCAAAAAGATGCGCCCAAAATTCCAAGAAATGCAAGAATGTATTGATACTGTTAATTCTACATTACAAGAGGATTTGACAGGTATTCGCGTAATTAAAACATTTATTGCAGAAAAGAATGAGCTTAAAAAATTTGAGAAAGCAAATTCCGAGTTAGCAGATGTAGGTATTGAAACTGGGCGAATAATGATTTCATTAGGACCTATGCTTGCAGTCGTCCAACAAATCGCAATTTTCATAATTATTCTTATTGCAGTCAGAGATGCAAGTTTAAAGCTGCTAATGGTTGGACAAATAGTAGCTGTTATCAACTATGCTACCCAAGTGATGAGCTCACTTGTTATGGTAAGCTTCCACCTGATGCATTTCTCACGTGCACAGGTATCTGCAGAGCGCATCAATGAGGTACTTGATCAACCACTCAGACTTAATGAGGGTGATGACACCCTGCCACCTCAAAGTGGAAATATTCGCTTTGAAAATGTTTCTTTTTCTTATCCTGGTGCTTCAGGACTGCCTGCTCTGATTGATGCAAAGCTTGAATTAAAGGCTGGCGAGCACTATGCAATCGTTGGTTCAACAGGCTCAGGAAAAACAACCCTTGTTAATCTCATTCCTCGCTTCTATGATTCCGATAAAGGAACTATTTTTATTGATAATCGCGATGTAAAGAGTTATACGTTTAATGCACTTCGCTCTTCAATCGCATATGTAATGCAAGACATCACTCTTTTTGCAGGCAGTATTGCAGATAATATTCGTTGGGGAAAACCAGATGCAACAGATGAGGAGGTAAAACACGCAGCCACAATGGCTGAAGCAGATGGATTTATCTCTCAACTAGAAAATGGATACGATTCTGCACTTGCACAAGGTGGCATAACTCTCTCAGGAGGTCAGCGTCAACGTGTTGCTATTGCACGAGCACTCATCAAAAAAGCACCTATTCTTATAATGGATGACAGCCTGTCAGCTCTTGACACTACCACAACACGCAAGGTGCTGAACAACTTGAAAAATGAGCTTAAAGGGACAACGGTAATTACTGTTGCTCAGCGTATCTCTGCTACAAGAGATGCAGATAAGATTATCGTTATGGACAATGGTAAAATCTCAGCAATTGGCACACATAAAGAATTGCTGGAAAGCTCTATTATTTACAAAGAGATTTTTGAATCTCAGCAAGAGAAGGATGAGGAAAACAATGAGCAATAATAATCGTCCTACTCAAAAACAACCACCTCAGCCAGCAGTTAACCCACAACGCCGTGGCGGTGGCCATCATGCACAATTTGCTGAAGTTCAGCACGCAGCAGCTCCTCTGAAAACAGTTATTCGCCTACTCTCATATCTTAAGAGCCAGCGCAAGACTGTGCTACTATTGTTTATCCCTGTGGCAGTGTCTGTCACAGCATCACTCGTCGGTCCTAAGATTCTAGGTCAAATTATTGATACAATTGAAAAAGCAGGGCAAAACGAACTTGGTGAAACATATCGTACAATCGGCATCTTAATCTTTTATTCTGCAACTGCATTTCTTATTCAGCAGCTCTGTGCACTAATTCAAGGCTACACAACAAATCTGCTTTCCAATAGAACTGTTAAGCAACTTAGAACAGATCTTTTTGGTCATGTTTTGGATTTCCAAGTAAGCGAATTTACAGAAACAACACATGGCGAATATATGAGTCGCTTAACTAATGATGTAGATATGGTTTCTAATACATTAGGACAAGGTATCACACGTTTCTTTGAAACTGTGCTAATGCTCATACTTACCTTCTCCTACATGCTATATTTAAGTCCAATACTTACACTTGTAGCATGTGTAACTCTGCCTCTGACCTACATTTTTGGAAGGCTGATTGTTATTGCATCCAGAAAACTATTTAGAGAACGCCAGAAATGCCTCGGTGAAATCAATGGATTTGTAGAACAAGTATTTACCGGACAAAAAACTGTAGCAGCATTTTCTCGTGAGCAAATTTGCAAATCTCAATTTCGTGTAATGGTTGAGAAGCTAAGAACCATAGCCATCAAAGCAGAAACACTTGGTGGTATTATGGGGCCAACGATGAATATGCTCAACAACCTGAACTTCCTACTTGTTGCGGCAGTTGGTGGTTGGCTGGCAAGTAAGCCTGACAGTGCCATATCTGTTGGTCTGATTGTTTCATTTACTCTATTCTCCAAGAACTTTGGTCGCCCAGTAAATATGCTGGCAAACCAATTCAACGAAATTCAATCTGCAATTGCTGGTGCTGAGCGTGTATTCCGTCTTCTTGACACACCAAAGGAAAAACTACCAGAGACACCAACAACCTTTAACCCAGAAAAACTTCGTGGTGAATTGAAGTTTAAAGATGTTACATTTGGTTATAAGCCTGGTCAAACAGTTTTGAAAAACTTTAATGCAACATTCTCGCCTGGTAAAAAGATTGCACTTGTCGGTGAAACTGGTTGCGGAAAGACAACAATTATCAGTTTGATTTCTCGTTTCTTTGAAATAAACGAAGGTTCAATTGAGCTTAATGGAATAGATATTCGATCAATTCCTCATAAGCTACTACGCTCTCGCATGGCTGTTGTTCTTCAAGACACACATCTGTTTAGCGGAACAATTCGT
Organism: Kiritimatiellia bacterium; assembly: GCA_017424105.1. Lineage (GTDB taxonomy): Bacteria > Verrucomicrobiota > Kiritimatiellia > RFP12 > UBA3636 > RGIG990. The sequence continues at coordinate 8,069 of JAFPBK010000093.1, read as the reverse complement.
GAAAATATTGCATTTGGCAACACACAGGCAACTGATGAAGAAATTGCAGCTGCAGCAAAGCTAGCGTTTGCAGATGCATTTATTGATCGTTTGCCTAAGAAATACGATACACACATCAATCAAGCAGACACAGCTCTATCGCAAGGTCAATGCCAATTACTTGCAATTGCGCGCGCAGCACTGGCAAATCCGGCAATTTTAATCCTTGATGAAGCTACCTCATATGTTGACACTCGTACTGAGAAGCATATTCAAGAAGCAATGCTACGCTTGATGGAAAATCGCACATCAATCATTATTGCACATCGTCTGTCAACAATTCGTAATGCTGACACAATTCTGGTGCTTGATAAGGGACAGATTGTTGAGCAAGGCACACATGCTGAGCTTATGCAGATGAATGGACGCTATGCTCAAATGAATAAAGCTTAAAACCATTTCTTAATTCATTTAAGAGTTTAAACAAACCTAAAAATTGCAATTGGTTCTTGATATGTGTTAATGTGATACCTAAATGCTATGCTCGCGTACAAACGCGTTCTCCATAATTTTTAGGTATACTCCATAAAAAAAGATATCTGGACACCTTAGCGTCCTTTTGCGTTCTCTGCGTCCCTTTTTCACACTTTTAGACAGCTTACGAATAATATAAAAACTATACCATAGCTGCTAGCAATATAAATCTACACCTTGGAGCTTTGCTATTGCAATACCATAATTGGTTATAGGCACACCTGCAGCCTCTGCATCTGAAAGACGATTACGCATCTCGCGTCTATTAAGCATGCATGCACCACAATGTATTATCAGTGCATATTTACTTAAATCATCCTTCCAGCCTTGTCCGGAAGTAAATTCAAAATTCAAATTCTTGCCAGTGTGCTTCTTTATCCAATTAGGCAGCTTTACGGTACCAATATCGTTACATTGACGATGATGTGTGCAACCTTCTGCGATTAAAAGTGTGTCACCATCATTAAGCTTATCTAGCATCTCAGCTCCGCGTCGTTGCAATTCATAATTGCCCTTATACTGAGCCATAAGTATGGAGAATGAAGTAAGCTTAATGTCTTGAGGAACAATTGCGCGAACCTCTGCAAACACCTGTGAATCTGTAATAACAATTGCAGGTACCTTAGAAAGCGATGACAACATATGAGACAATTCATGTACTTGGCATACAAGTGCATTGCAGCCACAATCAAGTAAATCACGAATTGTTTGCTGCTGAGGCAAAATCAACCTGCCCTTTGGTGCTGCCTTATCAATAGGAACAACAAGTATGGCAATATCTCCACGTGAAAGTCTGTCACCAATAATATGCTGACTTTGTGGCTCCTCTGGCTTTAGTTGTGCAAGAGCTTCCTTTAACTCATTTATACCCTGCCCTGCTTTTGCTGATACAGGATAAATTGGTGCAGCAAATGCTCGCTCCAACTCGGCAGCACGCTCTTCTGTCAAAGGTTCTTCATCAAGCTTGTTGATTGCTACAATAAATGCAATTCCTTTTGCTCGCAAATCTGCTATCAAATTTGCTTCAAACTCACCTAAACCAACTTTTGCAGATGTAACCACAATTGCAATATCTGCGCGACGCAACTCCTCCTGAGTACGCTTGATTCTCAATTCACCAATCTCTGCCTGATCATCATCTAGCCCTGGTGTGTCTACAAGCAATATAGGACCAAGAGGAAGCAATTCCATTGGCTTAAATACAGCATCAGTTGTTGTGCCTGGCACTGCTGATACTGTTGCTATATCCTGACCCAAAATAGCATTAAGAAGTGAGGATTTGCCAGCATTGCGTCGACCAAAAATTGATATACGGATTCTTTCACTATTTGGAGCAGTATTCATAAAGACACCTCACTTAAAAGCCAATTAGCATTTTTATTAAAATAACTGTTTTATTGCAATAGCAATTAGGACAATGCCACCAATTCGTGCGCTTTTACTCATACAATGCACACCTAATACACTACCAAGAAAACAACCAAACAAAGAAATTATAAAAGTTACCACACCAATGATTGTTGAATAATAAAATACATGCTCATTATTTGTCAGTGCAAAACCAACACCAACAAGCAATGCATCAATACTTGTTGCAATTGCAAGTGAAAGCACAGCAATTACGCCAAATTGTGGCACGGTGCAATCTTCTTTAGAGAAAATCATTTTTCCACCAAGAAACAGTAGCAAAGCACAAGCAATATATTTACCAATTGTTCGCAATGCAGCAATTGGCAGAAGTGCTACTCCAAAATTACCAATTACAGGCATCAAGAATTGGAACAATGCAAATATAAGAGAAACAACAATTGCCTGCCAAATAGCAGAACGAGTATGGCGAACAGAAAACATTGCCACAGCAACTGCCATTGCATCCATTGCAAGACTAATTCCGTAAAAAACAGCCTCTAAAAACATAATATTTCTTTTCTGAAAAAATGAATATGAGTGGACTATGCAATTAAATCATATATGGGATAAGCAGCTCTCTATCCACAACAGCAATCTTCAAATCCTCTGGCTTGCGTGCAGGCTTAAAGCAGCGTACACCAACCTCAGCAGCTCCCTTATGATCTGCATATGAAGCACAAATTTGCTGTGCAAGAACAATATCCTCTTCTGTCTTTGGAGCAACAACAAGTACAGAAGGACCTACCACTGTAAATGAACGGAATAGAATATCTGGTCCACGAAGTCCTGTACGAATTGCTTCATTATCAGATTTATTGCGTCCCGCAAAAACTAATGTTCCTCCTGGCAGACGAAATACGCGGCCATGATTTAATAAACGAATCAAACGCTTATCATCTAAGCCTTCGTTATTCATCAAATTACGTAATCGTGAAGAATACTGTGGCTCTGTAAGCTTGCAACCACCAGCAGGTGAAGGATAATCCTTTATGCCATACTTCTTAGCAAGCTCAATCTGAGGCTTACGATTACGGCCCTCAAGAGCAAGAAGTCTTTCTCTATCTACGATGCCATCACGCTCTGGTGCTGTTGGCTCAAGGAACTTAGCTGAAAGAGGACGCAATACTCTATCGCCGATACCAGATGTCTTTTGCACCTCAATAAGAGCATGCTTTTGTTGGGACATAGGGCGCTGCCCCATCACCTCACCAGTAGCCACAAAATCAAAGCCCTTTTCATCCATAATTTCGCCTGCACGCGTCATCATTCTTGCATGACAGTCAATACATGGGTTAAGGCAGGAACCAAAGCCGTGTTTTGGTGCTTTAATTAGTTCAACCAAATCATCTGTAAAATCAACAAGCATAACAGGAACACCTAGTGCCTCTGCTGACTTTTTTGCCTGTGATGAATCACCAAAAAAAGGGCTAGTAAAAATTAGTGCTGTAGCCTCTATGCCTTGCTCCTTAAGTACGCAAATAGCCAATTGACTATCCAAGCCTCCAGAATACATGCACAATGCTTTGCCAACTTTTTTTGTTTCTTCCATTTAGTTTACCCCAATTATCTATATATCAAACAAAATAGGCGGCACTACAACAAGAATACCGCCCATCTACATTAAAATTATTAGCAGTAATTAAAATTACTCAGCAACAGTTTCAACTGGAGCAGTTTCTGCCTCAACAACAGCAGCTTCTGTCTCAACAACAGCAGGAGCCTCTACAGCTGCTGGAGCAGCTTCCTCTGCTGCAACCTCTTCCTGAGCAAGATTACCTGCACCGATAAGAGCAAATACCATCACAAAGATAGCAACTGTTTCTACGATACCGATAGATGCAAGATAGTTAGTGAAGCCTTTGCCTGTCTCTGCTTGAGCATTTGAAGCACCTGCACCAGCAATACCCTGAAAGATTGCTGAGCTACCGATACCAATACCTGCAACAATACCAATAACAAGCATTGCCAAGCCAGCACCTGGAACAGGGTTGCCCTTAACAACACTAATCATTGAAAACATCAAAATCATTCCGTATAGTGTCTGAGTAATTGGTGCACCTACGAATGATAGTAATTGGAAAGGAGCTGGCTTATTCTGAGCATAGCACTTCTTCCAAGCGCCAATTGCTGCGGCTGCTGCCTTACCTGTACCGATTGCTGAACCAACAGCGCTAAAGCTAATTGCTGCAATTGCTCCTGCTACACCTAATGCTACTTCTGGATTCATAATAATTTCCTACTTTCTTTTGTTATTGGCTTACACCAATAAAGTTATTTGATTAAATTTTTGTTGTTAATTTATTATTAAATTGTTTTATTTGTTTTTATCTACATGGTATGGTTTATATGGAACACCAGACCATGACACACCCTTTGCTGATGAAAACTCTAGTGTATTTAAGCGCACTGCATGCACAAGAACACTTAATGCACCCATGATAAAGTTTACACCATGGCCAAGAAGCAAAATGATAACCATTATTGGTATCTTGAAAATTAAACTCATTTCAAGATCAGCAGCAATAAGATTGAAATTCTCTGCTACCTTTACTGATGCCAAGCCCACTGCAAACAAGCGGATATATGAAATAATATCACCCATACAACTAATAATATTTAATGGAAGCATACCCAATGATACTCCATTCTCCTTAAGCTCAGACCTATCAAGCATAAAGAATAAAATTAGCAATGCAGATACAATCAATAAAGTTGTATTCCAGCTTGGAGTTGTAAAGCCTTGAATGATAATACCACAAACAAGACAATACATTGAAACCACAATGCCACACCAACCTACCTCAGCAAGAAGCTTTTTAGATGGGTAAAGCATTACTGCATTCCAAGCTCGTGCAATAATCAAATGCAAAGCACCAATTGATAAGCATAGCTGCATGATATTATCTTGATTACCTAACCAAGCAACGCTCTTGAATTTCAAAAATTCAGGAAGCACTGTTTGTGGAATACCAAAATATGTGCCACTCAATACACCATAAAGAATTGTTGTACCTGAGAAAACATACATTAGTGAAAGTACTGACTTTACGTATGGAGTAAGTTTACCAGACTTAAATAGCTTATGATTTGCAAACAAAGCCAGCAATAGAATTACCAATCCATAGCCTGCATCACCAATAAGCATTGCAAAGAAAATTGAGAAAAAGATGAAGAAAGGAACACTTACATCTGTCTCGTTATAAGCAGGTAAAATACCCAACATTCCAAAAAGCTTTGTAATTGGACGGAATAGCTTAGGTGGCTCCAGCAATGTAGGGACAAGCTCTCCTTCTTCAGGATTGCGAACAACTATACCCCAACCATTCTGCTTTGCCACTCCGACAATCAAGTCGTTACGTCTTGCAGGAATAAAGCCAGTAAGATAAACAACACCCTGACCAAGCTTAAGCATATTTTCAGAAACAACTACGGATTCAGTTTCTTGAATGCGTTTTTGGAGTTCATGTTCAATATCAGAAATGTAACGATGTAATTCAACGAGCTTATTTACTGCGAGGCTCATTTTACCAACACATGCCTCAACTCGCTCAATTGTGCGGGCTAGTGGCTCAGAAGGAAGAGGTATTTCAACTGCTCCCTTAGGAAGTGGGCCTTCTCCAATTAACACACCATAAACGCCATCGTCATCTCTGTGCAAGATATTGCAAACAGCAGAAGTTTCTAGCTCATCATCTTCTGTCTTAGCAGAAGCAGAGAACAAACGCACTTTTATGCCTTTTTCAATAAGTTCTTGTGCTGACTCTGGATTAAAATCACCAAATGGCAAATATTTTTCTATTGTTTGATCTAGCTGTTGCTTTTCAGCAGTTGCTAAAATATAATTATCTGCCTCTGTATTTGCAGTATTAATTGCAACAGTAACAGTTGAATAGTCATCTGTTTTTTGCACACCAGAAAGCATAGGAGGGAACTCTAGTTTAAAGCGCTCCTCATCCTCTACTCCATCTACTAATTTGATTGCAGAAATTGCTCGCTTTGCATATTCTTCATCAAGAGTAGATTTCATAATCTTCTCAGAATCTGAAACTCCAATATTTACATGGAGAACGCCTGCATCTGAAAGCTTCAACAGAGCCTTATTCTTTTCTGATTCTAAGCATAGAACTGTAACATGCTTCATAGGAACTATCATACCCATTCCTCCTCTGTTACAATTGCCTCTGGCAAATCTTCAGCAAGCATAGCTGCTTCATTTTTGCCTCTGCCCTTTGCAATTTTACCTCGAGCCACTGCAGAAGTCTGCTCATCACCAAGTGCAATTCCAATTATGCGAATATTCTCTTTGCACTCAGGAATCTTCACCTTTTCAAATAGATTTACACGCTGTGATGTGGTGCGAAGCTCCTCAGAGATTAACTCCAACTGCTTGGAATAAATCTCTACCTGTACGTTAAATTCCATTAAATTAGCAACAATCTCAGCTGCCTCATCAATCCATGCTGGTGTTGAAAACAAATCAATCTCAGGGCGATGTGTCTTAATACCTACATAAAGAGGTATTGTCACACCAGCAATATTACCTGTCTTCTCAATAATTCCATCAAATACAACCGGTAGCTCAACAGAATCAGTAGAGAATAAGCCAATCCAAGAAGACACATCAGCAAGCACCTTATCGCGCTGTGCTACTGCCTCCTCAGCCTTTGCCTTAATACCAGCAATTTCCATCTGTAGTTGCTGCTTCTTCAGCTGCAACATAGGCAGAAAGCGCTGAAATCGAGCAAGAGCTTCCTTTTGGGCTTTAAGCTCTGTTTTTGTTAATTTTACCTTAGCCATATACCATCACCAAAATATTGGATTAGTCCTTCTTTGACCAGAATTTCTCAATAATTTCAGAACGAATACCAGTCTCAACTGGATCAAAGCAATCTGCCAAAATTTCCCAACCTAGGTCAAGAGCCTTCTCAAGAGGAATATTTACAGTAATATCCATCATTTCCTTTTCAAAGCGCTCACCATATTTCAAAAGCTTATTATCCCAAGCACTCATACGGAAACCCATTGACTGCTTCTCAAGAGTAGAACGATACTGAGAGAATAGCTGAATCATTGTATCCATAATTGTACGATGGTCAGCACGAGTAGCTTTATTAACCTGCTGCTTTAGTCGTGACAAAGAACCAAATGGCTCAATGCGTCCACCGCTCAAATAGAACTGACCTTCTGTGATGTAACCAGTATTATCAGGCACTGGGTGAGTAACATCGCCACCAGGCATTGTTGTAACAGCCAAAATTGTGATTGAGCCTGCCCCCTCAAAGTCAACAGCCTTCTCATAGCGAGCAGCTAACTGAGAATATAAATCACCTGGATAACCACGGTTTGAAGGAATCTGCTCCATAGTAATAGCAATTTCCTTTAGAGCATCAGCAAAGGATGTCATATCTGTCAAAAGAACAAGCACCTTCTTGCCTTCAATAGCAAATTGCTCTGCAACAGCCAAAGACAAATCTGGAACAAGCAAACACTCTACAACAGGATCTGCTGCTGTATGAACAAACATTACTGTACGAGAAAGAGCACCACTCTTGTCTAGTGTATCCTTAAAGTAAAGGTAGTCATCATGCTTCAAGCCCATACCGCCAAGGATAATTACATCAACCTCTGCCTGAAGTGCAATACGTGCAAGAAGCTCATTATATGGCTCACCTGCCTTAGCAAACACTGGTAGCTTCTGGCTCTCAACCAATGTATTGAATACATCAATCATTGGGATACCAGTACGAACCATATTGCGTGGGATAATACGCTTTGCTGGATTTACTGATGGACCACCAATATCAATCATATTCTCAGTAAGCTCAGGAGAGTTATCTCTTGGGCGAGCACCACCATCAAAAATTCTACCAAGTAGATTATTAGAAAAAGGCACCTGCATTGGATGTCCTAAAAAGCGAACACGTGCATCTGTAGCAATACCACGAGCACCTGCGAACACCTGCAAGGAAACACTATCGCCATCAATTTTAATTACCTGTGCAAGGGATGTATTTCCACGTGAAGAAACCTCTGCTAGCTCATGATATTGAACACCTTGTGCACGCAAATTAATAACACTACCTGAGCTATTGTCTATACGATGATATACCTTATTCATACTACATTTCCTTTACTGCCAAAATTAT
>JAFPBK010000092.1 GCA_017424105.1 Kiritimatiellia bacterium | reverse complement strand
GGTGGCTAAAAGTGCGAAGGAAGGGACGCAGAGAGCACAACGGACGCGGAGGTGCGCTGAGCTTGTGTGGTGCTTGTGTGGTGCTTGTGTGGTGGCTAGGTGCTGTGCATGTGGTGTGCGTGATTCAATTATCTCGGAGCAGACAGGCGTCGTCCTGGCTGGAGCACCCAAGATGATTTCGCAAGATTAACGTGTATTGGGCTATCGCAGAATTAGTGAATAGTGAATAACGAATAATTAAGGTAAAAATATTTAAAGGAGTGTGCTTAACTGGGGTGTAGGACGTCCCCGTCCTACACGGTAACTGGGCTGTAAGACGTCCCCGTCTTACAGAATAACTGGGAGGCATGGCGTCATCGCCTTGCTGATATTAAGAAATATTTCCACCGCATATATTGCGAAGCAATGCTTCATATGCCGTAGGCATGCTTCATGGTGCTTTACACCGCTTCATAGCGCGCAGCGCTGCTTCATCTAAATTCGGATACGAATTTAGGACCAACTCTGGGGTGAGCTCAAGGAAACGAAAAGTATCCCAATTTATCCTTCAGGAAATGCTTTCTCCCAAGCGGCATCCAAATACGGACGAACTTTGTCCGTCACTACATGGAAGCCAAAGAATTTAAGCGTATCCTTATAAATGACAGCTTTATCCTTTGTCTGATAATCTCTATACAACTCCTTCATTGCAACAACAAGCTCCTCTGTAATAATTTCTGACATGGAGCGAGGCGGTTCGGTAACACCTTTTGCCATACCTCTGAAGCAAGTCAACTTAGCTGGATTTTGCTCATCATCCTGCCAATAAACAATTCCTTGCTCTGTGTAGGCACGATTTACACTCAGTGGAATACAAGCTCCAATAATCTTTGAAATCTTGTCTCCTGGATGTGTAAAACCCCAAGCGTCAGCAATTCTTTCATTTAGCAAGTTTCCTGTAATAGGCCCTTCTGTTGCAATCAGTTCGCTTATTTGTCGAGTAATCACAGAGCAACTCTCTGCTTCATAAAAACGCTCTGTTGTCATTTTATAACGCTTATCTGGTCGCCATAGTGTATATGGCACACATGCAGACATACTTGAGCCCCCATTTGTGGCAGGGTCTCCCCCTGAGCTTGCTGTAGAATTCTTCTTTATGAACGTAGGAGGTGCAAAGGTTGTTTTCCCTGTAGAAGAAGGAGGCGTATCTCCATTCTCTAAAGCACGCAAAAATTCAAGCAATGCTTTTTCACTGCGTGCTCTGTCATAAGTCCAGTCCATACTCCATTCACGACGTAACGTCCAACCAAGTCCACCCATAACAGAGCTACGGATGTGATCACGATCTCGTGCAGTACGCTGCTGTGCATAAGCTCTGCCATCACACTCAATTCCTGCCATAAATACATTTTCTTTATGTGGATGCGCTACAGCAATATCAACCTTGTAGCCAGACAAACCAACGCTGCGCTCTACTTTGTAGCCCTGTGCCTCAATAAATGAAGCGATTGTGTTTGATAAGCCATCTTCTCTATATGTATTGCCATCTTCGCCAATTCTAGCAAAGGTTGCACCATTTTCTGCATAATCCAAGAAATTCTTGAGATGCTCTGCTCCACGTGCAGATGTTCTATTCATATCAATATCATAGCCATGAATTGATGAGAATACAACAACCATACGCTTAGAGCGAGTGATTGCAACATTTAAGCGACGCTCACCGCCTACGCGATTCAATGGACCAAAATTCATTGAGAACTTGCCTTCTTTATCCTTTGCATAGCAAATAGAGAAAAGAATTACGTCACGCTCATCACCCTGGACATTCTCCAAATTCTTTACAAAGAATGGCTCCTCGCCATCTTCCATAAAGTACTTGTCATACTCAGGGCGCTCACTTCTACGCTTATCTATAACATCTTCAATGAGATCCTTTTGAGCCTGACTGAAGGTTACTACACCTATGCTGCGTGGCTTGTCTCCGAAGGTATCAAACAATTCAAAGATATAATCTACAAGAGCATTAGCCTCATTGATATTTGTTCGTGTGGAACGTCTGTCATAAATACCATTCTCAACAAACTTAAAGTATACACCCAATGTTGGGCTGGAAGCTACAGCAGCTGGGAATGTCATTAGCCTGTCCTCATAGTAATGATGATTACTGAATGTAATCAGTTCCTCATGCTTACTACGATAATGCCAATTCAAATGTGTTGAATGAAGACCTGCAGCCAGACATTCATCCAAGATACTTTCCATATCTTCTGTTACTTCGGCTTCTGACTCCACATCAACTGACTCAATAGAATCATCTGCCACATCTGTCTTTTGGAAGAAACTTGTTGGTGGCATCTGCTTTGGATCACCCACAACGATAAGCTGTTTACCTCTTGCAATAACACCAATAGCATCCCAAACAGGAATCTGTGATGCCTCGTCAAATACAACTAAATCAAATTGAGCAGTATCTGATGGAAGATATTGAGCTACAGACAATGGGCTCATCAAGAAGCATGGCTTAATTGATGGAAGAAGATTTGCGATTTTTGAAAGAAGCTGACGAACTGGCAACTGGCGTGCTTTCTTCTCGCATTCACGACGCAACAATCCGAGCTCAGTCTTTGTTGATAATCCTGATGCATTTTTGAGGCGAGGCAAACGCTCTGCCATCAATGCAACCGCTGCATACTTTGACAATTCAATATAACGATCATCAAAATCACAGAACTTGGCAATTTGCTCATTTTGAGTAGTTCCGGAGAATCCAGCCATCTCTTGATTTGCAGAAATAATTCGCTCTAGCATATCTTGAGCATACCCTGCCACAAAATACTTACCTAACTCAGGAACCCGCTCTGGCTTTTCCGTAGCAAATTTTACAAGAGAGCCTAATCCGGAAGTCTCCAATGCTGCTTTAGCATTGAAGAATATTAAAGCATTACGCAACTCTGATTGCACTGCAATAACTTTATCCAACAAGCATATAAGCGCAGTTGGTTCTTTATTCTCACTTATCTTGACAGAATAAATTTTATATTGCTCAAGCTCTGTCTTCAATTCTGCTATTGCAGAAGCAAAGCGAGACAGAACAAAATCAGGAGATTTTGATTTACTCCAGATTGTGCTTTCTGATTTTTCAAATTTCTTACAGATTGTTGCTAACAATATAGGCGAATTAGAGCATTCCTTAATATAAGCAATGCATCCTTGTACCTTTGTTAGCATATCCTTTAGCTTTTGTAGTGAATTACCATATTGAATACCATCGAAAATTGGCTCATAAGTTTGCTTTTTATTATCAACTGATGATTTCAACGCCAAATATTCCTTGATTTTTGGTAATTTGACATTAAGTGTTTCAACTGTTAATTTTGGAGCACCAATCTTGCAAATTGGAGCTAATGACTTCAATAGCTTTTTATTTGCAAAGAAGCGAACAATAACAAATTTCTCATTATTCTCTTTAAATTGACGTTCAATACCATCCCAACTTACCTTGCCTAAGTCAACAACTTCAAAGTCAGACAATTCTTTAGTTAATCCGTCTAATTTAATAGAATCATCAACAAAGCTGATTGTTTCTGAAATATGGTTAATCAGGCTTTGCTTAAACAATTGAGGTAAAAGTAATGAATCCTTTGAAAATTCCGCAAGAAGCGATGAAAGTAATTCAAGCTGAATTAGATTTGACTCTTGAACATCTACTCCAAGCATTTCTGAAATTTCAGGAAGATAAGCAGCCAGAGCTTCTGCCTTTTCCTTGAGCAAGCGAGTAGCTTCCATCCATTGACGCTCTACCTGAGGAGTCCAAACCATTTCAGAATATGCTTCCAATACATCTCGTGCTGAATCACTAACCAAATTGTAAGCAGAGATATAAGATTTTATCTGCTCTTGGAGCTTCAAATATTCCTCTGTTGTTTGCTCAAGTATATTTTCAAAATTTATTAAATTTGTGGTATCTTCATTGAAATTCAAGATTTGAGCAAAGCAATCGTGAGCAGATAATCCATTTGGATATACATGGTGCAGATTGCGAACATATCCATTTAGATAATTACGAAGCTGCTCCATAGTAGAAACAGTATAATCCAATTCAGCAGGATGTCCTTTATCAATATATTCAAGAACCTCAGCAAATTGCTTCAATACATCTGTTTTTCCAGATTTATTAGAATGAAGCTCTAAGCAGAAAGGACGCAACCCTACAGAAGACAAGCGTCTATGCACAACATCAAGCGCTGCTTTCTTTTCAGATACAAAGAGGACACGACGACCAAGCGCAAGATTATGAGCAATAATATTTGTAATTGTCTGTGACTTACCTGTTCCAGGAGGTCCGTGCAATACAAAGCTCTTTCCTAATGCAGAATAAGCTACTGCTGCAAGCTGAGAAGAGTCTGCACTCATTGGGCAATACAAGCTATCAAGCTTAATATCATTCACAACTGTGGCAGGGTCTGGCACCTCAATCCCATCGTCATAATAACCAGAACCGCAAACCAAGTGATTAACAATAGGATTTGCTCTGAGCTCACCCGCACGTTCTGTCATATCTGTCCACATTATAAATTTTCCAAAAGAGAAAATACCTAATGCAGCTTCTTCAAAGACTTCCCAGCCCTTCATATTGATAACAAGTTTACGGAAAATCTGTAAAATGACACTTACATCTAAGCCATGTTCATCCTTAACCATTAAGCTTTCATAGCTGTCGCCAATATCCAACTTAAACTGACGCTTCAACAATTCAAGCAATGTAACATTAACTATAGGCTCATTATCTATGCGTTGAATAGAAAATTCTTGAGAGATAGATTTACGAATAATCTTAACAGGAACAAGTATCAAAGGAGCCTTATAGACCTTTGGATCATTCTCACGATCTTTCCAATGCAAAAAGCCAAGTGCAACAAATGTGGTATTTACACCACCCTCTTCTGTATCTGTCTTTGCTTGGCGATAAATTGTAGTGAGGCTTTTCTTTAATTCATTTTCAGACAATTCAGAGAAAAGAGAATCTTTAAATGCTTCCTTTGCGAAAAGTTCTGAAAGATAATCTTTCTTTTCAACTTCTGATACATTTTTAAGTTTATCAACGTCTCCTGCAGATAAAACGCTATTAAAAGACTTAACAGGAATTACTTTTCCTGTTGCAAGTTTATCCTCAAGATCTGCAATATTCTTACTTGCAAGCATTACAACTTGCTTTGATGGGCGTGTATTAAGCAAACGATTTCTTAAAGAAAGGTCTAGAAGCTTTTGCTGCCAGGAATTTATTCTGTCCTGCTTACCTGATGTAGCATTAAGATATGCCTCCAGATTAACATCAACATTAAGCGTGCGATTTTCCTCTTTTGGAACATTACGCTCAGGGCGCTCATTAGACAGGTTAGCATCTGCATTTGATTTATTTTGAGATATTGGTAAAATTCCACTGGCGCGAGCACGGCTTACATCAATTGCAAATTCAAAATTACTATCAATTAGTTTTTTTCTGGCACTAGCTTCTGCTTGAGCAAAATTTGTTTCTGAATTTGCTAATGTAGTTTCAATAACGCAAAATTCATCCAAATCCACATATTTACGTATCTGCTGCAAATCATCCATCGGAAGCGAATTGAATGAGCGGTTTACAAGATGGCAGCCCACAAAAGCATGCTGCTCTTCAAAAATAATCACAGGATTTAAACCTGCTTGCTCTAAAACAGAAGCAAATAAAAGAGTTGTATCAAGACAAGTGCCTATATGATTTTCGGCTATATTATCAACAAGTCTGATTCTTTGACCTGATTTGGCAAAGCTTGCTGGAGGCAAAACATAGCTAATATTCCATGCTACTATTGCACGATATATTGCTGTAATTTGTTTAAGTACATCCTCACGGCTGCCATCATAGCCATTCATCATTGTAGCACCGCCTAGATTTTGCAGCTCTTGAGTTGCCTTTGATAAAAGTGTTTCTACAGCAGGGGCATTAGGAGTAACAAATGTGCAAATCAGCTCCGGATAGAACGAAAAAGTTGGCCATTGATTTTTTGGCAAAGCTATTGTTGAAAAAGATTTTGTTAATAAATCGGCATCTTTTATAGAAACAGTGAGGGTTATTTCAACATTTTGTTGTTCTTCAACAGAATCAATAAAACTATAATCAATAGGAATATCAATAGCAGAATCAAAAACAATAGTTTCGCCACCCTTTACACTGGAAGCATAAAAAGTTTTAGGAGTAAACAATGCTGGATTTGCAACAAATTTCAATGCAAGATCATTAATTTCCTCTTCTCCATTATTTTGAAGAGAGATTGAGCGAAGTAATGACTTACCATAGCGTTGTAAAGCAAGGCTGGCAAAAGGCAGAAAATCAGCTGTCACATCCAATTTTGTGGCTAGATAATCATCTGATATCAGTTTTACATTTGGTGCTACTGCTTGTTGAGGCTCGTTTGACATAGAAAACTCCATATTTATATACTTTTAGTATATAATACCATAATATAGAGTATAATAGTCAAGAAAATTAGCCCCTAAATCCTGCTAATTACCTTATCTATCACAAATTTCAGCTATTGAACACATATATGATTGCTATCAGTACTTTTCTGAGACAAAACATTGCCACAATTCTCCTGTTATTGTTCCACAATTAAAGTTGAACATTTTAATAAGCATGTGCTATAATAACCTCAAAAGAAAAGATGATAAAATATAATTTTATCAATTGTGACAATAATAACGATTTTACTTTAAGATTATGCAAGACGATTTCCTGTTTGACAATTTTAATTCTGAGGCAAATGTAATTGAACATCAGCCTCTGGCTGCTCGCATGCGTCCAAGAAAGCTGGATGACATTGTGGGGCAAGATCATATTGTCGGACCAGGCAAGCTATTACGCCGTGTTATTGAAGCCGATCGTCTTTCAAGCATAATATTATTCGGACCTCCTGGCTGCGGAAAAACCTCAATTGCTGAGGTAATTGCCGGCTCAACTAATCGCCGCTTTCAGCGTGCAAGTGGCGTTACCTCTAATGTTGCCACTCTCCGTAGCATTATGGAAAATGCTCGCCTGATGGGTGGCAAAAAGGGAACAATTCTCTTTGTTGATGAGATTCATCGCTTTAACAAATCACAGCAGGATGTGCTTTTGCCTTATGTGGAGGATGGCAGCGTAACACTTATCGGTGCTACAACACATAACCCACAAATGTTTATCAACACACCTCTGACCTCACGCTCCCTTGTATTTGAGCTAAAACCGATCACAGAGGATGGTATCATCGCCCTGCTGAATCGCGCACTGACAGATCAAGAGCGTGGCTACGGCAATTGCCAAGTTGAAGCTGAGCCAGAAGCAATCGCCCATATTGCAAACATTTGCGAAGGAGATGCTCGCAAAGCACTTAACGCTCTTGAACTTGCTATCCTAAGTACAACTCGCGATGACAATAACATTTGCCACATAACAGTAGATGTAGTCCAAGAGTGCGTGCAAAAGCGTATTATTGCTTATGATCACGATGAGGATGGCCATTACAATACAATTTCTGCATTCATCAAATCAATTCGTGGCTCAGACCCACATGCAGCAATGTATTGGCTGACAAAAATGCTTGAGGCTGGTGAAGACCCACGCTTTATTGCTCGTCGCTTAATTATTTCTGCATCTGAGGATATTGGCAATGCTGACCCACGTGGCATAACAATTGCGGTATCAGCTATGCATGCAGTTGAATATATTGGTATGCCTGAAGCAGCTATTACTCTAGCCCAAGCCACGACATACCTTGCCACAGCACCAAAAAGCAATGCATCATACATGGCACTGCATAAGGCACGCGCCGATATTCAGTCGGGCAGAATCATGCAAGTACCTGAACATCTGCGCAATGTGCATGTAAAATCTGTCGGTAAAGAAGCATATGACGAATATAAGTATCCTCACGATTACGAGAACCACTTTACTGCACAAGATTATCTTCCTGTAGATTGCGAATACTATACCCCTACCCACATCGGCTATGAGGATACAATTGCCAAGAGAATGGAATGGTGGAAGCAGCAAAAATCTAAGCAATGATAGTTGCTTCATACCCGGCAATGGTTTAATTTTATGAATGCTACATTAGGTACAATGCTTTTTCCAAAGCCAGAGAATTGCAAGGCGCTTACCCTGCCACAACAGCGTAAGCTTTCTATTCCTGACTTACCTGGTGCAGCACCTGCATTCTTGGCAAATCACCTTGCCACAAGCACAACACCAAATTGTATCCTTGTTGTTTACCCAAACCCAGTTCTTGCTCAGCAATTCCCTACAGATTTCTCTGCTTTCTCAAGATACTCTGCCACATATTTCCCAATGCAAAATGCCATTGAGGAAAATGGTGAGGAAAATTCTGCACGTCTTCTGATTGCTCGCGAACTTGCAGCAATCAATTCAGAGCTTGCAGAGGGGCATTCAAAAGAAGAAATCTATGAGAAGCATAAAGGACCTTGTGTTTTAAGCACAAGTATCCATGCAATTCTACAGCCAATTCCTGATGTGGAAAAAGCAGAATTAAATTCTTTACTGCTTAAGCCTGATGAGGATTGCAACCAAGAGGAATTTATCGCATGGATTTTAGAGCATGGATATAAACGCGCTCCTGAGGTTTTTGATAAATGCGTTGTTGCTATCAAGGGTGGTATCATTGATATTTGGCCCCCTACAGAAAAACAGCCATTACGTATTGAATTCTTTGACGATATTGTAGAATCAATCCGTACCTTTGATGCAGAAACTCAGCGCTCCATAAAAAAGATTTTTTCAGCAAACATTATTCCTGCGACAATTCCTCGTCAAAAGAAAAAGCTACTTGTTGACCTACTCCCTGCCGACACAATCATTCTTTGGGAGGATAGCAATGATATTGACGAAAATTCAAGCAACTACCCTATCCCTGTTGATGCTATTGCTGCTGGACATTCTATTGCCGGACTTCGCGAGCGTCTGGACAAGCGTAATGACATTTGCGAGCTATTTGCAGGTGATCCACCTCCACCAGGCGTACCAACAGCATCGCTCCCTATTTCGGCAAGCGGACTTCAAGCTATTGATATCGGACATAGCTCACACAGCATAGACCCAGAGCTAATTTCCAAGCAACGAAATATCATCATTGATTCACTTGCAAAGCAATGTGCTGATAAAAAGACAAGCGTACACATCTGCTTGGATACAGAAGGTACACTTGAGCATCTTGCTGCTGAGCTTGGCGACACCCCATTAAAGCTTCAGCTTGCACCAATTTCTGGTGGATTTTCTTATAAATCAGGAAAACATCGCTACATTTACCTCTCTCAAGCAGATCTCTATGGACGCTCTAAGCGACCTATCAGCGATACAAATGCATACGGAGAAAGCGTGCAGCTTTCTTCTCCTAAGCATGGTTCTGCCGCAGAGGCATCCCTAGGTCTATTCTCGCTTGAACATATTGAGTATGGAGATTTGATTGTCCATGCAGAGCATGGCATTGGAAAATACATAGGTATTTCAGAAATGCTATTCAATGGAAAGCATTCCGAAGTTATTTGCATTGAGTATGCAAACAATGAGCGACTCTATGTACCTGTTTCAAAGGCACACCTGGTTTCACGCTACTCCGGCACAGACGAAGCACATATAAGACCTCATTCACTAAAGAACAAAGGCAAATGGACTAAGGCGAAAGAGGACGCACAGCGTGCAATCCAAGAGCTGGCTGTATCTATGCTTACAACGCAAGCAAAGCGCGCAGGATTACAAGGCCATGCATTTAAGGAATACACACCTTGGTTGCATGAATTTGAAGCGACCTTCCCATATACAGAAACACAAGGTCAGCTGGAATGTATTGCTGCAGTAAAGCAAGACATGTACTCATCTCGCCCGATGGACCGCCTCATTTGTGGCGATGCCGGATTTGGTAAAACAGAGATTGCCATCCGTGCAGCATTCATCTGTGCAATGCAAGGCAAACAGGTAGCAATACTTGTTCCTACAACCGTTTTGGCACAGCAGCACTACGATAGCTTTGTTGAGCGTATGCAAGCATATCCGCTCAACATTGCACTGCACTCACGCTTTTGCTCACAAAAAGAGCGACACGAGGCGCTTAAAGGACTAGAGAGTGGTGCCGTAGATATTATTATTGGTACACACGGCATTATCCAACAAAATGTGAAGTTCAAAGATTTAGGACTCGTCATCATTGATGAAGAGCAGCGTTTTGGAGTACGCCACAAAGAATTTTTGAAATCAATCAAGACACTTGTAGATGTAATCACACTCTCCGCTACACCAATTCCACGCACCCTATATCTCGGACTGTCAGGTGCACGTGATATGTCGCTACTGCAATCACCACCTAAGGAGCGACAAGCCACCGAAACAAAGGTTGTGCGTCAAACCGATGAGGTAATTACAACAGCAATCCGAAATGAGCTTTCCCGTGGTGGTCAAGTATTCTATTTACACAACCGAGTAATGTCTATTGGCATTATCTGCAAGCGCATTCAGCAGCTTGTTCCTGAGGCTCGTGTATGTGTGGCGCATGGACAAATGCATCCAAGCGAAATTGAGGCACGAATCCGTGCCTTCTCTGAGGGAGAATTTGATATTCTTCTCTCAACAACCATTATTGAGAATGGAATAGACATTCCTCGTGCGAATACAATTATTATTGATCGTGCAGATCGCTTTGGTATTGCTGACCTATATCAGCTTCGTGGCAGAGTCGGCCGTGGCACAGTCAAGGGCTATGCATATCTCTTGATTCCTGAGCAGGGGCAAATAGATTCAGATGCACGCAAACGCCTCAAGGCATTGCGTCAGCACTCAGAGCTTGGGTCTGGATTAAATTTGGCAATGCGCGATTTAAGTATTCGTGGAGCAGGAAATTTGCTAGGTGCAGAACAAAGCGGTCATATTTCAGCAATGGGCTTCACCTTATATTGCCAGCTATTGCGTCAAGCAATTGCTGATTTAAATGGCGAGAAATTGCCAGCTGCACCAACGGTTTCAATCAATTTGCCATTTCTTAATACATCGCCGACAAATCATAGCGAGCAGGATGGTGCTACCCTGCCTTATGATTACATTACGGACGACTATCAGCGCATCAACTTCTATCGTCGTTTAGCAGAATGCTATTCCGAAGAGCAGTTAGAGCAAATTAAACTCGATACAATAGACCGTTTTGGCAAGCTGCCAAAGCCTGCTGCGCGTTTATTTATGGTTACATCAATTAAGCTACTTGCAAGCAAATACAAAATAGACAGTATTACCTATGCAAATGGCGAGCTAAGCATTTATAAGCATGGCATCACATATCGCACAGGTAATTACAAACAGCCACGTCCATCAGGCAAGACACCTGATGCGCTATTAACCTCAATTAAAAACCTTGTAAAATGCGCAGGAAACGCGATGGCCTGAATTCGTGACCGAATTTAGATGAAGCAGCGCGATGCGCTATGAAGCGGTGCAAAGCAATATATGTGGTGAGATTATTTAAAGTTTCAGCAAGGCGAGGACGCCATGCCGCCCAGTTATTCTGTAAGACGAGGACGTCTTACAGCCCAGTTAACGTGTAGGACGGGGACGTCCTACACCCCAGTTAAACACACACCTTTAAATATTTTTATCTTAACTATTCGTTATTCACTATTAGTTATTCACTAATTCAGCGTACGCTCCCATACTCAATGATCTTGTGGGCCGTACACGCTAGCGATTGGCAGTTGGAGTTATCTTGGAGCGGCTAGGCGTCGCCCTAGCCTCCAACAACAAGCGCTGGCGTATAACCCAGCCACCATACGAGCCATCACACGAGCTCAGCGCACCCCAGTGTCCTTTGCGCTCTCTGCGTCCCTTTCCTTCGCACGTTTAGCCATCACGCTTACATAGAATTTATGCGAAGCCCGACGGTGTGCACTGCAATTAAGCCTAGTAGCCGAGCAAGCGCATATCTAGAATTTTGCGATTATCATCGTCTACAAGACTGAAACGATTTCCATCATTTGGAGTGCTTAAATAATTCCATACGCAATAGCTAATGCCCATTTCC
>JAFPBK010000091.1 GCA_017424105.1 Kiritimatiellia bacterium | reverse complement strand
TAAGAACTACAAACAATAGTAAATATTTACTTTTTCGTGTGTTTCGTGTGTTTCGTGGTTCTTTCTTCGCACTTCTAGCCATCAAACTCGCGCTAGCCAATACACGTTAATCATGAAAAATCATCTTGGTGCTCCAAACAGGGCGATGCCTGGCTGCTCCGAGATAAAACCAACTGCCAAACGCATGCGTGTACGACCACAAGTTTTTGAGTATTGGAGCGTACGTAAGCGTGATGTACCAACTTGATTTTTCTCTTCTCACTATCGGCGAAGGAACATATCCACTTAACACCATAATAATGAGAAGATATAAGTCAATTTTAAAATTCAACTGATGTTTTTAGACACATCTACATAAACGATTTAATTACATAGATTAAATCTATATATTCAACACATAAAAAAGCAGTTCTCTCATACATTAAGAAAGAACTGCTTATCATTTATTTCATGCGCTTTAAGTCTCGCTCTCCAAAAACCTCATCATCTGTATTGAACTCTGACTCATCCAAGCTCCAAAGCTGACATTTATTCAAGATTTCTTGAAAAGCTCTTTCACCAGCCTTATTCTTTAAAAATTTAAGAGTATCTGCATAAGCCTTTGCGGCATAACTATTACTTAAATTCTTAACCATATCATTTCCGCGAACAGATGTTAGTTCACAGAATTTCATAGCTGAGTCTATCATTGCTTGCTTATTATTTGCAAAAGGAACCCAAGTTCTTGCATCATTAACTTCTGCTGCAAGCTCATTGCATGCAACAATAAATGGATAGGCATAAAAGATATCTCTAAAGTTATAAAAAGCAATCTTACACTTATCTGCATAATTCATTCTTAAATCTTCAAGCATTGTACGATTATAAGAATCAACTGTTAGCATAATACACTTAGAAATATCTGTATTCAAATCACGCATGTCACGTGTATAAAAATTCAAACTCTCTGCCAATGTAGACCAACATACAGCCTGATCTCTAATAGGCATTGGTGTTTGCTCGTCAATGATTCTATTTAAATCTAAAGACTTGATAAACTTCTCCCCATCGTATGGAGAGTGCATATTTTCAAAAATTTCTTTCGTATTGTACTTCTTTGAATATGTTGTCCAAAGTTTGATTTTCTTAGACAAATTATTATTGTTATTATAGAAGTTTTCAATTTGCGTTTTAAAGACATCTAAATGGTCAGTATTACGTTCAGCATCGTAAACATCCATCTTTTTATATGTTTGTAAATCATAATATGTTCCTACTCCAACAACATCGACTGCACCTACAGCTACTCCTGCCACTGTTTCATTTATAATAATATCTGACGTTTTAGGTCGAGTCTTTATTTCTTTGGTCTTTGGTGTAATAACCTCATTACCCATCAACTCTGAATATGCGCAAAATGAGAAAGAATGTAACACTACAGACTGAAAATCTAAAATGATTTGTAGTACATCTAACTCACCTTGATTTAATGTTTCACCCTTAATTAGTTTAGGCTTTAATGCTCGCTTATAAAACGTAATAAGAAATGCTTGTACATCTCTAATATCTGCCTCAGAACTAATTGTAAACTCCTCTATACCAGATTTTTTATATATCAACCGAACATTAATATCTTGTTCAATAAATGTATCCTTTTTAGCTTCTGATTTAATTTGAGACTCTGGAATCTGTACAATTGTTGAAATGCCAACCTTATCTGAATCCATATCTTTAGATGTAGCATCTGTTGTAACACAACCTGCTAAAGCCAATGCACAGAGCATTGAAACTCCTAATTGAATTTTATTATTTTTTTTCATTTTAATTTCCTTTTTGTCTTGTAAAAACATTTTCTTGTTCTGGTATTTCTATTAAATTACCACCACTATCTTTTCCCCCTGTAAATACATTTTCTTTCTTCTGTGTTTCATATATATTTAAAGAGTTTGATATTAAAGCATTTTGTCTGTTTTCATATTCTATAGCATTAAGCCTTTTTGTATTTTCACGTTTCATTTCCTTATAAGCGGCATTAGAAAGAGAAGTCGTCCTATCCCGTATTTCTGGTGGTAAATCTCCTAAGAAATCATCTAAGGTAAATATTTGCGAGTCCAAATACTGTTGAATATTCGTAAACGCAAAATTATAAATAGCTATAGTTCCAAACTCTATACCTGCAATAATTAAACCATGAGGCCATGTAAACGGATTAGCTCCTAAATAAATAGAACAAGTCATAATCATTGCACTTAAAGACGCTTCACCAGTGTTTTTAAGCGTTTCTTTTATAAACTCCTCTTCAGACATATCCGTCTCACTAAACTGGAAGACAGTCATCCCCTCAGAAAAAATAAGTGTTACAATGCCTGTTTGCAGACCTAGAGTTTTAGCATTAGCACGTAAATGTTTCCATGCTCCAACATCATTAATCATCTTATCAATTGCTGTTTTTGAAGTATCTGACCCTAAGCGAATTGAAGATGAATTAGCATGAGAATGTAAAATATTTTTAAAAGTTTCTAGTTGCTCCGCTGTTTTAGGTTCTCCATATTTATTTATATATTCATCAACGAATTTATAAAGTGCACGTACTTCTGGATCTTTTTTAAAAGCAAAACGTATTCTATAGGCTTTTTCGCCTTTTTTTTCTATAACATCAAAAATAGCATTTTGTTTAGTCAACATATCGTCTACAAAGAACTTTTCATCTATGTTTTTAACACCTTTTATAGTTTTAAAATATTTACTAAATAGATTTTTATTTAAGACTTCTTCTTCTTTTTTTAAAACATCAAGATTATGAATAATCTTTTCGCTAAATGAGATTTGTTTTTTTGCAAATGTCTTGCTAAAATTTTTACAAAAAGTTTCCCCTATTTTTTTCTTAGTCATAGTAATAGAAACCATAAGAGCTTTTTCTCGGGGATTCAAAATTTTATTTGAAATTATAGCTTCTAACTCGTCGCACAATTCAATTGTGATTTTGCTTTCTTTTCCAAATAAAATCTTAGCACGTTTAATTATATCTCTTGTTATTTTTTCTGGAGACTGTAAATGTGCAATTTTTTCTGTTGCATAATCCTCCAATAAATGAACATTATAAGTCAAAGAAACAAAAGCACTTGCCTGTTTCCGAGGAAGACCTGTTTTTTGAACAACAAAATCAATGGTTTCCTTTTGCATCCTACGCCAACATTGTTCTATTGCTGAGCTACTACAACCATGCTCTTCTGCATATAAAAGTATCTCTTCTGGAATTTTATCATTCCAACCCCAGTGTCCAAAATCACGATGATGCGGACTCTTTGCTTTCGGTAATCCTAATTTGCTAAATTCCTCCATTGAAAACAAATCTGGTAAATCTGTAATTTTTTCAAGACATTCCTCGAAATTGTCACCAATAATCCCTTCCCATAGATTATGAAACCCACCGATATGATTTTGCTTTGACATTCCAAAAGCAAATATATTTATACATAGTAATATTAAAAACAAAACATACTTTTTCATTTTATTCTAACTATATTTTATTTTTAAAACAACTTTTCTTCAAAGTATGATAGTATTACAGTTTTATTAGAGTCTAACTCTTTACACACGTCAGCATTTTCGCAGAGTACATCCATATAGTTGGACAATGAAACTATGCTTTCATCACCTGCTTTGTATGTTGTACATTTGAGCACCAATTTTACTTGCTCATCATTGTCCATTCCATCTGTGTAAATGCCCAATAGAGCAATAGTATATTCAAAATCTTTTTTTTGAACACTTATTACTTCACTAATTGTAAGCTTCTTTTCTACATTAGTTGCTTTATAAACCCATTCACAAGGAATATTTACTGTTAATGTTCCTTCATTTAGTGTGATTGCTGTAGTATTTTGAGTTATATCTATTTGGTCATTATTACATAAATCCTTTTTAGAAATGAATATGGAGCAAGCAAACCCTAATCCAAAAACCACTAAAAAAACACAAACTTTTTTTAGAACGCCATTAATTTGATTATCATTTTTATTATTGTTGTTATCCATATTAAACTCCCAATAAACAATTCTCTACACAAACACAAATATCAAAAAAAATTTACATATATACTAGCACTTACCCCCCCCCCCCCGTCAAGGTTTTTTATAACACAGTGATTTTCAGCACCTTAAATCACATTAAAAACACATTGCTTTTATCCTGAATTTAGCAGTGAATATAGTATCTAAATTAAGGTATCTCTACGAGCTATTACGAGGAGCAAAGGAATATATGTGATGAAGTTAAAACATATGTGCAACGCGGGACGGGGTGCACCCCAGAGATGAGCCTAAATTCGGGTTCGAATTTAGATGAAGCAGTGCGATGCACTATGAAGCGGTGCGTAGCACCATGAAGCATGCCTACGGCATATGAAGCATTGCGAAGCAATATATGCGGTGGAATTATTTAAAGTTACAGCAAGGCGGGGACGCCATGCTGCCCAGTTATTCTGTAAGACGGGGACGTCTTACAGCCCAGTTAACGTGTAGGACGGGGACGTCCTACACCCCAGAGTTGTGCAAAACGGGGACGGCGTGCGCAAAAAAGTGCGAGAGCTTGAGTGAGCGCAAAGAATACCACAAATAAGAGTTTGCAATTGAATTTGATAAATGATTTTGATACCATAAGCACAATTTAAACATTAGGGAGAAATCTTATGAAAAAAATCTTATCTATTATGTTAATGTTGCTTACCGCAGCATTTTCTTTTGGTGCATGGAGATATGTTGAAGATCCAGGTAAATGGAATGGTGCTGGCGATAAGGCATATACAGGTTATATTACAGATGATACCACATGGACGATTTATGTGCTGCAGCAATCTGATGGTACATGGCAGCTTGGTGCAGGTACATTTGGTGTTGACTTAGGCTCTGGAGGTGGCTCATGTAATGCAGGCAGACCAAGTGGTTCTTTAGAATCAAACCAAAAGACAGATACTGGCGTAGGTTCTGGAGTTCTGGACCTTTGTGAGGCTTTTGACGATTTGCCAGATATGCAATTTACAGCAATCGGTCCTAGATGCTTCTATAATCATAAGCAAATTACAGGAATTGTTATTCCTGCAGAAATTAAGGAGCTTAAATCCAGCGCATTTAATGGCAGCTCTTTGACAAGTATAACATTTGAGGCAGGTTCTCAATTGACAACTATTCAGGATTCTGTATTTAGAAGTGCACAAAGCATAAAGATACTTAATCTAAAGGACACAAAATTGGAAAGCATTGGATCTGGTTGCTTTGATGCTGCAATAGGTTTTAGAGAAATCTCTTTACCAAGCACCTTAACAACTCTTTCAAGCAGTGCTTTCTCTTACATTACAGACTCTGATATGGTATATCATTTCGCTGGTGCTATTCCAACAAGTATTGGCAGCTCTGCATTTCGTCCTAGAAGCTTAAGTGAAAAAATCAAATGGGCTTTTTTCGTTGATGTAAATACAAAAGGAACTTGGCCAATCAGAACTGATGTTGCTTTTGCAGATGCAACTCTTCCTATGGTAGATGGCGTTACTTTTGCCGAAGAAGATTATCTTGGTTATTTATATTTGTCAGATTTGCCTGGCAATAACATTGACAGCCCACAAAAGGTTTGGATATTTAAAGAAGGCGTATTAAGTGCTATAGTTCCACCTTCCATCTCTGCAATCACTCAGACAGGAAGAAACGATGTTTCTATCGATTTGACATTAGATATGGGAACAGCAGATGTAGCATCAATGGAAGTAACTCTGAATGATACAACAATCACAAAAGAAGGAACAGAAGCAGGTACTTACGAATTTGATTTTGAAGAACTTTCCCTTGAAACAACATATTCATGGGTCGCAATTCTTAAGAATGCAAATGGTGATACTGTTCAACAAATTGTTGGTTCAGCAACAACTCTTCCTCCAGATGTCTCAATTGGAAAGACATCATTCACACAACCTAAGGATGGTTTATCTGCTACAGTAATTGTAGAAATTGCAACATTGATTTCTGAAAGTGCTGAAATTGTATTTTCCTTTAATGGTGAGGAATCTGGAAGAAAAACTGTAACAGCTACAGGTGAGTACGGATTTGATGTTTCCGGACTAAAATTAAATGAGATTTATAATTATTCATTTACTGTAACTTCATCAGAATATTCAGATGTGGCTACAGCTGAAGGAAGCTTTGAAGCAGATTATTATCATTGGGTTTTTACTCCTGTTCCAAATGGTTACTTTAATGGTTGCCCATTCTCAGGATATATTTCTGACAGAAATTGGAACATTCGCATATATTGCCCAGATTCAGAGAAGCCTGACGAATTTTACTTAGGCACTGGTGGTGTAGGTACTATTGCTGCTGTAGGTGACGAAGGAAAAGGTATTCTTGATTTAACAACAGTTTATGAGGACACATTAAAAGCTGGTACACCTGTTAAGCTAGTGAAGGTTACTCCTTATTCATTCCCACAAAACCAAAAAATGGAAGGCATAATTTTCCCAAAGACATTAAAGCATATCAGCTTCTATACTTTCTATGGATGCCGCAGTGTTAAATTTGTAGATTTGTCTCAAACACAAGTAACAAATATTGAGGCAAGAGCATTCCAGGACAACTATGGTTGCTCAGAATATCGTTTACCTAAGACATTGGAGACGATTGGTGCTTGTGCATTTGCATGGGGCCCAGCAAAGCGTGTATTCTACTTCTATGGTGATGTTCCTGCTGTTTCATTAACAACATCAAGTACAGGTACAGGAAATGTTGGTGGTGATCAGTCAATTTATCCTGGTGCTAATAATTATCAATGGGCTTATGTTGTTGATTCAAGAGCTTACCCACGCTGGAAGACAGATGCTTCTACAACATTGTATACAGAAGCAAATCCATTCCCTGACGAAGAAATCTCTTGGATTCCGGAGGCTGTTCGTTATGGAGTTGCTGATGGATATGCAAAGCCATTTGGTAATTCTACATTGGGTCGTGGTTATGATACATCCGCTAAAGGCAGGGCATATTTGATACACGAAACATTGTTACCTATAGGAACAATGATATTTGTAAAATAAGGTTTCCGTAAATACAAGGGACTTTAAATATAGGGCTTCTCATGGGAATGGGAAGCCCTATGCTTTTTAGATAGGAAAACGATGTTATAAACCTTTTATTCTTCGGTTGCTGGAGGTGCACTGAACGACTGAGAAGCGCTCCTCCTGCCCTTTCATAACGTGCCAGCAAAATGCGTTGCTTTTTGCGTGGCGTACTCAGAAGAGGTTCTGGCGCAGCGCGCTCGCGCCAGCGTTAAAGCTCTGTGCAGCACGAGACGGCATTGAGCCTAAATTCGGGTCCGAATTTAGATGAAGCAGTGCGATGCACTATGAAGCGGTGCAAAGCACCATGAAGCATGCCTACGGCATATGAAGCATTGCAAAGCAATATATGAGGTGGAATTATTTAAAGTTTCAGCAAGGCGAGGACGCCATGCACCCCAGTTATTCTGTAAGACGGGGTCGTCTTACAGCCCAGTTAACGTGTAGGACGAGGACGTCCTACACCCCAGAGTTGTGCAAGACGAGACAGGGCGCACCCCAGAGATGAGCGATAGCCCAATACACGTAAATCCTGAGAAATCATCTTGGTGCACAGCCAGGACGACGCCTGGCCGCTCCGAGATAATTGAATCATGCATCACACGCACACAGCACCTAGCTACCAAGCAAGCCACCACATCCGCAAAAATCCAAACAAAATTATAGTCAATCCTGTCAAAAAATTCGCACGTTTAGCCACCACGTGCACATAGCACATAGCCACAGGATTAACCAAAAACAAAAAGGCTGTTGCCAATCCTTTAAGATTTTGCAACAGCCTCTCAATTATGCGTTATTCGCAGTTATTCGCCTATCAGATTTGCTATCTTGACTTGCGCATCATAATAATCGTATTGCGCAGAAACAACAGCTGCCTTGGCACTTGTTAGTGCTACTTGGGCATCAGTACGCTCAAGCTCTGAAGCACTTCCTACCTCATAACGAGATGCCACAATATTGTAGTTCTCTTGAGCAAGCTGTGCAGACTCTTTAGCCACATTCAACTGATCTATCGCACGTGTTGCATTCAAATGAGCTGTAGTCAGCTGATTAAACAGAGCTAACTCCTCTGCTGCAACTGCACTGCGTGCAATGCGTAGCTGAGCAACTGCTGCCTCAATTGCGCGACGCTTTCTTCCTGCAGAAAATATTGATTCTGTCAATGCAGCTGTTCCAACTACCTGAGAAATCCAGTCGTCATCAAATGAACCATCATACTTTAGATTTATGCCGAGATTTGGATAAAGGTCAGCAATTGTCTTATCAACATAATGCTTTGCTCCATCTGCCTTAAATTTTAAAGATGCAAGTGTTGGTGCATTTGTATATGCAATCTCCATTAGCTGAGCAACTGTCTTATCTGCATAATTATCAATTTTTGGCTCTGCAATCTGAAGCTCAGGAGCATCAATCAATGCAAGGGCTGCATTTAAGCTAGTACGTGCAACCTTAACACTATTAGATGCAATTACTAAAGAAAGCTTAGCATCACTGAAATCAACCTGAGCCTTTGTTACTGCATAGGAATTTACAGCACCAACTTCCAAGCGATCTTGCATCTGCTTAAGATGCTCTGCATAAGCACTGACGCTCTCCTCTGCTACGCTCTGTAGCTCCTGAGCACGGCGTAGTGCAAAGCATGCACTGCGAACACCAAAACGTGTGCCATTCTCGGCAGTACGTAAATCATGCTCTGCAGCAGTCAGATTTGCCAATGCTTGAGCGCTTGCTGCACTTGTCTTACCAAAGTCATACAAAAGCCAGCTAAGATTGCCTGAAACAATTGGACCATCTACATTTGTCCAATCGCCAGAGACATCTGTACCTGAATATGTATATCCAATAGATGCATCAAGCGTTGGAACTAGTGATGAATCAATATCACGAACTGCCAACTGTGCAAGTACAACTGCCTGGCGTGCTTGAAGCAACTGTGGACTTGCCATTAGAGCGACTGCCTCCAACTGCTCCAAAGAGCAAGGTTTTGTAGCGTCCAAACCTGTTGATTCAAAGGCCATAACGCGCTCACCATTTTCACAATTTTTCTCGTTCTGTGCATCACGAGCATAACGCACAGTAGAACAACCACTTGAAAGCAGTGCTACTGCTGTTACAGCAAATGTCAGCTTAAATAAATTATTATTCATTTTAATCAAATCTCCAAAAATTATTCGTCTATCTTTGTGCCATGCTCCTCAGCATACTTCTCTGCAGCTGTCTTCATGTGGAAGCAATGCTTTACCCACTCACGGAAGCGCTGGAAGGTTGCGTATAGAGCAGGTGTCAGCACGATACCGATAAAGGTTGCAACAAGCATACCTGCAAAGGTTGGAACACCAATTGCCACGCGGCTGCCTGCACCAGCACCTGAAGCAATAACTAGAGGGAACACACCAAACAAGAATGACCAAGCTGTCATTTCCACAGCACGGAAACGAAGATTTGCACCATTTACTGCTGCTTGGAAAATTGATCTGCCCTGATCACGCTCTTGCTTTGAGAACTCAACCATCAAAATTGCATTCTTAGCTGTCAAACCAATCAACATAACAAGGCCGAGCTGTGCGTAAATTGATAGTGATTGACCAGCTATCTTCAAACCAATAAGAGCACCAAGAATTGCTGTAGCAACAGTCAACATAACTGGTACAGGAATTGCCCAGCTTTCATATTGAGCTACAAGGAATAAGTATGCAAATAGAATTGCCAATGCCATCAAAGGTCCAATGCGGCCACGGTTCTGCTTTTCATGGTAAGACATGTCTGTCCACTGAATTGAATAACCCTCAGGGAAATCATATGCCTCAATAGCATCCATAATATCAGAGCTTGGAACACCTGGCTTTAGATTGATATTGATCTTAGCAGCTGTCATCTTATTAAAGCGCTCCATTGTCTTTGGACCAGTGAAATTGCGGATAGTTGCAATTGCACTTAATGGAACAGCTTGACCTGTCTTTGCAGACACAACCTGCAAACGCATAATGTCTTCTATTGTTGCACGCTCACTTTGAGTTGTTTGCATCTTTACATAGAATGACTCACCTTTAATGTTGAAGTCATTGATGTAGTAAGATGCCATTTGTGATTGAAGCGTAAAGAAGATTTCGTCTGGGGAAAGACCCATTGTAATTGCCTTCTCACGATCTACATCAAGATATAGCTGAGGTGAGTTTGCTGTGAATGTGCTGTTTGCAAACAGAATACGATCTGTATCAGCCATCATATCGCGACAGAACTTATTTGCTGTTGCCTCCAAATCCTCATTTGAAACCTCACCATCATTGCAAAGATACATTGACAGACCGCCTGTAGCACCAAGACCATTGATTGCTGGAGGTGTGAAGCAGATAATTCTTGCGTCAACTGATTGAGCACCAATCTTCTGAATCTCAGCCATAATTGCATCTGCACTTTGAGATGGATCCTTACGCTCATCCCAGTGCTTCAAGTCAGCAATAAGCATACCTGCATTTTCACCGGCACCAGAAAGGAAGCCAAAACCAGCAACAGTAAGAACATTCTCAATACCAGGTATTTCACTTACCTTCTCACGAAATACGTCAACAGAATCCCATGTTCTCTCTAGAGAAGCTCCTGGTGGTAGCTCAATATTACAAAGAACTACACCCTTATCCTCTGTTGGAAGCATTGAGCTAGGTGTGTGTTTACCTACAAACCAAATGCAGGCAAAGAATATTGCCAAAAGTCCTAAAGTTACAAATGCTCTACGAACAATCATGTTCACTGCACCTAGATAGAACTTACGAGAACCATCAATAATTGCATTGATTGGCTTAAATATCTTATGTGGATGCTCTGGTGGCTTACGTAGGATTAGGGCACACAATGCTGGGCTCAATGTCATAGCTACCAATGTTGAGAAGCAAAGAGCAATACACATTGTTACTGCAAACTGCATGTAGATAACACCTACAATACCACCGTAGAATGCAAGAGGAATGTAGCAAGCCACAGTAACAAGTGTTGTTGCGATAATCGCACCAGTAATCTGTGACATACACTTAATAGCAGCCTGCTTTGCTGGCAAGCCCTCACGCTCCATAATTGCCATTGTACCTTCTACCACAACGATAGCATCGTCCACCAAAGAACCAATAACAAGAATCAAGCCAAACATTGTCAATACGTTAACACTAAAGCCAACAGCAACCATCAGAGGGAATGTTGCAAGCAATGAAACTGGAATTGCAATTGACGGAATAATTGTTGCACGCCAATCCTGAAGGAATAAGTATGTAATAATAATAACAAGAATCAAAGCTGTAACAAGTGTGATAATAATTTCACGCATTGATACACCGATAAATTCGGTTGGGTTATATGCAAGAATGCAATCAACACCTTCTGGAAGGCGAGAACGAATCTCATCCATAGCTTTCTCAAGATCATCCATCACAGCCATTGCATTTGATTCGCTATCACGATAGATTTGAACAGCAAATGTTTCTTTGCCATTCCAACGAGCTGAAGCAGAATACTCCTGCTGACCAAGCTCTAACTTAGCTACATCCTTTAAGCGAATTACACTGCCATCTGCAGCTGCACGAACAATGATATTACCGAAGTCTTCCTCTGTTCTTAGACGGCCCTGTGTGTTAATCTTCATTTGAAGATATGCACTGCCACCTTCACCACCAAGTGTACCTGCTGCAGCCTGAATATTCTGGCTTTCAACAGCTGCCTTGATTTCCAACACAGAAACACCTAGTGATGTCATACGCATTGGGTCTAGCCAAATACGCATAGCATAAGGCTGTGCACCCATAACCTCAATTGCAGAAACACCATCAACGCGCTGAACAATATCCTTAACATTCTTTGAAACATAGTTACTCAACTCCTGAGAGCTCATTACAGAACCATCAGTAAGGAATGAATACATACACAAGATATCATTGCTTCGCTCCTTAATTTGGATACCTGTACGAGTAACCTCAGAAGGTAGTTTTGGCTCTGCACGCTTAATCGCATTTTGCGTATTAACAAGTGCAATATCTGGGTCTGTACCAGACTGAAAGGTAATCATACAAAAGTAGACACCATTATTATCGCAGTTTGAGTTAAAATAAAGCACATCATCAATACCATTGATTTCTTCCTCAATAGGGAAAGCAACAGTATCACGAATTACCTCAGAGCTTGCACCTGCATAGGTACAAAAAACATACATAGATGGAGGTGTAATATTAGGATACTCTTCCACAGGAAGATTTCCAATCGAAAGAACACCTGCAAGCATTAAAACCAAGCTAAGCACCATCGCTAAACGTGGTCTGTTGATAAAAATTTTAGAGAACATTTCTTATCTCTCCTATACAAAAATTAAAATAAATGGGCCGATTTTAATATTTTGGTATTACCCAAAAACAAATTCCCTAGAAAATTTATTTCTCTTCTACGCCATTTACCTTAGCGCCAGGGAATACCTTATGAGATCCCTTATAGACAACTGTCTCGTTAATCTCAATACCCTTCTTAACATATTGAATACCATCAACAGATGGGCCTAGCTCAACATCACGAATCTCTGCAATACCATCTTTAACTACATACATTTGAGCACCTGTGCTCTTGAAAATTGTTGCTGTACTTGGAACACCAACATAAGAAGTTGAATTCTTCAAAGAAACATTAACTGTGACAGCTGTTCCTGCTACAAGAATATCATCAGCATTCTCAAATTGTACATATACAGCAATACTGTCTGTCTGTGGATTTACTGTATTATCAACAAAGTGAATTGTGCCCTGCTTTGGATATTCTACACCTGTTGATAAAGCAACCTTTACCTGTGCATTTTCCTTTAGGCTAGCTGCTGAGCCAAAC
>JAFPBK010000090.1 GCA_017424105.1 Kiritimatiellia bacterium | reverse complement strand
TAAATAAACTAGCACAGAATGTTGCAAAAGTCAATATTTCTTTGAATAAAATCAAAAACATTTTGCATAAAGCAGATAATTTTATCGCAGCAATCTGATAATCATATCGCTAAATTCTTCGATCCTGCTCTCTATCCCGGTAATTAAGTTGGCATCTTGAAAAAAACTTTTAGTCTTCATTGTTATTTGCGATGATGTACTGTTTTTATCTGTCGTTTGCCGCTAAAATTGTCTCCCCGGGGAGACAGTTGTAATGGGGAACAGGTGTTTTTTGTACAATTTAAAGGTGACTTCTTTATATTCAAAAACGGCTTTAAAATAAAGGCTGACAGAGAACGATTCTACTTGATTTTAGGCAAATTTTGTAGAAAATATAGCAGGGTCTTTAGGTTTATTACATATTCGCTACCATTTATAAGAAGCCAGTCAAAAGACTGGCTTTTGTTGTTTTTAAATATGCAAATTTAGACAAAAATAAATTTCACCTAAGCCATTTGTGCAAGAAATTTTCTTGTTTTGATTATTTAAATTATTATATACTTTAAGAAACCTATCTATATTAACTTAAACGCTTTTCATAAAGGATATAACTAATGGACAGACAAGAAGCAAAGAGACGCGCAACTGAATTAGTTGCAAAAATGACTTTAGAGGAAAAAGCTTCTCAGCTTAGATATGATGCTCCAGCTATTGAGCGACTTGGAATCCCTGAATACAATTGGTGGAACGAAGCTCTACATGGTGTAGCTCGTGCAGGTACTGCAACAATGTTCCCACAATCAATTGGTATGGCTGCTAGCTTTGATGAGGACTTACTTCTACGCATTGGCGAAATTATCGGTATCGAGGGTCGTGCAAAATACAACATACAAAGTAAGCTCGGTGATCGCGATTGCTATAAAGGCCTCACCTTCTGGTCTCCTAATGTAAATATTTTCCGTGATCCTCGCTGGGGCCGTGGCCAAGAGACATATGGTGAAGATCCATATTTGACATCAAGGCTTGGCGTACAGTTTGTTAAAGGAATCCAAGGCGATGGCGAATATCTGCGAGCAGCTGCTTGTGCTAAGCACTTTGCTGTTCACTCAGGACCAGAACCAGAGCGCCATTCTTTTAACGCTATAGCTTCCAAGAAAGATATGGAAGAAACATACCTACCTGCTTTTGAGGCTTGCGTTACAGAAGCAAAGGTTGAGTCTGTTATGGGTGCATACAATAGAACAAATGGCGAACCATGTTGTGCTCATGAGGTTTTAATGAATGAATACCTACGTGGTAAATGGGGCTTTGATGGCCATTATGTTTCAGACTGCTGGGCAATCAAAGATTTCCATGAATTTCACAAGATTACAGAGTGTCCAGAGCATTCTGTTAAGCTTGCTTTGGAGAAAGGCTGCGATGTAAATTGTGGTTGCACATACCAGCGTATTCTTGACGCTCATGCACAGGGTTTAATTGATGAGAAATATATTGATCGTTCATGCATACGTCTTTTCACTACTCGCTTTATGCTAGGCATGTTTGATAATACTGAACTGGACAAAATACCATTTGAAAAGGTTGAGTGCAAGGAACACATTGATGTAGCCCACAGAGCTGCAAGAGAAAGTGTTGTAATGCTTAAAAATGATGGTATTCTTCCTCTCAAGAAAGATGCAATCAAGACAATTGGCGTAATTGGTCCAAACGCAAATAGCAGAATGGCTCTAATCGGTAACTATCATGGAACATCTTCTCGTTATACTACTATACTTGAAGGCATCCAAGATTATGTTGGTGACTCTGCACGAGTATACTATTCAGAGGGTACTCATGTTTGGTATTTAACTTTAGAGGGTCTATCAAAGAAGGACAAGCCTGATCAGCTAGCTGAAGTAACTACAGTTTGCGAGCATTCAGATGTTGTAGTTCTTGTTGTTGGACTTAATGAAAAATGCGAGGGTGAAGAAGGTGATGCAGGAAATGGCGATAAGGATTCACTACAACTCCCTGAGCCACAGAGAATCCTAATGGATACTGTTTTTGCAAGTGGCAAGCCTGTTATCCTTGTCAGCATGACAGGCAGTGCTATCGATTTACGCGTAGCAAACGAAAAAGCTAATGCAATTATCCAAGCTTGGTATCCTGGTGCACGTGGCGGTAAAGACATTGCAGAGATTCTTTTTGGAGAAGTATCTCCATCTGGCAAACTTCCTGTAACTTTCTATAATAGCGATGCTGATTTACCAGATTTCCGCGATTACTCAATGGCAAATAGAACATATCGCTATTTTGAGGGTACACCACTCTTCCCATTTGGCTTTGGTTTGACATACGGAAATTGTAAAGCAACTGCAATTACGGCTTCTGGTGAATCTTCAAATACCAAGGTTAGCGTAACTATAAAAAATGACAGTGCTGTTTCTACAGAGGACGTACTTCAAATCTACATCAAGGATGAAGAAAGCGAATTTGCTGTAAGAAATTACAGCCTATGTGCATTCAAGCGCGTTAAGCTGGCTGCTGGCGAAGAAAAGCAAGTGGAGATTGATATTAACGAGCGTGCATTTACTTCCGTTAATGATGATGGAGAACGTGCTATTCGCTCTAAGAAATTTACATTATTTGCTGGTTTCTCACAGCCTGACTCTCGCAGCTGCGAGCTGACAGGTAATGGTGCCGTAAGCACAAGTTTTTCTCTATAACAACTTAGAAGCATCTTAAAGATTCAAGGACGTAGTTGCACCTGAAAAATTGGCGCAACTACGTTCTGTTTATAATGCATACCACATAACCTCTATCCAATAAAATCTAATATGTGGTTATAGTGCCTAAAAAAGGAATAGGCATAAAGAATAGAAAGAAAGTAGAACAACTAATAAACATTAGTCTTGTAAGAAATTTCAAGATAATATTGCTAGAATTATAAACTTACTCTGCTTCAAGGAATGCAAGCTCTGATGCGGCTTGCTCCCAAAGTGTATTAAGTGTTTCTAGCTCTGCTTGGATTTCTGACATGCGGCGATTTATTGTGGCATAGTCTATATTTGCTGATGCATCACTCATTGCTGCAACAAGCTCGGATTGCTCCTGCTCCAGCACAGCAATTCGTGCTTCTGTTGCCTCTACACGGCGGCGCAATGAGCGCAATAACGGTGCCTTCTTCTCACGCTCCTCTGCCCTAAGCTTGCGCTTTTCTTTCTGAGATAATGGTGCTGCCTTTTGCTCTGTACCTGTTGATGCAGAAGCATCAGCAACTGCAACAGCTTCGCCACGAGCCTTTGCTTCCATAGCTCTGAAATCATCATAACCACACTGATATTTGGTAAAGCCTGACTCTGTGATAGAAAGAATTGTTGTAGCAATATTTCGTACAAACTCTACGTCGTGGCTTACAACAAGCATTGAGCCAGGATATTCTTTTAGCTCTTCTTCCAAAGCACGGCGTCCATTGATATC
>JAFPBK010000089.1 GCA_017424105.1 Kiritimatiellia bacterium | reverse complement strand
AGCTCAGTTGGTAGAGCAGGGGACTGAAAATCCCCGTGTCGGGGGTCCGATTCCCTCTCTCGCCACCATTTTTTATTAGGCCAGTCTTTTGACTGGTTTTATTTTTTTATGCGCATAATCTAGGTAAAAACCTTTTTAAATATCGGAGTAGTCGGCTTTAGCCGTCTTTTAATATTGTTTATTCTTTTTCTCAAATTTATCAGGTTTGTTTTCTTTTATCTAATTGAGAAATCAAAATTTTTGCGCATTGAAAAATTGTGCTTTTTTTGATATAATTTTTTACAAATTTTTAACAGATAATAATTTGCAAATAAGAAAATTATAAAATTAAAGGACTAAAATGGAAACTATATTAAATATCGATGCAATTCAACAAATCATTCCGCATCGTTACCCATTTTTACTTGTTGATAAAGTTATTGAGAAAAATGCCGAAGGTACATTTCAAATTGCAGTAAAAAATACAACTTTTAATGAGGAGTATTTTCAGGGACATTTTCCTGGTTATCCAGTTATGCCAGGTGTTTTGCAGATCGAGGCATTAGCTCAAGCAGGTGGTATTATGGCTTTGACAATGGAGAATCAACCAGATCTTCCAAAGGGTGGTTTTGATACTTTCTTAATGTCTGTAGACAAGGCAAAGTTCCGCAAGCCTGTTCGCCCTGGTGATCAGCTATTTTTAGAAACAACTCTTTTATCACTACGTAGAAACATTGCAAAAATTCAAGCAGTTATTCGCGTTGATGGTAAGGTTGTTACTGAAGCTGAAATTATGTTTATGTTGGTTCCAAAAACCAATCGATAAACAACGTCATTCTCAATTAAAGAGTTTTCAAAATTAAATAGAAGGAGTACGTAATGAGCAAAATCCATAGCACAGCTATTATTGAAGATGGCGCAAAAATTGGTGAGGACGTAGAAATTGGTCCATATGCAGTTGTTGGTTCAGAAGCTGTAATCGGAAATCGCGTTAAGATTCATGGTCATGCAATGATTAGTGGTAGCACAATTTTGCATGATGAAGTTCAAGTATTTCCTTTCGCTCATATTGGTGGTAAGACTCAGGATTTGAAGTTCGCAGAAGGCAATAAGACTTATGTTGAAGTAGGCGAGCGTACAGTTCTACGTGAATATGTAACAGTTAATTGTGGAACTTCTGATGGTGAGTCAACTATCATTGGTAAAGATTGCTTGCTTATGGCATATTGCCATGCTGCTCATGGTTGCGTTCTTGGTAATCGTGTTATCATTTCAAATTGCACTCAGCTTGCAGGTGAGGTAACAGTTGAGGATTATGCAACAATCAGTGGCTTGTGCGGATTCCATCAGTTTACTCGTGTTGGTCGCTATTGCATGGTTGCAGCAGCTTCTGCAATTAAGCAGGATGTTCTTCCTTACATGATTACAGAGGGTGATGTTGCTCGTGGCTTGAATATAGTTCGCTTAACACGTTGTGGTTTCTCTGAGTCTAGTGTTAAGTCTCTAAAGGAAGCTTATCGCATTCTTTGTCGCTCTGGATTAAATGTAAGCCAAGCAATAGAAGCAATTAAAAATGATGTAGAACAAACAGATGAAGTAAAAAATCTTGTAGAATTTGTTCAAGCATCAAAACGTGGTTGCTTAATAAAGTAAAAACCTTTTTGGTTTTAATTTAATATGATGTTCGGCATTGTGTAGCAACCATAAAAATCATGGCGCATACATAATCCGAACATTGTGCATTATAAAATGCATTGAAGGGATAGAAAATGAGTTTTTCAAAATTAGCAATATTTTCAATGGCAGGCTTGCTTGCTTGTGGATTTTGCTTTTCCCAAGAAATTACACTCGCCCCACAACAGCCTGTAGCTACAAATCAAGCAGATGGTGATACGATAATGTTTAATTTTGAGCAGGTAGATGTTCGTGTATTTGCTCAGGTTGTTGGTAGTTTTATTGGAAAGCGCTATACTGTTGCTGAAAATGTAAAAGGTACTTTAACTGTAATCTCTCCAAATGTTTCTCGAAAAGATGCAGAGAAATTATTTTCAGCAGTACTTGAATCTTCTGGATTTACAATTGTCCAAGATGGGGAAATGAATCGCATTGTTAATTTGCCTGAGCGCAAGGCAAATATGGGTGTGATTGTTACAGATGAAGGAAAAACCCCAGAGTTTGGCCTTGTTACTCGTATCATGCGTTTAAATCATGTCTCTGTTGTGGAGATGAGTAAAATGCTTGAACTTCAGCTTAGCCGTAAAGATGTGGTTAGCACTCTTGAAGAAACAAATCATTTAATCATCACAGATACTGTTTCTTCTGTCAAAAAGATTGAGGAGTTAGTTAAGGAACTTGATAAGCCAGGCATGGCTCGTACAACTGAAGTTATCCCTCTTAATCATGCTAATGCAACAGAGCTGGCTCGTCAGCTAATGGCTTCATTTGCAGATAATCCATCTCGTGCTCAAGAATTAACTAATCGCATGGCTGCTGGAACTGCTTATGCAAATACTGTTTCTATGAGTGTCCCTACAATTGTTGCTTCAACTCATTCTAATGGATTAGTTGTTACTGGTACTCAGCGTCAAATTCAATCTGTTAAAGATTTAATAGTAAAGCTTGATGTTCCTGCTCCTTCAGGAAGAAGCTCGTTTAATATCATTGCATTGAACTATATCAAAGCTGTTGATATAGCTAAGAATATTTCTACTGTTGTTGAAAAATTTGCAGCAGGCAATGGTGACACTTCTTTGATTCGTCGCGTAGCAGTTGAGGCAATTGCAGAGTCAAATACATTGCTTGTAAATGCTACACCAGAGGATTTTAAAGCAATTGAAGCTGTTATTAAAGCTTTAGACGTAAAACCAAAGCAGGTTCATATCTCTGTGCTTATCGCTGAGGTTTCAGAAGGAGATTTAGATAAATTAGGCGTTACAATAACAGCATTAAATTCCCCAGATGCAGTTGGTAAAAATGCATTTGCTGGAGCAACTCGCTCCACAGCAGATAATATGGGTATGCTATCACAGCTTTCCTCTGGAATGTTTGGGCAAGGTTTAACATTTGGTATTGCTCATGGCAGCTATACTGATGCTAATGGAAATATCGTTACAGATTATCCAGGTGTGTTTAATATTGATGCTATTAAGAGCAACGATAAAGTTAAAATTTTAGCAAATCCATCCTTGGGTGCTCAAAACAATGTAGAGGCAGAGGTTTCTGTTGTTGATAATATTCCTATTACAGAAGCAACAATTACTGGAAGTGGCTCAGATCGTGATGTAATCCAAAATATCACTCGTATGGATGTTGGTGTAAAACTTACTATGACACCACATATTATTCCAGATGGAATTGTCCAACTTGAACTTGAGCCAAGCATCGAAGCTGTAACGGATAAAGGTGTAAGCACAGATTATGCACCAACTATCTCTAAGCGTAAGGTTAAGACAACTGTTATGGTTGAAGATGGTAAGACAATTGTTATTGCTGGTCTAATGCGAAATGACAAAGCAGAAATCAAGAAAAAGATTCCTTTGTTAGGAGATATCCCTCTTTTAGGATGGTTATTCCGTTGGAATTCTACAGAAGAGAAGAAAACAAATATTTTGATTTTCGTTACGCCAACAGTTATTTCTGATTCTGCATCAGCAGATGCTCTTCGTACAGATTTAGAAAAACGCACAGGTTTAGCTTCTGAGGCAATTAGCAAAGAAATGGCTGTGCCTGTAGAAGAAAATAAATAATTTTAAAGTAAATATATTGCCAGGAATTTAAGGCAAAAGGAGAAATAATGAATTCAATAGATACAATTTGTGTTCAGGGTGGTCATAAGCCAGGTAATGGTGAGCCACGCCAAGTGCCTATCGCACAAAATACAACATGGAAATATTCAACAAGCGATGAAATGGGTAAGCTTTTTGATTTAGAGAAGAGTGGCTATTTCTATACTCGTCTTCAAAATCCAACCTGCGATACTGTTGCATCAAAGATTTGCGAGATGGAGGGTGGTGTTGCAGCTATGCTTACTTCTTCTGGTCAGGCAGCAAATTTCTTCGCTATCTTCAATATCGCTCATGCAGGTGATCATGTTGTAAGCACAGCATCTCTTTACGGAGGTACATCAAATCTCTTCACTGTAACTATGAAGAAGATGGGTATTGAGTTCACTCTTGTAGATCAGGATGCTTCAGAGGAAGAATTAGAAAAAGCATTTCGCCCTAACACAAAGGCAGTGTTTGGTGAGAGCGTATCAAACCCAGGTTTGAATGTTTTAGATTTTGAAAAATTTGCTCGTTTGGCACATAAGCATGGTGTCCCTCTGATTGTTGATAATACATTTGCAACACCAGTTAATTGCCGCCCATTTGATTATGGTGTTGATATTGTTACACACTCAACAACAAAGTATATGGATGGACATGCAGCACAAGTAGGTGGAGCAATCGTTGACAGCGGTAATTTTGATTGGTTTGCTCATGCA
Organism: Kiritimatiellia bacterium; assembly: GCA_017424105.1. Lineage (GTDB taxonomy): Bacteria > Verrucomicrobiota > Kiritimatiellia > RFP12 > UBA3636 > RGIG990. The sequence continues at coordinate 8,404 of JAFPBK010000089.1, read as the reverse complement.
GATAAATTCCCTGGAATGACAACACCTGATGAGAGCTATCATGGTCTAATCTATGCTGAAAAATTCGGTAAAGCTGGTTACATTGTTAAGGCAGTTGCTCAGCTAATGCGTGACTTAGGCAGCTCTCCTGCACCAATGAACGCATTTGTTCTAAATCTTGGCCTTGAGTCTTTACACCTACGTATGCCAAGACACTGCAGCAATGCACAAAAGGTGGCAGAGTACTTGCAGGCTCGCCCTGAGGTTTCTTGGATTCGTTTCCCAGGACTAAAGGAGGATAAGGATTATGCTCTTGCTCAAAAATATATGCCAAATGGTACATGTGGCGTAATTGCATTCGGCCTAAAGGGTGGCAGAGAAACATGCATCAAATTTATGGATTCATTGAAGTTTATTTCAATCGTAACACATGTTGCAGATGCTCGTTCTTGTGTTTTACATCCTGCTAGCCATACACACCGTCAGCTTTCTGATGAGCAGCTGGCTGAGGCAGGTATTCCTGTTGATTTAATTCGTATGTCTGTTGGTATTGAAGCTCCAGAAGATATAATTGCTGATATTGAACAAGCAATGGTGGAGGCTTATAAATAATGTGTGCTAAATTAAAACTTGGTGTGCTAGGCTCTGGCTCTGGCTCAAATATGCAGTCCATTCAAGATGCTATTCTTGCAGGTACTTTGGATGCAGAAATTGTATGCGTAATCGCAGATGTGCCTGGTGCAAAAATTCTTGAGCGTGCAGCAAAATATAATATTTCTGCAGATTATCTTGACCCAGCTCCTTTTAAAACAAAACTGGAGGGAGAGGCAGAGCAGCGTTATATTGATTATTTAAAAGCTCATGGTGCTGAGGTTGTCGTGCTTGCTGGTTTTATGCGCATTATTAAGCCAGGCTTGCTAAAAGCATTCCCTCAACGCGTTCTTAATATTCACCCTGCATTGCTTCCTGCATTCCCTGGTATTGCAGGTTGGAAGCAAGCTCTTGATTATGGAGCAAAGGTTGCTGGTTGCACTGTTCATTTTGTAGATGAAGGAACAGATACAGGTCCAATCATTGTTCAAAAGTGTGTTCCTGTTGAGGATGATGATACTGCAGAATCTCTTCATGCTCGTATTCAGGTTCAAGAGCATATTGCTTATCCAGAGGCTCTTCGCCTTCTAGCAGCAGATAGACTTTCAATTGAAGGCCGACGTGTTAGAATTAAACCTGAAGCATAAGCAGATCAAAATAATATAATTGACTATGGCAAATTGGAGATTAAGCTCGCCAGCAAATGGCTCAAATTCAAATGCACCTATTTCAAGAGCTGCAGCTGAACAAGCAGAATTTACTGCGTTTTTAAATGATGTAGTAAAGGTTGCTTATGAGGATATTTCTGCCAGGGTAAGTGAGCAGGGAAGAACATCAACAATTCATATGGCTGTCTCTGGATGCTCGCTTACAATCTCTAATAATGGCGTGGATGAAATTTACTATCACATTTATCGCTATGCATTGCCAAATCGCATATTCCCATATGTGGAAGTTAAATTTAAAGAGCGTGGAAGCAGAAACCTCAGAGTAAGTAGAACAGGTTCTCCATTGCTAGATTTCAATAAATCAAATATTACAATTAAAGAAATTACTAAGGAGCATGTAATTGCTTCTTTTGATAGATATTACAATGATGTTTTAAGTGCTATGGCAGAAGCCCAAGCTAGCGAGGCGGCCGAGCGAGAAGAGTATAGCTATGATAAAAAAGCAGAACAAGAATAATAATAATTCATGGGTTGTCCAAAAGCCAGAAAATGGTATGACTCTTCAGGATTATTTGGCAGAAAAATTAAATGCGTCAAAGCGTGTTGCAAAGCAGCAAATTGATGCTAAGGTTGTTCGTATCAATGGACAATTAGTATGGATGGCTCGTCACAAGGTTCGCACAAATGATACTGTTGCTGTGGCAACAGTTGTTAAGTCTCCTACAGCAGTTTCTGCTCGCCCTAAAAATATTAAGATTCTTTTTGAGGATGACTATTATTTGGTAGTTGATAAACCACGTGGTATTTTGGTTAATGAGGCAACTGTTTCTGTAGAAACAATTCTTCGAGAGCAAACAGGTATTCCAACACTTCAGGTTTCTCATCGCTTGGATAGAGATACAACAGGTTGCTTAATTGTTTCTAAAACAGAAGAAGCTCATAATGCAATAGTTGAAGTTTTTAAGCGTCACTGTGTTGCTAAGACATATCGTACAATTGTTCATGGTCGCTGGGATGCTACTTCATCTACAATTGATTTACCAGTTGATGGACAGCGTGCACTTTCAAATATTCATTGCCTTCAAGCAAATGCTGATGCAAGTCATTTATCTGTTCGCATTGAAACTGGCCGTACTCACCAGATTCGTAAGCATTTGGCAATGGCTCGTCACCCTGTACTAGGTGATGGTACCTATGGCTTCAAGGTTGTCGAAAGTGTTCAGTTACAAAAAATAACTTATCCACTATTGCATGCCGTTGAGCTGGAATTTGAGCATCCATTTGAGAATAAGGTGAAGAAGGTCTTTTCTCCTCTCCCTCAAGAGTTCCATCGCTGGCTTTCATTCCTAAAATTGTCTCCACGCTAATAATATGAAAAAGCTATTGCCACCACTTACTAATTCTATGCTTGAAGAGCTGACCGATTGTCTATGCTCTGGTGGTACTGTGCTTTTCCCAACAGAAACAGTTTATGGCATTGCAGCACATCCGCAAAAGCTTGATGGAATTAAGCGAATTATCGAACTGAAATCTCGTGATCCAAATAAGCCAATGCAATTGTTGCTTGCAAATGTAGAGCAGCTAGAAAAACTTTCTGGGTTGATTGTTCCTCCATTAGCAAAGGCAATTGCTCAGCGATTCTGGCCTGGTGCATTAACTATGGTTTTACATTATGAGAATGGTGGTACAGAGGGATTGCGTGTGCCTGATTCAGAAATAGCACAACAACTTTGTGCAGCTGCAGGTGGTGCTCTTCGTACAACAAGTGCCAATATCAGTGGAGAAGCTCCAGCATTAAATGTTGCTGCCGCTATCGCTTCAATCCCTGAAGCTGATTATGCAATTCTAGGAGAAATCGCAGCAATAGGTGTTGCTAGCACTGTTTGTGAAATTACTCCTTCAGGTGAATTGAAAATTCTTCGTCCAGGTCCAATTACGGAAAAGGAGCTATATGAATGTTATAAGTAAAAAACTTTTTCTTTTTTTACTGATGATTCTAATGCTAGCTCCTACTCTGGTTAATGCAGAAGAAAATCGTCGCGTTTTTATGTGTTCAAATTGTCAGATGATTATTCCTGCAGAAAAAATGCCTAGCTCATTAGGCTGCACAAAAGCAAATTATCATATTTGGGCTAATTTGGGTGTTGTAGGCCTTAATGTTTTTAATTGTAAAAAGTGTAATGTTATTGTTTATACAAAACTAATTCCAAATGCAGCATATACTAAAGAGCATGGTTATCATTATTGGATACGTCTTGGAGAATTTGGAGAAAAGGTTTTTAATTGTAAAAAATGCGGTGTGTCAGCACGATTGAAACAACGACCTGGATCAAGCCAATGTCCTAAGGTTAAAAGTGGTTATCATGAGTGGTTTGGGTATTAATTCAATGTTGCCAATCACATTGACACAAGCATAAATATAAGGTAAATTATTCTAGTCACAAGCAAAGTTATTTTAAGGTTGTTAAAAGTAATAGAAAAGAAAGAGCATTATTATGAAAAAATATTCTATTGGTGTAGATTATGGAACAAATAGCGTTCGTGCTGTTGTTGTTGATATCGAGAATGGTAATGAATTAGCAGCAAGCGTATTTCCATATCCATCAGGCACAGATGGCGTAATCCTTTCTGCAAAGGACCCTCAGCTAGCTCGTCAAAATCCAGCAGATTATATTGATGGATTTTTTGCTACAGTAACTGATGCTCTTAAAAAAGCAAAGAAGGCATGCAAGGGATTTTCATCTGATCAAGTAATCGGTATCGGTGTTGACAGCACAGGCTCAACTCCAATTCCAGTTGATAAGTCTGGTACTCCTCTTGCTCTTAAAAAAGCGTTTGCTAAAAATCCTAATGCTCATGCTTGGCTTTGGAAGGATCATACCTCATTTGAAGAAGCAGCAAAAATTACAAAGCTAGCATCAAATTACAAAGTTAAATACCTTGATAAGTGCGGTGGCACATATTCATCAGAATGGTTCTGGGCAAAGGTATGGCATTGCTACAATATTGATCGAAAGGTATTTGATGCTGCATATTCATGGGTTGAGCTTTGTGACTTTATTCCTGCTTTTATTACTGATAATCTAAATCCTTTGACAATGCGTCGTAGCATCTGTGCTGCAGGCCATAAGGCTCTTTTCTCAGAGGAGTGGGGTGGCCTGCCTTCTAAGGATTTTCTAAAGAAGCTTGCTCCAGAGCTAGCTGAGTTGCGTGATCGCCTATACACACAGGCTGTTCCTTCTAATTGGCCTGCTGGTACTCTTTCTAAGAATGCAGCAGAGCTTACAGGCCTAAAGGAAGGCATCACAGTTGCTGTTGGTGCATTTGACTGCCATCATGGTGCTGTCGGTTCTGGCGTAACTCCAGGCACATTGGTTAAGACAATTGGTACAAGTACTTGCGATATTATGGTTGCTGAACCAACAGAGAATACAGTTGATATTCCTGGTGTTTGTGGTATTGTCCCTGGTTCTGTAATTCCTGGTTTGCTAGGTATTGAAGCAGGTCAATCTGCTGTAGGTGATATCTTTAAGTGGTATGTAGATCGTCTTCTTCCTGCTGATTTTGTTTGCGATAATCCTTATGGCAAATTAGAGAAGGAAGCTGCAAGGCTTCGCCCAGGTGAGTCTGGTCTTCTTGCTCTTGATTGGAATAATGGAAACCGCACAGTTCTTGTTGATCCAATGCTAACAGGTAATATTATGGGATTGACTCTTTATACAACTGCTCCAGAAATTTATCGTGCTCTGATTGAAGCTACAGCATTTGGTGCTCTAGTAATTATCAAGCGCGTAGAAGAGTATGGCACAAAGGTTAAAGAGGTTGTAACATGTGGTGGCCTTGCAGAGAAGAGTCCTCTTCTAATGCAGATTTATGCAGATATCTTAAATCGTAAGATTCGCATCAGCCGCAGTGCTCAGTCATGTGCATTAGGCGCAGCTATCTTTGGTGCTGTTGCAGCAGGAGAATTTGGTGGCGATGTTTGTGCAGCTCAAAAGGCTATGACAGGTACAAAGGATATTGTCTATAAGCCAATCCCAGAAAATGTAAAGGTATATTCTAAGCTATTTAAGCTTTATATGAAGTTACACGATTCATTTGGTGTAAAGGGAACTAGCCAAGATCTTTCTTCTGTAATGAAGGAGTTAATTGCTATCCGTGCAGCAGCACGCTCTTAATTGTGTTTTAATTATGTGTGGTGTAATTGGATTCTCGGTTGCACCACATATTTAAGCTTTGTTATTTATGTCAAAAATACCTAAAACATTGTTGCTTATGGCAGGCTGGGGAGATTATCCTCAACTGGTAATTGAAGGCGCCCGTAAAGCTGGCGTTAAAAAAATTATTGTAATGGCTTTTAAGGGAAGTACCCAAAAAAAAGTCATTCGTGCTGCTGATGAAGTAATTTATCAAGGTATTGGTGATGGAAAAGGTTTTCTAGAAAGATTGCCAAAAATTAAATGTGATGCAGCCGTCCTTGCAGGACAAATCAATCCTCTTTCTTTATTCCGTACACGCTTTGACAGCGTTATTATGGATTTAATTAAAGAAGTAGGAATGCGCAATGCTCATACTCTTTTTGGTAAGCTTTCAGATATCCTTATAGAGCATAAAATTGATGTGCTCCCTGCATCTTTCTTTATGGCAGATCATATTCCAAGTGCAGGTGTTTTAACAAAGCTTGTTCCAACACAAGAACAACAAAAAGATATTGAATTTGGTAATGAAGTGGCAATGGGTGTTTGCAATCTTGATATTGGACAAACAACAATTGTTAAGGATGGTGTAGTTGTCGCTGTTGAAGGAATTGACGGAACAAATGCAACCATTAAACGCTGTAAAAAGATTTGTGGCAAAGGTGCGATAGTAATCAAGGTCGCAAAGGAAAATCACGATATGCGATTTGATATTCCTGTTATCGGCACTCGTACTATAAAAATTATGAAAAGGGCTGGTGTTTCTGTGCTAAGTATCCAAGCAGGACGCACCGTTGTATTAAATTTGCCAAAGGTCATTGCAAAAGCTGAGGCAGCAGGCATTTCTATTGTTGCTGTTAAAACAAAATACCAAATAGCTCCAGTAGCATCTGTCAAATAGGAGATTTGTTTTATTATGGAAGAGGCTGCTAAAAAAAGAAATTTACGCATAATGATTTCTGCAGGCGAAGTGAGTGGTGAGCTATATGCCGCAAATATTATGCGAGAAATAAAGCAACAACTTGGTGCAGAGTTTGATTTAGAATTTTTTGGCATCGGTGGCGATAAAATGGTTGCCGAAGGTGCTGAGATTATTGCCCATGTTTCCCAAACAGGAGTAATTGGTATTTGGGAGGTGCTAAAGCGTGCCCGTTTCTTTACAAATCTAAAGAAGCAACTTCAAAATATGATTGATGTTCGCAAGCCAGATTTACTTCTCACGGTTGATTATCCTGGTATGAATATGCGCATTGCAGAATATGCACATTCTAAGGGTGTGCGTACAATTCATTTTATCTGCCCGCAGGTTTGGGCTTGGCATCAAGAGCGAATACCAAAAATTGCCCGCATCTTTGATCATTTAATTACTATTTTCCCATTTGAACCAAAGCTTTTTGATGGAACAGGATTGGATTGTCATTTCCTAGGTCATCCAATGGTGGATGTTATAGAGCAAACAAAGCGAGAACAAGCACCAGAATTGCCTTGGGGGAATGGTCATCGCATTGCTTTGTTCCCTGGTAGTCGGCGCAATGAAATTGCGCGTCTCTTGCCAGATATTCTTAAAGCAGCCGTGCTTGTAGAAAAAGAGGTGGGTGAGTGTTCGTTTATCATCCCAACCCCTACAGAGCAAATCGATAAACTTGTTCGTGCAGAGCTTGCGAAATGCAAAATTGTACCAAAGCAGCTTGCTTTGTGCGCTGGCAATTCTCGACATGTTCTTCAGCAAGCTACTGCTGCAATAATTAAGTCAGGCACCTCCACACTTGAGGCTGCGCTTATGTGTTGCCCTCATATTGTTGTTTATCGTGTAAGTAAGCTTTCTGGCATGATTTTACGCCGTATGATTAAGGGCGTAAAAAATGTAGGAATTGTTAATATTGTTGCGGATAGAGAGATTACGCCTGAGCTTCTTCAAGAGGATGCTTCTGCCGAGCGCATGGCAGAAGAGTTAATTCCTCTAATTAAACAAGGCTCTAAACGAGATAAACAACTTGCTGATTTAAAAGCTGTTTGTGATTCTTTAGGTTCGGAAGGTTCTATTGCTCGCACAGGAAAATTTATTTCAGAAATTCTTCGATAGTTTTTTTAGTTGTCGATGTTTGTAAAATATGTAAGGATATAAATTCAATTATGGTTATTATTCAGCCTACAAAAAATTTCTTTAAATTTAATTTAAAAGAAATTGTTGAATATCGTGATTTGCTAATGCTTTTAGTTAAACGCGATTTGACTGTTATTTATAAGCAAACAATTCTAGGTCCTTTATGGTTTTTAATTCAACCATTGATTACTACAGTTGTTTTTACAATTATCTTTGGTAAGGTTGCTAATATATCAACTGATGGCTTGCCTCACATGGTTTTCTACATGAGTGGCATTGTTATTTGGAATTATACTCAGGGAGTGATGAATACAGCAGGAAATTCTCTCGCATCAAATTCAACAATGCTCTCAAAAGTTTATTTCCCTAGAATTATAATTCCGCTCTCTGGTGTAGTTTCAAATCTTGTTTATCTAGGTTTGAATATGCTTATGTTTTTGGCATTTTATTTGTATTATTATTTCACGCAAACAGGAGCAATTCAATTTGCTCCAAATTGGTATTTATTAGCATACCCTTTGCTAATTTTATATACAGCAGTAGTTGGATTGGGCGTTGGATTATGGATTGCTGCAGTAACCACAAAATACCGAGACTTTAGATTTATGCTTCCATTTCTTATTCAAATATGGATGTATGCAACGCCAATTATTTTCCCAGCAAGTGTAGTAAGTAATCCTATCTATCGTGCTCTCATTTGGGCTAATCCTGTTTCTATAGCTGTTGAATTAAATAGATTTATGTTTACAGGTCACACAACTCTTGATCTTACAGCAATTATTATTGGTTGCGTTTCTACAATAATAATATTTTTTACTGGATTGGCTTTGTTTAATAAAGTACAGAGAAATTTTGTAGATGTTATT
>JAFPBK010000088.1 GCA_017424105.1 Kiritimatiellia bacterium | reverse complement strand
CGTCAGCGAGGATGTGCCGGTGACCTACCGGATCGCCCTGTCTACAGACCGGGCTGCCCTGTCTGACAGACCCTTCTACAATTATTTCCACCATCCCGGCAGTATCACCACCACCCCGGAGATCACGGAGCGGACCTTCCATTACTCAGAACATACGGAAGTGATCTATCCCTACATCCGGGAGCATCATCCGTCCATTGAACCCCAGGCCCGGTTTCTGCGTGTGCGGTCCCTTTCTCACATTCTGCTGCGTCTGGAACAGGATACTCAGCAGATCCGGGATAAATTCGCTCCGCAGTATCGCCACGCCCGGAAGGAACTGAGAAAACATATGGATCAACCTTAACAACTGTTGTCAGCACACCTGATGACAATGAAATATAGTTACCAACAGTAAATGTATTTGCACCAATTCTACCCTTGATTGGGCTTGTAATTGTGGCATGAGCCAAATTATCTTGAGCAAGAATTAGGTTTGCCTTAGCAGCCTCAAGACCAGCCTGAGCAGAATTAAAGCCATTTACAGCTGCATCCATATCATTTGCAGAAGCTACCTTACGCTCAAAAAGAACTGTTGTTCTATCAAAAGTCTTCTTTGCATAATCAAAATTTGCCTGAGCTTGAGCAACACTTGCCTCAGCAGCCTTTACTGCTGCTGTATATTTAACATCATCAAGCTTATAGAGAACAGCACCCTTCTCTACAATATCACCTTCCTTAAAGCATACCTCTTTGATTTCACCTGCTACTTGAGCTACAACTGCAACAGACTCCTCTGCTACTACACGTCCTACGTAACGACGTGACACATCATACTTATATTCCTTAGCTGTTGTAATACCTGCAACCACTGGAGGCATTTCGTTTGCTTCTTGAGCAAATCCCATAGCTGTAGCAGCACAAAGTGCAGCAATAATATATTTATTTTTTGTCATTGATATACCTTTCTATAATTATAAATTATTGTTTTAAATTGTTTATGCTTTATCAAGCTCATTTCTTTTATCTAATAAGCGAGAATATACTAACTTTAGCACGCGAACAAAGGTCTGTTCATCCTCGCAAGAAATTCCTTCAAAGATTTCATCTGCGATGCGTTCAAATGTACCACGAGCTACCGCTATAATTTCTTTACCTTTTTCAGAGAGAGTAATTATTACAGCACGGCGATCATGTTCATTTTGCTTACGATCAACATAGCCCTTCTTCACAAGGAAATCGACCATTTGCGAAGCAGCACCTGGTGTTACCTTAACACTTTTTGCAATATCCTTTAGCATAATTTCTTCATTACTATGCTCAAAGATATAATTTGCAACCTTTGCTTGGGCAATAGTCAAGCGCTCCTCGTAATCTGACTGATCTGAGCCCTCCATACGACTAGTTCTAGTAGAAATTTCTCTATAAATCACAGAGATATTTATAAACTCTTTCCAAGCTGATTTGATTTTTTCTTCCATAAAAAATAGTTTAGTTTGCTAATATATTTAGAAAGGCAAATAATTTATCATAATTACTCAAAGCAAGTAAAGAGAAATATATGATTTTTTGGGGTATTTTTACCATAATTTGACGAGATATTGCTATGCAATATAATTGGAGATTATTTAAAGTTACAGCAAGGCGGGGACGATAACCTAAATTCGAGTCCGAATTTAGATGAAGCAGCATGGAATGCTATGAAGCGATGCATAGCACCATGAAGCATGCCTGCGGCATATGAAGCATTGCAAAGCAATATATCAGGTGGAATTAAGCATATGTGCAGCACGAGACGTACTGCACCCCAGTTATTCTGTAAGACGGGGACGTCTTACAGCCCAGTTAAGCACACACATTTATCTTTGCTCTCTTTTTTTGATGGGGACATTGAGGACATAGGGGACATTGGCGACGGGAGAGCAAAATTTTCTAGCGCTTAAATAAATTTGTCTCCAAAGTCTCCTGTGTCCCCATTGTCCCCTAAGCGCTAAAAATTTTATATTCAGCGACAGCCAATATACGTTAATCATGAAAAATCATCTTGGGTGCATCCAGCCAGGACGACGCCTGGCTGCTCCGAGATAATTGAATCACGCACACCACACGCACACAGCACCTAGAAATCCTGCCATCCTGCGCAATCCCGTAATCCTGTAACTTCCCTTCGCACTTTTAATCAGCTAGCGAACAAATTGATCTAGATTTGCGAGCAGTTCCTCGTCTATCTTGCGTCCCTTGAAATATGTTTCACGGTCACGCTCATCAATCTTACGTAAAACACGACAAGGATTACCCACAGCTATTACGCCTGCGGGAATATCCTTTGTAACTACGGCACCGGCACCAATAACAGAATTATCCCCAATTGTTACGCCCGGAAGAACAATTACACCTGCTCCCAACCAACAATTGCGGCCTATATGCACTGGTGCATTATATTGGAATGCTTTCTCACGTAGCTCTGGCAATATAGGATGTCCTGCTGTAGCTATTACAACATTTGGACCAAGCAATGTGTAATCGCCAATGTAAATATGTGTATCATCTACCAATGTCAGATTAAAATTTGCATATACATTTCTGCCAAAATGTGTATGTTTTCCACCCCAATTTGAGTGTAGAGGTGGCTCAATGTAGCAACCCTCCCCTATTTCTGCACACATTTCCTTTAGCATTTCTGTACGCTTATCAAGCTCGGTAGGACGAGTCTGATTAAAATCGTAAAGCTTATTTAGGCATTGGAGCTGCTCATTCATTATTTCCTCATCCTCAGGAAAATATAGCTCAGTTGTATGCATTTTATCTTTCATTTCTGACATAATAAATCCTTTATGCTTTTATCTTAAAATTGTTTAATTATATTAATTGGATGTTACACAAAATATTAAAGCGGTACGCTTTATGCAAACGCAAGCGCACCGCTCAATCAAAATTCAGGAAAGAATTTTTAATTATAGTTCGTTTGCAAATGATATGCTATCAATATAGAATGCGTTGTTTGCCATTGAACCATTTGACAAACAGAAATAGAAATAGATACCAAAGGCTGGTGTTTCTGCTTTTGGAGCTGTAGAACCAGAACGCATATCCTCAATTGGGAATGCAAACCAACCCTTTAGTCCCTTTACAGAAGAGCTCTGCTCTACACCAAAGCAACCATCTCCGCCATGTGTTTTTGTAACCCAATTTGAAGAACCATCTGCCTTGTAATAGAACTTCAGGTTGTTAGAACCATCATTATCGTCAGTACGGAATGCGCGAACCATTGCACTATTATTAAAGAATCCTACACATGCCTTACGGAAATCAATTTGAGATGTTTGTCCTGTAAAATCCATGTAGACTTTAATATACTTTGCATTGCCAATCATTCCCGCTTTATCGCCTAGTGAAACATGAAGCTCAAAATTATTTCTCCATGCACTGTCACTATGTGTTGTGCGAGTAACAGCTAATGCCTTTGAACCATTAACGCCTTTACCATTAACTGTTGAAAGTTTAACCGCATTAGGATCAATGCCTTCACCATCAAAGTTTGTTACATTAATCTTTGGCTGCTCACCTTCAAAATCCACTAGGACATCTGACTTAACTTCCTTTAGATTTTCTACAGTGTCTGTTCGCTTATTGATATAAGACATATATGTTTCAATCTCTGCTGGGGATTTTTCATTGATAACAAATACACGACCACCAAGCATATCTACCTTGTGATAGGATGCTGTTGAAGGTGTTGAGCAGAATGCAAGAATAACACCTGCATACTTAACCATATAGTCGTTAATATGGTCGTGACCATTAACAATAGCCTTCACATCGCCACGCTCCAGAACTGTAGCAAACATACCTGAGTTAACAATTGAAGAACATACACCTTCGCGCTTCTCACCAGTATATTCTAGTCCCTCACGATTTTCCCAAGCAAAAAAGCTCTCTTGTAATGCAATGTGGAAGAACATCAAACCAGGAACCTTATTTCCAACATATTGCTCAAGCTTCTTTGAAGTATCAACATACCAAGCAATCTGGTTAGGACGAATATAATCGTATCCTGTAGAACCTGAGCCCTTAAATGGAGAAACCTTTGGAGCTATCTGCTTTTGGAAGTTTCCTGAAATATATGTTCCAGAGTCAATACCCCAAACACAAAATACTGGTTTATTTGATTTTGAACCATATACTGGCAACACACAGTTACCTACACCAGCAATATCCTTTGGTCCGCGCTCTGTAACACACCATTCAAAGCTTTCATATACTGCTTCTTGTGCTTCCTTTGAAAGAGCACCTTCATGGTCATGATTTCCATAAGCATGTGCCCAAGGGATTTGCTTCTGCTCAATATATCCTACCATGCTCTTAAGATATGTGCGAAGCTTTTCCTCTGAATTCATACGAATAGAGTTATCTCCTGGGAAAAGCACTAAATCTGGCTTTTCTCTATCTACAAGTGTTCTGATATTTGCTTGGACAGACTCTTGCAATGGTACTGCTGATGACTGAACATCGCCCAATACCAATACTCTGAAAGTACCATCTGCATTAAAACGTAATTCCTTTTTTGTCTTCAAGATATCTGCTATATCAGTTGCAAATACAGCACTGCCACAAAGAGCAGCTGCAGTAACAAATAATGCTAATTTTTTCATATTTAACCTTCCATAGTTGTTTATTTTACAAAAAACTTATTGAATACTGGCCATGCAGGAGCTGCATAGAAGCGATGTCCCTCAGGACCCTCTACCCAATCTACATAATCTGGCACTCCTGCTGCTGTGTAGTATTTCTTTGCTACATCAACAGACTCAGCAACACCATCGTGTGGGAAAATTGGATCCTCTAATCCTGAAACTACAACCAGCTTACGAGGAGCAATAAGACCACACAAATCGCCCATATCAAAATCAAGTGCAATGTTTGGAACATAATTGCATGTGCAATGCTTCATTGCACCAATAGAATCTTTATATGTGCACAATGCACAAGATGGCATTGCAACCTTAATGCGCTGATCTACTGCAGAGGCATAGATTGTTGCTGTGCCACCACCGGAATTACCCATAAGACCAATCAACTCCTCATCAATAAAATCAAAGTGGCTTGTTACTAAATCAATTGCACGAGAAATATCAAAGACACGCTCACCTGCCATTGTTCTGCCAATTAGCAATGCATCCAGTGTTGGAAGTGGGCATGCAGGACCTTCCTCTGTGCCACCGCACTCACCAAAAGCTCTCTGCTCAATTGCCAGAGCGCAATAGCCTTGCTTAATGATTTGTACAGCAAAGTCTCTGTCGCCTCTTGAAATTGCATTCTCATCATTTGGATAGATTGGACGACCCAAAGAGATGTGATAACCCTTTGAATGACCCTGAACACAAATTACCATAGGTATTTTACCGGGCTTATTTTTTGGAACCCAAAGTGAGCAAACAACGTGGTAGCCTTCTTCGCTCTGGAATGTAATACGATAATCTGTAAAAGTATCATACTCATTTTGGTATTCAATTGTAAACTGGTCATCCTTTGCTGGAACCATTTTATCTACACCAAGCAGCTTAATCAAACGCTCACGAGCCTTGCTCTGCCATGCATCAAATGGCTCTGCGCCATCATAACGAAGAGCAGGATTTATCTCTCTTAAAATTGCATTGTGTAATACCTGTGGGTCTTTATTCATAATATATTCCTCTTTTTTGAAGGTTAATTACTTTTATAAAAAATCTTGTTGTTGCGATTATCTGCCATGATGCATCTTTGTGCGCTTTCTAAAGAATTGGCGCACCTTATCAATCGGATCTTCGTCTGTATAAAATGTAATAGAATCAGCTTTAAATCGTTTAAAACTGCTATCCAGCTGCTTTGTGCGTTCTTCAGCTGCTTTTGCAAATGCAGCTCTGATTTCTCGTGAACCAGTGTCAATCCAAATAAGCTCGCCAGTTTCTGGGTCTTCCAATTCCAATAGGCCTGCATTTGGAAGCTCTTGCTCACATTTATCAACGAGTCTGCAGCAAATTACATCGTGTTTACGCGAAGCAACTGCTAATTGCTGCTCCCAGCCCTCTGTCTGAAAATCTGAAACCAAAAACACCACAGCTCTGCGCTTTTGAACCTGAAGCAAATATTGCAATGCTTGTGCAATATCTGTGCCTCCGGCAGATTCATCTGCCGCAAGCACCTCGCGTACCAAACGCATTACTGCGGTGCGTCCTTTACGAGGAGGAATTGTTTTAAGAATCTTATCCGAGAAAAGAATCAAGCCAATATTATCTTGGTTTTGGATTGATG
>JAFPBK010000087.1 GCA_017424105.1 Kiritimatiellia bacterium | reverse complement strand
GTTTTCATCATATTGCTAGGCCCATTATTTTATAAACTTGCAGCGCAAGTATAGGTCAAAGAATTTTAATTGTAAAATAATCAAATTTAATAAATGCGAAGCAAGGCTTCGCTGAAAGGTAAGATAAAATGTCTGTTTTTAATGAAGAGTTGGCAGCAAAAGTAAGCGAGTGTGGTAATATTGCTGTAGTTGTTTTGGATGATCCTTCAAAGGCATTGTCATTGGCAGATGCATTGCTAGAGGGTGGCGTTAAAGTGATGGAGCTTACACTTCGCACACCAGCAGCACTTGAAGCAATTGCAGAGGTTGCAGCAAAGCGCCCTGAAATGATTGTTGGCGCAGGTACAGTTCTGACACTGGATCAGCTTGCTGCAGCAAAGGCAGCAGGTGCAGCATTTGCAGTTGCTCCTGGATTTAATCCTCGCATTGTTTCTGCAGCAAAGGATATGGGCTTCAGCTTTGCTCCAGGTGTGATGACACCATCTGAGATTGAGGGTGCAGTTGAGCTAGGTTGCAAGCTATTAAAGTTCTTCCCAGCAGGTGCTATTGGTGGTCTAAAGGCAATTAAGACACTTGTTGCTCCATACAATCATCTTGGTTTGAAGTATATCCCTCTAGGTGGTTTGAATCCAGAAACAACAGAGGAATATTTGGCTAGCCCACTAATCGCAGCATGTGGAGGTTCATGGATTGCTCCTAGCAAGCTAATCAATGCTGACGATTGGGCAACAATTAAGGCAAATGCTGCTTTGGCTACAGAGCTCGTTAAGAAAATCAGAGGCTAATTTATGATGGCAATAGAAAAGGAAGAGTCTGTAAAGCAGCTTATTGCTACAGCACTTAAAGAGGATGGCGCAGATTGCGATGTAACAACACTTTCTCTTGTTGATCCAGAGGCTATTGTTACAGCACATATTCTTACTCGTCATTCATGCAGAACTGCTGGTGTGACAATCGGTGAGGAGGTATTCCGTCAGGTTGACCCAACTCTTAAGGTTGAAATTCTTATTCAGGATGGCTCTGATATAGAAGCAAATGATGTGCTAATGACAATTACAGGTAAAGCAGCATCTATTCTTATTGCTGAGCGTACAGCTTTAAACTTTATGCAGCGCATGACAGGCGTGGCAACAGCTACAAGAACTTTTCTTAAAGCTGTTGAAGGAACAAATTGCAAAATTCTTGACACACGCAAGACAGTGCCAGGCTTCCGCTTGATTGATAAATACAGCGTAGCTGCAGGTGGTGGTACTAATCACCGCATGGGCTTAAATGATATGGTGCTTATTAAGGATAATCATCGTAAGCTTTGGAAGGGTGGTGACCCAAATCGTCTTGACCAAGCTGTTGCTGCTGCAAGAGCTAAATTCCCTGGCGTCCCAGTTGAGGTAGAGGTAGAAAGCTTTGAGGAGCTAGCCAGTGCGTTAGCAGGAAATCCAGAATGGATTATGCTTGATAATATGTCTCCTGCAAAGATGAAAGAAGCAGTAGCAATCGTTAATGGTCGCTGCAAGCTAGAGGCTTCAGGTGGTATTTCTATGGAAACAATCCACGCAGTTGCTGAGACAGGCGTTAATGCTATTTCTTTAGGTTGCTTGACACATTCTGTTAAGGCAGCAGACCTTTCTCTTGAAATTGTAGAAGGTTTATAGTCTGAAATTTAATATATTTATTGCACCAAAATAGGTACAGTTGAGGACAATATGGCGATTCTTGATAGAATCAACAACCCTGATGATATAAAGAATTTATCTCTTAAAGAGCTTAAAGATTTAGCTCAGGAGTTGCGTGAATATATTATAACAACAGTAAGTAATACAGGAGGTCATTTAGCATCTAATTTAGGTGTCGTTGAGCTCACTCTTGCTATGCTTAGTTGTGTTACACCACCGAAGGATAAGGTGGTGTTTGATGTTTCACACCAAGCCTATGTCTACAAAATTTTGACTGGCCGCAAGGAGCAATTTAAAACACTTCGCCAAACAGGTGGAATTTCAGGCTTCCAAAAGATAAGCGAGAGCCCATGCGATGCCTTTGGCTCAGGTCATGCAGGTAATGCAATTTCCGCAGCAATCGGATTGGCTGCTGCGCGTGATGCAAAGGGTGAGGATGATGTTGTTATTGCAGTTGTTGGTGATGGCGCGATTTGCAATGGTATCTCACTTGAAGCATTGAATAATGCGGCACAAAGCACAAAGCGTTTGATTGTTGTTATGAATGATAACAATATGTCAATTTCAAAGAATGTTGGTGCTTTGAGTAAGGGGTTTGGCCGACTTATGGTCAGCCCTAGATATACGCGCTGGCGCTATCGCTTTGACCATCATTTGCGTTGGTTTTCAAATAGCTACCATTGGGTAACAGCTCGTATCAAGAACTTGCTGTCAATGGGTGCAACAGTTCAAAAGCTTGGCTTTAGATATATTGGTCCTGTTGATGGTCATGATATTCAGCAGTTACAATATGCATTTAAGGCAGCATTGGCTTCAAATGCACCTGTGTTTATTCAGGTTTCAACAATTAAGGGCTTTGGATATAAATATGCAGAGCAGAACCCTTCTTCGTGGCATGGTCCTGCACCATTTGATATAGAAACCGGTTTGCCAAAGAAAAAGTCTAATGGGGTAGGCTGGTCATCTGCATTTGGAAGCGCAATTTTAGAGGCAGGTCAAAAGGATAAGCGAGTTGTAGCAACTACTTCTGGTATGACAGAAGGTACAGGTCTTGGTAAATTTGCAGAAGCTTTCCCTAAGAGATTTTTTGATGTCGGTATAAGCGAAGAGCATCAAATGATTTTTGCAGCGGGCATGGCTGCAAATGGATTGCGCCCAGTTGTGGCAGTGTATTCAACATTCTTCCAGCGTGCAATTGATTGCTTTATTCACGATGTAGCATTGCAGAAACTTCCTGTGGTTGTTTGCTTAGATCGTGCTGGTGCCGTACCAGGCGATGGACCAACTCATCATGGTGTATTTGATATTTCTTTGGTTCGTTCTATTCCGGGAATTGCTGTTATGCAGCCAAGAACCGTTTCTGAACTAAATCAAATGCTTTCAACAAGTTTAATTTTACCATATCCTGCGATTATTCGCTATCCACGAGGCACCGCTCAGCCAGCTACATTTGATGCTGATGTGGCAGTGTCTGCTACGGAACAGCCTGTGGCTATAGGTAAGGCTGAGCTACTTGCAAAATATTCCATAGCAGATGCTCCAACAGCAAGTGTTGCTGTGTGGTCGCTAGGTAATATGGATACGCTTGCTAAGGAAGTTTGTGAGCTTCTTCGTTCAAAAGGAGTTGCTTCAGAGCTGGTAAATGCACGCTTTGTAAAGCCATTAGATACTGCGCTCATAGAAAAGCAATTAGCTAATGGAGTAACAACCATTATCACAATTGAGGATGGCGTTGCTTTAGGTGGTTTTGGCTCTGAGATTGAAGCATATCTTAGCGGTAGAGCAAGAACAATTCGTTGTGGTTGGGAAAATCCGTTTATGCAACATGCCAGCAGCTTAAACGATCTTTATGAGCGTGAAGGCTTGACAGCGGAAAAAATAGTAGCTCGATATTTTGAGCGTTCATAAGCAGGCTCTCATTGGCTGACAAGATTGGAATAGGTATTAAATTTTGTGCAATACCCAGGAATCCTGCCTTTCTGCAAAATTTTGTAATCCTGTCACTTTTTTCGCACGTTTTGCCATCAAACAAGCCACCACGCATACTTTAATTGACCTTTTGTGTGCTAAATTCACATTAATTTCTTTTATATTGCTTTGCGAGTAATATTTTTCTTTGCAATAGTTGGCTAATTATTATATAATTAAAGCGTGTTTTTTTAGATAGATTTTGCCTGTTTTTTTTGGCAAAACGATAATTTGTAGAAATATTCGAAAGGTAAAATAATGATAATCGCAATTGGTTCAGATCATGGTGGTTTTGCACAGAAGGAATGTGTAAAGAAATTGCTAGAGGCTAAAGGTGTTGAGGTAATAGATTATGGCTGCTATAGCACAGAATCTTGTGATTATCCAATTTATGCTGAAAAGGTTGCTGTAGCTGTTGAGACAGATAAGGCAGAGCGTGGTATATTGGTTTGCACATCTGGTGTTGGTATGACAATCGCAGCAAACCGCTTCCCACATGTACGTGCAGCTCTTTGCGTAGATGCAGATATTGCAAAAATGTCTCGTGAGCACAATGCAGCAAATGTACTAGTACTTTCAAGCACAGCTCCTGCTGAAGAAATTCTTGAAGCTTGGTTAGCAACACCTGAAGCAAGCGCAGAGCGCCATGTTCGCCGTGTTGATGAGCTAACAACAGTTGGTAACCGCGTTACAGAGGTTTCTTTCCTTAAGGATTATGACCGCGATGTTTATGATTCAATTATGAAGCATGAAGCACAAGAGGCAGCATGCGTAAATCTAATTGCTTCAGAAAACTTGACTTCTCGCGCAGTACGTGCTGCTCAGGGCTCTGTACTAACAAACAAGTATGCTGAGGGCTATCCTGGTAAGCGCTGGTACAGCGGTTGTAAGTATGTTGATGAGGTTGAGACAATGGCAATTGAGCGTGCTAAGGAGCTATTTGGCGCTGAGGCAGCAAACGTTCAGCCACACTGCGGTTCTTCTGCAAATATGGCAGTATACTTGGCAGTACTAAATCCAGGCGATACAATTATGTCAATGAGCTTGGATCAGGGTGGTCACCTTTCTCATGGTTCTCCAGTAAACTTCTCTGGCAGATTGTACAATATTGTTCCTTACACAGTAAATCCAGAGACAGAGGTTTTGGATTATGATCAGCTAGAAGAGCAGGCAATGCAAGTAAAGCCAAAACTAATTGTTGCTGGTGCCAGTGCATATCCTCGCCGTATAGATTTTGCTCGTTGGCGCAAGATTGCAGATGCATGCGGTGCAATGCTTCTTGTAGATATGGCTCACATTGCTGGTTTGGTTGCTGGTGGTTCACACGAGAGCCCTGTTCCATATGCTGAGTTTGTTACAACAACAACTCATAAGACACTTCGTGGTCCTCGCAGTGGTCTTGTTCTATGCCGTAAGGAATTTGAGGCAGCAATCAATAAGGCTGTATTCCCAGGTATGCAGGGTGGTCCTCTAATGCAGGTAACAGCTGCTAAGGCAATCTGCTTCAAAGAAGCAATGAGCCAGGAGTTTAAGGATTATGCACACCAGATTGTTAAGAACTGTAAGGTGCTTGCTGATGTTATCATGAAGCGTGGCTTCCGCCTAGTTTCTGGTGGTACAGACAATCATCTGCTTCTTGTTGATGTTGCAGCATCTGGCCTAACAGGTAAGGTTGCAGCAGCAGCTCTTGATGAGACAGGTATCATTGTTAACAAGAACACAATCCCATTTGATAAGAATAGCCCATTCGTTACATCTGGTATCCGCATCGGTACTGCAACAGCAGCTACTCGTGGCATGAAGGAAGCAGATATGGAATTTATTGGCGACAAGATTTGTACAGTGCTTGAGAACATTGATGATGTTGAGCTACGTACAAAGATTCGCGCAGAGGTAGCAGATTTTGCTTCCAAGTTTATGGTTCCTTAATCTATAAAAACATTGTTGCCCGTCCATGTGGCGGGCATTGAAATAAGAAAAAATTTAAAGCATAAAAATGAATATTATTGATACTTTAAAGGAGCGTGGCCTTTTTGATAATTGGACAAATCCAGCAGTGTATGAAGAGTTAAATAAGCCTATGACAGTATACTGTGGCTTTGATCCTTCTGCAGATAGTTTGCAGGCTGGTAACTTTGTTGCAATTCAGACACTCTGCCACTTCCAGCGTGCAGGTCACAAGGTTGTTGCTCTTGTTGGTGGTGCTACAGGTTTGATTGGTGACCCATCAGGTAAGACTTCTGAGCGTAAGCTTCTTTCTGAAGAGATGGTAAATCACAATATTGAGGGAATTAAAGAGAACCTATCTCGCTTCCTTGATTTTGGTGATGGTCCAAATCAAGCAATCCTTGTAAACAATTACGATTGGCATAAGAATTTTACTTTTATTTCATACCTACGTGATGTTGGCCGTTATTTCCGTATGGGCACAATGCTAGGTAAGGAAAGTGTAAAGCAGCGCCTTGCTTCTGAGAATGGTATGAGCTTCACAGAGTTCTGCTATCAGACACTACAGGGCTATGATTTCATGCATTTGTATGATAATTATGGCTGCCGTATTGAGGTTGGTGGCTCTGACCAGTGGGGTAATATCACAGCTGGTACAGATTTGATTCATCGCCATCGCGATCAAGAGGCTTATGGTGTAACAATCCCTCTAATTACAGATAGCCAAGGCAGAAAGTTTGGTAAGTCTGAGGGTAATGCAATGTATCTTGATAAGAACAAGACATCAATTTACAGCTTCTATCAATTCTTTATGCGCTCTGAGGATGCTGATGTTATTCGTTATCTAAAGGCATTTACATTCCTACCACTTGAGCAGATTGCAGAGCTTGAGGAGCAGGTAAGAGTTGCTCCAGAGAAGCGTGAAGCACAGCGTGTGCTTGCAGCAGATGTTGTTCGCCGCGTACATGGTGAGGAAGGCTTACGTCAAGCTGTTCAGGCTTCTGAGGTTCTCTTTGGTGGTTCAATTGAAGGTATGTCAGCTGCAGATTTGATTCCTATCTTTGCAGATGCTCCATCAGCAGAGGTTGCAGCAGCTGAAGTTATGAATAATCAGCTTTCTAAGTTAGCAGTTGCTTCTGGTCTATGCAAGAGCGTTGGTGAGGTTCGCCGCCTGGCAGAAGGTGGTGGCTTCTATGTAAATAATAAGCGCGCCAGTGGACAGGATATCCTAACAGAGGATATGCTAGTTGACGGCGAGGTGCTTGTTCTACGCTCAGGTAAGAAAAATTATCGCCTTGTAAAGCTACAAAAGTAAGCAAAATATATTTCAGAGGAGAAGGCAATGCTATCATTCTTTTTAAAAGCAAAATTACATCACTTAACAGTTACTGCTGCAGAACTACATTATCAAGGCAGCATGACACTTGATGTTGATTTTATGGAAGCTGTAGGTCTTCAGCCATTTGAAAAGATTCTAGTTGCAAATGTTGAGAATGGCGAGCGTTTTGAAACATATGCTATTCCTGGCGAGCGTGGCTCAAAGGTTTGCTGCTTAAATGGAGCAACAGCTCACAAAGGCAAGCCTGGAGATAAGGTTATTGTCTTCTCTTTCTGTATGCTTTCTGATGATGAAATAGAAGGCCATAAGCCTCGTGTTCTTATCTTCGGAGAAAATAACGAACCTGTTCGCGAGAGCAAAATTTAATTTAGCTGTAAGCCAGCAAAGGGGTTTAGGGTATGCAAGTATTAGTAGATTCAATAAGAGTTCCAGATCGCGTACGTAAAGAATTGGGTAATTTAGACAGTCTCATGGAAAGTTTGAAAACATGCGGACAGCTAAATCCAATTACTATTACTCGTGATATGCAACTTGTAGCAGGTTTTCGCAGATTAACTGCAGCAAGACAGTTAGGGTGGAAGATGATTAATGCTAATGTTGTTGAAGCTGCTGATGCTTTACGCATACTTCAAATGGAGATGGAAGAAAATTTCTGTCGTAAAGACTTTACTCCAGAGGAGCTATTGGCTGGCTATAAACGCTTAGAGGAGCTTAGACACCCTAAACTCTCAAAGCGTATCGGTGATGCATTAAAGAAATTTGCAGGCAAGCTTGCATTTTGGAAGTGGTTTAAAAAGGATAAAAAGAAGAGTGATCTTCCTTCCACAGCAATAGATTTCGTACCTCCTGCACAAGAGGATTCTGATACATCTGAATTTGGTATCTAATCTATTTCTTCTTGTAAATGAATAAAGAAGCTTCAGCACGCACTCGTAGGCTAATAGGTGAACAAGCACAGCAACTTTTAGAAAAGTCTGCTGTGCTTATTGTTGGGCTTGGTGGTGTTGGCGCATTTGCTGCTGAGGCAATTGCTCGAGCCGGTGTTGGTAAGATAGGATTACTTGATTTTGACTCGGTGTCTATATCTAATATAAATCGCCAACTTTTAGCTACCCATTCTACTGTTGGAAAGCCTAAAGTAGAGGTAATGAAGGCTCGTATTCTTGATATCAATCCAGAGGCAGAGGTTGTTTGTTACAATACAAAGTATACAGTTGATTCAGCAGATTCAATACCTATATCAGAATACAATTTTATTGTAGATGCAATAGATACAGTAAAGTGTAAGGTTGAGCTTATTGTCAGAGCAAAGCGTTGTGGTACA
Source organism: Kiritimatiellia bacterium (assembly GCA_017424105.1). Lineage (GTDB taxonomy): Bacteria > Verrucomicrobiota > Kiritimatiellia > RFP12 > UBA3636 > RGIG990. The sequence continues at coordinate 9,055 of JAFPBK010000087.1, read as the reverse complement.
CCGATAATCAGTGCTATGGGCACAGGTAATAAACTTGCTGCAGAGCGTTTTGAATTGACAGATTTGTTCTCTACAGACAAATGTCATCTTGCACGTATAATGCGCAAGCGTCTGCGTAAGTATGATGTGACATCGCTTCCTGTTGTCTTCTCCAGCGAGCATGTTCTTGACCCAATAGAAGAGGATGAAAATGCAGAGATTGGGCGCCATGTTGATCCTGGCAGTATTTCATATATGCCGGGCACAGCAGGGCTTTTGATGGCTTCTTATGTTCTTCGTGAGTTAATTAAGCAGCACCTTCCTTCTGGAGAAAAGTAACTATGAAAAATAATAATGGTTGGTTGACCTTATTTGTTGTTGCTGTAGCTTCAGCAACACTTTCACGAACCTTTATTTTTCGATTAGTTAATGGTGAATTTTATTTAGGAATTTTATTTGTCTTGGTTCTTTTTTTACCAAAACTTTTGGAGTGGATTTGGCACTTGCCATTACGCCCTATAGACCTGACAATTTCTTGTGACCCACTAAAGCCTAGTCCTTCTTTATTGTGTCAACATTTACGTGGGGCATTGCGTCGAATATATTCAGAGGGAGGCGATTATTTAATCTATATATCGCCGATGCCTAATACAGGTATGCGTATTGCGTTTAATTTGTCAAAGCAACGCATTGAGGCAAAATGTGGTTCCAGTATTTACCCATCAGAAGAAAGTAATTATCAAATTCCTCCATTCCGATTTAATGATAGCCCAGTTGTATATAGACTCAGTGGTGAAAACGATGAGTTAGTTGATGGAGTTTATTTGCGTGTCAGGGCGAAGAGAGGGGAGTGTTTGCATTTTTCAAAGCTTACAGTAAATAAATATGCTCTAGTAATAGCTGAATGTATTGCTCTGCTTATTGGTTGGTATTTTTCTATTATCCCAATACTTTTAGGAGCGATAATTTTGCGTCGCCTTAATGTAGAATCATTGCGAGGAATTTGGCGTTATATTTTGATTTTTATAGCAATAATCTTAGCAGTAATGCAATTGTTTAGCTTTTCTTGGTGATTTTTTTTAAAAATACATTTCTTTGATAAAAGTGTAATGCGTTAATTTTAAGATATTTATAAAGTTAGCATTTTTCGTGATATAAAATAGTGAATTTTTTTTGAAAAAATGTGTTGACATTGTTACGCTGTGTTTGCTATTATATGCCCCGTTCTTTGCCCCCATCGTCTAACGGCTAGGACATCAGGTTCTCATCCTGGAAATCGGGGTTCGATTCCCCGTGGGGGTGCCAATTTAATAGGCGCATAAATTAAGCAGGTCAGTGATGACTTGCTTTTTTGTTTTTATGTTGCAGCATTTTTACAACATAAAGATTTTCTTTCGCTGTGTGCATGTGATACACGAATGGAATGGATTCTAGGGTATTTAAGGAAACCACGAAATGGTGTGATGCAAAATATTCAATCTACTATGCCTCATATGCTGCATGATTTAATAATCAAATATGCATAAATGGGATATTGGATACTATGAATTCCTTTGAAAGACATCAGTAGCAAACACTCTCTCAATTCCTTCCCGCAATAATTATATTCGTGCACATTCATTCGTGTGCCCGTATTCGTGTTTCATTGTTATAAAGATCCTGAATTTAACTCTTGATTTTTCCCAATTTTACGCTTGTTTCCTTGACTATTTTTTTATATAAGGTTATTATATTTAATGTTTAATAGGAAAAGGGTGCATGTCCTAATAAAACAATTCTAGGGAGATTAACAATGAAAACATCGTCTAAGATTAAATATCTGTTTTTATCTTTAGCAATTAGTACTTGTTATGCTGCTAATGCAGTTACTTGGACTATCGACGGAAAAACAGTTACAGATGGGAATTGGGTCTTAAATCAATCTATCTCCGATAATGTTATCACCCTTTCTGGATATGCCTCAGGTTCCGGTTTTCTTGATTTGTCTACATTGTGTGATGATATCGGTACAACAGGTGTAAAAATTGGTCAAGATTTATTTTACCAAAAAAAGATTATTACAGGAATTGCCCTTCCTGAGGAGCTGGTGTCCATTGGAAGAAGAGCATTTAGAGATTCTTCTCTTGGTGGCAGTATTTCTTGTAGCTCTTCTTTCAAACTTGAAGGTGGTGATGCATTTGCTCAAACAGCAATAACGTCTGTCTATTTTCCAAATATTGAGGGAGTTCTTCAGACATGGACATTTTATGGATGCAAAAGCCTTGAATCTATCGTTCTTAGCGATAAACTGACTTCATTTGGTGGTAGTGTGATGTCTGAGTGTAATAATCTTGTATCACTCACTCCAACAGTATTCCCATTAGTAAAAGAGATTACCGGTGATGTTTTTAAGAATTCAAAACTGCTTGAAATAGACTATCTTTCTTTCCCTTTAGTTGAAAGTATTCCAAAAGAATGCTTTCACAGTCTTACAAACATCAAAGAAATTCATCTCCCTTCTTGTAATTCTATTGGAAAATCCGCATTTTATAGCTATGGGGGAAATAAAATTACGTTAGCTCCAGTTGTCACAAATGTTGATGAATATGCATTTGGTGCTACAAAGATTACAGGACTAAGTGATACTAAATTTGCACTTAATGTTCTAAATAAGGGTGTTTTTGCTAAGGCAGACCAACTGTATGGTGTTTTAGATTTTAGTAAATCTACCTTTACGATTCTTTCCGATAGTGCATTTGAACAGGCAAAGAAACTTGAACGTGTGATTTTACCTGAAACAGTTACTCAAATGAATTATAGAGCATTCAGTCATAATGGTAGGTTGGAGGTTGTATTTTTAGGTCCTAGACCAACCTATAATACCGATGACTTGCTTTATCCGGCATCAAATAATGCTAATCATCGTACTTCAATTGTTACTCCAAAAGGAAATATTGCTTCTTGGACAAATGCAAGTGATGTAATTACATTTGTTCCGATGAAGGATGTTCCAGAATCAGAAAAAACAGATAGTTATTATTATCCAACATCAGGTATTGGACGTGTAATTGGTGTTGTTTACCATGAAACTTTTAAAACAAGAGTCTCAAGTTGGTTGTCTATTTTAAATGAGTTTGGTACAATAGTGATTATTAAGTAGATTTTTAAACATATAACAAGGGGATAAATATGAAAAAATACATTATAGCATTAATTGCTATGGCGTCAGTGGGACAGCTTTGTTTTGCTGAGCCAATAGCTGCATATTCAATGGTTGATACAAAGCCAATGGTTATGAAAATGTATGGTGTGCGTTCTGCTGGAGCTACAGCACCTGATAAGATTCAGGTAGTTGTTGGTTGCTCACAGACAGGTGCAGTATTCGGAAAGAAATCATATAGAATCATTTCTGAAGAAGATTCTAATTATAAGTATGAAAGTTTTGTTGAGCCTGTAGAAGCAAAGAAGATTGCTTCAGAAAAGGAATTTATTGTTCCTGAGGGGTATGATGCTCCAGGTGGTGGCAACATCAAGCATTTGATGAGAGCAGTTGTAGAATTAAAGCTGCCTCATCCAATGGTTCCTGGTAAGAAATATACAGTTATTGCTCAGGGTGAGGGTGGTACAATGGTTACAGCAGCTCATACTGCTCATAGCTTTGTATATGATCCTAATCAGACATTTACATATCCAAAGGCAGGCGAGGATGCTCTGGCTGCTCAGATGGTGGGTCTTCGTGGTATGCGCAGTGTCGGTAATGGCATTGTTCTATTGGAATTTGGTGCTGCATATTCATTCCCTGGTGGCAATGTCTTAACAGCTTATGATTTTACATATAATGGTAAAAAGGTTGATGTTGAGGCAATGGGCCGTCGCTCTCGTTTGGATATTTATCAGCCATCAGGCTGGCCATTCAAGGGCTATGTAATGCACGATGTTTTTGTAAAGCTACCTGTTACACTAAAGGATGGCGATGTTCTTGAGGTAACTGTGGCAGAGTCTGTAACATCAGGTAATCGTAAAGCAAAGTTGGAATATAAGCTAAAGGATTTGTCTTCTTTTTCAGATGCAATTCAGGTTAATCAGGTTGGTTATCTGCCAAATAATCTAAAGGTTGCATATCTTGGTCGTTGGCTTGGCTCATATCCTGAGATTGTTAAAAAAGCAGGCGATAAAAAGGTTGATGATGAGGAATTGGATATTTCTTTGGCAGCAATTTATCCTGATGTGCCAGAGCGCTTGATTGATCCTCCACCTGTAGTAGAGGAGCCTGTTGTAGAAGAGAATGCAGAGGAGTTGCCTTTGCCAACAAATTCTCTTGCTTTTGATAATCCTCCTGAATTTAAGATTTGCGATGCAAAATCAGGTAAGGTTGTTTATAAAGGCACAGCTAAGTTCATTCAGCGTGGTGATCAACCTGACTTCAGAGTCAGCCACTCTGGCAGCAATGTTTATGAGTTAGATTTTACAGAGTTTACAAAATCTGGCAGCTATTACATTGTTGTTGATGGAGTAGGCCGCAGCTTGCCTTTTGATATCAATGCTGATGTTTATAAGACAGCATTTGATATTCAGTCTTATGGTGTTTTCGCACAGCGTTGTGGACAAGAGCTTTCAGAGCCATATTCTGATTGGAAGCGCATCGCTTGTCATGTAAAGGGCGTTGTCCCTACTACAAATCCGTTCTCTGTACGCGATATGGGTAAGTTTGAAAAAACAATAATTTACAGCCCAGTAAAGCCAAAGGTACCTGAAGCTACAGCAGCTATTAAGAATGATCCAGCTTTGGTAGCATACATTGATTTTGATAAACCATTTACTGATTTTGATAATGGTTATTTGAAGTTGACATCAAGAGGCGGTGGTCAATTTATTAAGTCAGATGATATTGCTGATGCAAAAGCATGCTATGCGGCAGAGTCATCTGATAAAAATGGCTTTGATGGTACTCTTGTTTGGGAGGACGATAAGGGCTTGACTCTATCCATTTGGATTTATCGTGATGATAGCGTAAGTGGTGGAAACAAGTATAATAACAACATCTTTGCATTTGGTGAGTATACTAGATATTCATTCTCATTCTTTGCAGGATGGGGTGTTCTAAGATGTGATGGAGCTGGTTTCGGTCGAATCAGCGATAGAAAATGGCATAATTTCACATATTCTATCCATCCAAAGGATCAACAAACCGGTAAGTTCAAGGCTGAAGTTTATTGGGATGGTGAAAAGGTTGGAGAAGCTAAACTAACAAGAAGAGACAGTGATAAGTTTACTTTGGCATCTATCAACGATGAATGTGCAGCAGGAACATATTTCGATGATTTCCGTGTTTACAATAAAGCTTTGACTGCAGAGGAAGCAGCTGCTTTGGCTATTGTAATCCCAGAAAGACTTCCTGTTGTCCTAAAGACACGCGGTGGTCATCATGATGCGGGCGACTATAATCCACGCTCACACCTTGATGTTGCTCAGGTATTGCTAATGGCTTATGAGCTGGCACCTCAGAAGTTCTATGATGGTCAGTTAAATATCCCTGAGAAGGCAAATGGTATTCCTGATATTGTAGATGAGGCTCTATGGGCAATTCGCATTTGGAATGGTTTGTATAATGATAAGGATGGCTCTGTATATGAAGGTACAGAATCAGATGGTGATCCTAACTTTATTCAATCAGTAGAGTTGGATCCGAAAGGTGACTTTGCTTGGGCTAAGACATCACGTGCAGCACTAAATTATGCTGCTGTGATGGCACGTACAGCTCGCATCCTAAAGACTTGCAAGATTACTCAGCAGCCAACTTATGAATCAGAAGAGGAAGCCGCATTGCAGCCAAAGCTAAGTGCAGATGCTTATCTTGCTCGTGCAAGAAAGGCGTTTGAGTGGGGCGTAGCAAATCCTCCAAAGGGTCTTAAGAAGTCTGCTCAATATGCTCAGCAGCATGTTACATGTCTTGCTTATGCAGCAGCAGAGCTATATCGCACAACAGGTGAGAAGAAATATCATGATGCATTTAAGGCAAATGTACCTTGGGGTACAAAGACAAATGTTTCTCTAGCTGTTGATAATACATGGGATTTGTCTTGGGCTGCTTATGCATACGCATTTTTGCCAGATAATATGGCTGACCCTGTATATAAGGAGCAGGCAATTGCTTCAATCAAGAAGGAAGCTGATATGTATTTGGTTGGTTCTGGTCGCATGGCATACAAGTTTGTGCGTCATTCCTTTGCTCCTATCTCATGGGGTACAGGTGCATACCAGAATTTCTGTTTGCCAATTATGGCAATGTGGGGCTTGACAAAAGACCAATATTATTATGATTGGTTAATTAGAACTTGCGATAATACATTGGGAGCAAATCCAATGTGTCTGTCTTGGGTTGTTGGTATTGGTGAGCGTACTGTCCATGCACCATTGCACAACAGCCGTTATAGCCCATTTGGTAAGCCAGTTAAGGGCCAGCAGGTAGAAGGTCCTTACATGAATGTAGGAGGCTACAATGTTCCTGAGACAATGTACCCACGTCCATCTAGGAGCAATGCAATTATGTATCAATTCGTAGATGCTCACTTTGCAATTGCTATGGATGAGGGTGTTGTAAACAATCAGTCTAAGACTATGGCTGTATTTGGCTTGCTACTTCCAGATAAGAAATAATCAGTAAATAGCAATTACTTCGATTATTATATGAGCGCTGCACTCCCAATTGAAGGTGTAGCGCTTTTTTTATATAAATTTGAAGATGAATTTAGGCTTAATTGATGAGCTTTATGTATCACTTTTTTCGCAAATTTATCATCAAATTTATTTATAATTAAAGAATTTGGAATTTCTTTTGTTTATACCGCTCAAAATGGTATTATGTTGTTGAAAAATTATATCTTTATGTGCTACAATTTTGCCAAAAATTTATTTGTATTTTTTAGCGATTTTTATTTTGGTTTCAGATGAAAAAAATATTTAGTTTAATTTTTGTTTATGTATTTGCATTAGCGTTATTTAGTAATGCAGCAGATATTACTATTACAGGTAAAGCAGATAGAGGAGTAAAACGCTCTATTAGCTTTGCTAATGTGCGTACAGATGCTTCTCATGGTGCTACAGAGTTTCTTAAAGTATTGAAAAACGATTTAGCTTTGTCTGTATGGTTTGTTGAAACAGCACCATCATCTGCCTCTATTTTGATTAGTGGAGATGTTCGTGCAAGTGGCAATGTTTCATACAATTTGCAGGCATCATGGTTGGCAGGAACACGCTCTCAGAATTTCTATAAAACAGCCTCTTTAGATCGTTTACGTATCACTGCACATGATTTGTCTGATAAATTTACTCAAACATTTGCAGAAAATCCAGGAATGGCTTCTACCCGTATCCTCTTCATTGGAAGAAAAGCTTCAAGTAAGAATCCTGATGTTTATGTTTGTGATTCTGACGGTCAGTCAGTAATGCAAATTACACGAGAGGGTAAAATTTGCTTGTCTCCAAATTGGATACCAAATGAAAATGCATTTATGTATACTTCTTGGCTTACAGGTTCTCCTGTAGTTTATAAGGTCGATCTAAATACAAATTCTCGTAATGCTATTAGCAGTGATCCTGGTATGAACCAAGGTGCTGTACAGTCTCCAAATAAGGATTGGCTTGCATTGGTTCTTTCTCGCTCAGGAGGTGTTGATTTGTATTTGAAGAGTACAAAGGATAATGGGCTAAAGCGTCTGACTAAAAGCAAGAAATGCAATGAATCCAGCCCTGCTTGGTCTCCTGATGGAAAAAGCTTAGCATTTGTTGATGATAGCAGGGGTGCTCCTCAAATTAAGATTATGACATTGCAGCAGTTATTTGCTGAGATTAAAGTTGGTCCTGCTGTATATGGATTTAAGGAAAGTGTTGCCCCTGAGTGGAGCGATGATGGGCGTGTTGTTTTTTGTGGTAAAACGTCATCACATAATCAATATGGAATTTATGTAATGAAGCCAACGGCTAATGCAAAGGCAAATTCTCCAACATTAGTTAGCCCAATTGATAATGCGGATTATGAGGATCCTTCTTGGGCTCCAGATAATCGTCACATCGTTTGCACACGAATTTTGAATTTTAAACGTCAGTTAGTAGTTTTAGACACATTAGGAGATCCTCCTCGTGTTCTATTAAACTTAGCTGGCGATTGGTACTTGCCTGCATGGTCTGATAAAATCAATAGATAATGCATGCTTTTTATAACAAAAACAAGATAGAAAGAAGAAATACATGGAAATGCTAAAGAAATATGCATCAATAGTAATGCTATTAACAGTCGGTGCAGTAATGTTTACAGGCTGCGGTGGAAAAACAACAAACACAGGCTCTCAGGATGGCTATGGTGACGGTGTTGATGGAGTTGATCCTTACGGAGTAGGAAGTACAAATCTTGACGATCCAACTCTAGTTGATGGTGATATGCCACTTGCTGATATCGATTTTAAGAATCTAAATCCTGTAGATATTGCATTTACACCTGTTTATTTTGGCTATAATACTTTCACAATTCCACCTGCAGAAATGGAAAAGGTAAATGCATTAGCAGATCTTATGATTGCAGAACAATCTTTCCTATTGTTAATCACAGGTCACTGCGATGAGCGTGGCACAGTTGAATACAATGTGTCTCTAGGTGAATATCGTGCACAGGCAATTCGTGATATTCTAATCCAGCTAGGTGTAGCTCCAGAGCGTATACAGACTTTAAGCATGGGTGAAGAAATGCCTGCTGATCCAGGTCACAACGAGGCTGCTTGGAAACTTAATCGCCGTGGCGAATTGAGCTTCTTTACTCGCTAGTATTTTTTCAAAAAGTGTTTTTACCAATGGCTTGATAGTAAATTGAGCCATTGGTTTACCTTTGTTTATAGGAGCTTATTATGAAAACACGTCGTATTGTGTATTGTGTTCTGATAACAGCAATATTAGCTCTCTTATTTTTGTTGCCAATCTTTTTGGTAGTAAAAGGAGGCTTTTGGACAGAAGAGGGATTTACATTTAAGTATCTTCTCGGTGTTTTTCGTAATCCTATATATGCAGAGGGCTTGGCTAATAGCTTTGCAATTGCTGCAGGAACAAC
>JAFPBK010000086.1 GCA_017424105.1 Kiritimatiellia bacterium | reverse complement strand
GATGGGATACTTGCTGTTAAATCTGATGATAAAATTAGTGATTTTTTCGTGTGTTTCGTGTGTTTCGTGGTTAAATAAAAAAGTGTGATGGGTATTGGGAACCACGAATATGCGTACACGAATGGGTTTGGGTAAGTTGTTTCTAAGAACACGAATTAGCACCAATTGACACGAATGCTTATGTGATGGGTATTGGGAACCACGAAAAGCACGGATGGGTTTGGGTGTGTTTTTTCAAGAACACGAATTAGCACTATTTTGCACGAATGAGTTATGGTGGGATTGGCTAGTGCGGAATTAGTGAATAGTGAATAGGTAAGGTAAAAATATTTAAAGGTGTGTGCTTAACTGGGGTGTAGGACGTCCTCGTCCTACATGGTAACTGGGCTGTAAGACGTTCCCGTCTTACAGAATAACTGGGCGGCATGGCGTCCCCGCCTTGCTGAAACTTTAAATAATTCCACACCGCATATATTGCTTTGCTATGCTTCATATGCCTGAGGCATGCTTCATGGTGCTTGGCACCACTTCATAGCACATAGAGTGCTGCTTCATCTAAATTCGGCCACGAATTTAGAACTAATGTGTGTCACTTATACCAAGGCGAATATCGCCACCATCAAGCACATCTGAACGAAGCTTATCAAGCGTCTTACTCAAACGCTCCTTTTTAAGCGTTTGCTCTGTTCGCTCTGTGGCAGGGTCAGCAAACAATGTTAATTGTGGACTCCGAGGGTTTGGTTCATCCAATAATCCAGAGACACCAATACCAATTAAACGAACTGGATTTGATAAATTCTGTTGCATCAATAAATCCAAAGCGGCATCACGAATTGAAAAATCATCACATATTGCAAATGGCAAAGTTCTCTGGCGCGTAATCGTCTTAAAATCAGACCAACGTAACTTCATCTTTACAGTTGTAGCATACTTATTTGCAGCACGTAGTTGCTGCCCTACATCTGAAGAAAGCTCTAAAAGAATTTGTCGTATCACTTCAACATTTGTCTCATCAACACCAAATGTATATTCTCTTGAAATTGATTTTTCAATACGTTCATTCACAACCTCACGCTCATCTAATCCAAATGCTAATGAATGTAGATGAAATGCTGTATTTTCTCCTAGCAACGATACAAGCGTTGGAAGTGGCACATTTTGAAGATCTCCTATTGTTCTTATTCCTATTCGAACAAGCTCTTTTGCTAGCATACCACCAACACCAAATATTGAACGAACAGAAAGAGGAGCAAGAAAGCGTTGTATCTCGCGAGGATGTGTTGGCACCTCTGTAATACCATCTGGCTTATTCATATCGCTTGCAAGCTTTGCTAAAAACTTATTGGTTGCAACACCTACTGAGGCAGTAAGTTGAAGTTCTTCACGAATAGCTTTTCGTATCTTTTCACCAATTTCATATGCAGATCCAAAAAGCTTATATGAACCATACACATCTAAAAAAGCTTCATCACATGACAAGCCTTCAACAAATGGTGTAAAACGATAAAAAATATCAAATATTTGAGCAGACACCTTTGAATAAAGGCTATGATTCCCAGGTGTAAAAATTCCATGAGGACAAAGACGATATGCTTCACGAGATGGCATTGCAGAATGCACACCAAATTTACGTGCCTCATACGATGCGGTTGAGACAACACCTCTTTCATGTGGACCAGCACCAACAATCACTGGCTTCCCTCTCCACTCAGGATGCTCTCGCTGCTCTACCGCTGCAAAAAAAGCATCCATATCTACATGGAGGATTCCTGCGCGATACTCCTCTGCCCCACACATATCTAATACGAATAAATTATTTTACTGAATTGCATCAGAATTTGATTTGCCATTATCGGATTCTGCTTTAGTATCAGGCAAGTCATTTGAAAAATATTCACGCTTTGCCAATCGCCATAACACAGCAACAAATGCACTTAATGGTATTGCCAATAACATTCCTAAAGCACCACCGATAACATTACTCCAGAAGAACAACGAGAAGATAACAACAAACGTGTTAAGTCCTGTTCTATTTTTCATAACATGTGGTGTAATAAAGAAACTGTCAAGCGTTTGAACTGCACAGAAAGCCAAAATTATCTTTACTAAGAGCCATACTCCGCCACCAGGTCCAAATAAAGATAATGGAATTATTATCAACCATCCCAATATATTTCCTAAATATGGAACTATATTTAAGATTCCAAGCATCATACCAATAATTATTCCATACTTTAAACCTAGTAAATTAAATAGAATTGAAAAAAGTATTCCTTGAATAAATGCGACTAACACTTGGGCTCTGAAATATACAACAATAATTCCTAAAAATTGGTCTATCAGGTATGCCAAATGATTGCGTTTCTTTTCTGACAAGAAAATCATTGCCTTAGATACATCTCTTCCTGTGTAAGGACGAGTAGATAGGAATATGGCCATATACACAGGCAAGACAAGCCAACTGAAAAAGCCACCAAGGAAATTCGCTATATAAGAACCAATTGAAATTGTTGCTCCTCCTAATTTTGAAGCTACAAAACCAACATTTATATATTGAGAAGGATTAACTCCTGTTAAAAATTTTTGAAGACCATGTCTATCTAGAAAATCAATCAAAGTAGGAGCAACACCTTTTGCATAAGCATATATATCTGCAATATATCCTGGGAATGCATTAAGGAATTTGACTAATTCTTCTATTAATATAGCGCCAAACAGATATGAGAAAAAACCTATTGGTAAAAATATTGAAAGAAATACAACACAAATTGCTAATGTACGATTATGCCACAATTTTCTATAAAGCCAAATATAATATGGCTTAAAAATCATTGCCAGAATAATTGCAACAACTGGAGGCAATAGAATCGTACTAAAATGCGAAACAAATTTTAACAACAGATAAAAAAGGAAAAAGAAAAAACAAGCAACTACAGAAAATGACAAAATTGTAATTGCTCTTGCAAGCATATTCCCTTGAGATTTATTTAATTTAAAATTTCTGCCATTATCCATAAATACTCCAATCATTATCTTAAATTCTGCTGTTAAGCAATGAATTCAGATAAAGCAATGCGATGCGCCCTAAAGCATGCGTATGCATATAACGAAATTTGCATACGCATTATGCAAATACAAACTCATTGCATAAACAAACCTTATGAGTAGAATTTACTTTAAAGGTTTTAGCAATCCAGCAAATGCCTTATCTATCTTTTTGCGTTCTTCAGCAATGGCCTCTTTTTGATTTTTCAGCCAATCTGCATACATATCAAAATCTAGGCCATTTGTTGCACCAGTATGTGTTTTCTGAGCAATAACCTCATCTGGATCCATGCTCTTCAAATCGTCAAGATTATCACGGACCTGATGATATGCATCGCGGAAAGGCATTCCTCCTGCAACTAGCTCAAGTGCACGATCTGTAGCAAACACACCTGGCTCAAACGCCTTGCGAAGGCGGTCAGGATCTGGAGTAATTCCAGACACTAAGCGACTCATAATACGAAGAGCTGCGCGTGTTGTTTCAAACGCTTCCATCATTAGCTCTTTTGTATCTTGTAAATCACGATTATAACCGCCAGCCATTGCTTTAACTGTTGCCGCAACAGATGTTACAAGACCCATTACACGAGCTGCTTTACCACGAATCAACTCGCATACATCAGGATTGTACTTCTGTGGCATAATGCTGCTACCTGTGCAAAATTCTTTAGGCAGCTTAAAGTATCCAAATTCAGGCATTGAGAAGATAATCAAATCCTCAGCAAGACGAGAAAGAGTAAGCATTATATTAGATAATGCTGTTACTGCAACGTATTCTGTCTTACCACGAGAATTACCAGCATACATAACATTGTGAATTGGTTCTGCAAATCCAAGCAGTGCAGCTGTTAAAGGACGATCTGTTGGCAATGGCACTCCATAGCTAGCAGCAGAACCAAGCGGATTTCTATTTATAAAATCAAAAGCGGACCATAGTCCATGCATATCATCTAGCAAACCTTCACCATAGCAAGTTGCCCATACTCCAACACTGCTAGGCATTGCTGGCTGTAAATGCGTGCGACCAACCATAGGTAATTTCTTATATTTTTTGCCGAATGCTACCAAAGATGATGCAAGAGCAATATTCTCTTCCATTGTACCCAGAAGTTCATCACGGATATATAAACGGATTGCTGTTGCGACCTGGTCATTACGGCTTCTTCCAGTATGCACTCTGCGGCCGACATCACCTAGCTTTTCTGTAAGTGTTCTCTCAATCGCAAGATGACAATCTTGATCTGCCTCTGTAATTACGAAATCATCTTTAGCTACTCGCTTCATAATTTCTTGAAGCTCTACAACTACATTGTTGCGATCTTCCTTTGAAAAAAGTCTTGGAGTATACTTCATCTTTGTAAGCATTGTTACATGTGCTGCAGAACCCAAGCAATCCCACTTAACAAGCTTCAAATCTAAAATTGGATCCTTACCAACTGTAAATTGCAATACATCTGGATCTATATTTCCTACAACTGTTTTTGTATCCTTTGCCTTCATGTTTTTCTCCAAAATATTTTTACTTATGACGCTTTAGGAAGCCACCACTTTTACTTTCTTCATTTCTTATTGCTTCTGTTGCACGGCGCAATGTTTCTGCTTCCTTAATTGCATTTGGATTCAATACTGTATCACGATTTAATAGCACCACGCTATCTCCTCCTACAGAAATTCGGGTCTTAATAAAATTATCACGTGAATTTTGATGAATAACCTCAACAACATTTTGAGGTAGAAAACGGATGGATGGTTTTGCTACTCGGACTAGATTTCCAAGTTGAACAAAATCATATAATTGACCTGTGCGCAAATTATCTATACGTAAGAAAAGCTGCTCTCCTCCATCACGTACCCAATACATCAAAGAATAATTAAAGAATTCATTTGAAACAAGGCCCTCACGCAGGTTTTTGAGTCGCAAAATTTCAATACCTTTAACTATTTCGAAATTAACTAATGCAGAGCTCGTTTTTGCATCACCATTTGTAAGCAATGCATGAACTGTATATTTTCCCTGTGGAATATTGCCAAAAATTTCATTTAGATTTACAAAGAAATCCTGCTTGTCTCCTGGCATAATCATAATTCTTGTAAGATTTTTTGGATCTTGCTTAGGAAAAAGAAGATTTCCAGAAGCATTTCGCACATATATCTTTACAGAATTTTCTTTAAACTTTCCGTAGGTATCAACGATAAAAGGAGTATTACCTCGATTTACAATTCGTATACCTGTTGCAAGATTTTCACCATCTAAGAATTCGCGATTTTTTGTTTCCAACGAAACAATAATACCCTCTTCTATCTTGTCAGCAAAAAGTGGGCTTATGCCAACAAATAGTAAAAGAGTAAAAAGAACCGTTTTACATAGATTATAGAATTTCATTTTATGTATCCCTAAATTAGAAATATTGCTCTACTTGCTCTAACAAAGCATGAAGAACAACTTGATGGGCTTCTTGAATATGAGCAGAAGCGTTTGCTTGTATTATTAGCTCAACATCTGCTTGTCCTTTAAGCTTACCGCCATCACGACCTAGCAAGGTCATAACCTTACAGCCTTTAGCTCGTGCTGCTTCAACAGCTGTAATCAAGTTTTGAGAATTACCACTTGTTGAGAAAACAACTAAAAGGTCTCCCTCATTGCCAAATGCTTCTACCTGGCGAGAGAAAATATAATCTGCACCATAATCATTGCAAATGCATGTTAATGCTGTGCAATCTGCGCAAAGGCATAGACCTGGCAAAGCTACTCTATTCTTCTTATAGCGACCAGATAATTCCTCTGCCATATGAAGAGCCTCTGCAGCACTGCCTCCATTTCCGATTGTCAGGACTTTTTTCCCTGCACGGAGAGTAGATACAAAAAGCTCTGTAGCTTTTTCCAATACCGGCATTTGATCTTTAAGATTTTGAATTGCAGCCATTGCTCCATCAATTGCAGCTTGTAGATTTCCTTGATCAATCATGTGTAACTCCTTTAAAATTTTACAAACCTACTGGTAGGCGTCCTGTTAAAAATCGATTTGCTTTAAACATATCTGGTAAAACACGAATTTCCTCGAAAGAAAGACTTTCCATATATGGGCGAAGAAGCTCTGGCTGATTATCTTCTGCACTGAGTTCAAGATATATTGATCCGCCGCCAGTCAGTAGCATTGCAGCCTCTTCAATTATTCCTCGAGTAATATCCATTCCATCCGGGCCTCCATCAAGAGCTAAACGTGGCTCAAAATCCTTAACCTTTTGATCAAGACCATCACAGGTTTCACTTGGGATATATGGAGGATTAGAGATAATAGCATTTATTGTATTTGGCTCAAGCAAATCTGCCAAATCAACTGTAGAAACATTTACAAAAACAACGCGTGATTCCAACCCTAGTGCAGCAGCGTTCTCACGTGCAAGGCTTAGAGCATCTTCTGAGACATCTATTGCGATAACACGAGCATTTGGCATCTCTTTTGCAATAGATAAAGCAATACATCCAGTACCTGTTCCATAATCTAATATAACTGGAGACTGCACCCTGCGAAGCTGCTCATCATCAAGCAACAACTGAACTAAATCTTCGGTTTCAGGGCGTGGAATAAGAGCTCTTTTATCACACTTCAATGTCAACTCGCGAAATTCCCACTCTCCCAAAATATATTGAATTGGCTCCCCTGTTGCAGCACGCATCACACCACGCTTTAGCACCTCGCAGAAACGCTCAGTTGCTTGCTTTGTATAATACAAAGGCAATTCCAAGCGCTTACAACGTAAAAGACGACATACTAAATATTCTACAACCAATTGCGGAGAATCAATTCCTTTGCGAGTAAGAAAGCTCACAGAAGAATCAATATACCATTTAATTTGTTCAAGTTTGATTTCTTGAGTTGACATTTATCTATAGAACCTTTTGATTAGAAAGGAAGATTTTCATCGTCCTCAATATCAACCTCTGGAGGAAGAACGCTTGCAACAGGTTCGCTTGTAGAAGCATCTTGTTCTGCTCCTTCAACAGCATCAAGATTTGCTACCTTCCAGCCAGTAACAGAAACAAAATATCTGCCATTATATTCACGACCACGCAAGTCAAAAGAAAGCTTTATTCTTGTACCTTCCTTTAGTGGCTCTACTAGCTTTGCATTGTCCTTAAGAAACTCAACAAGAATATCTTGAGGATAACGCTCCTCTGTCTTTACAACAATATTGCGCTTACTGAAGCCACTTGGAAAGGTTTCAGTATCCATAATTTTAACGACTACACAGTCCATTTCGAAAGTTGCCATAATGCATCTCCTTTATAGTTATTTAATCAATTTGTTATGTAATTAGCAACGTTCCATAATCGCCACTAAAAATACGTAAATATTATACTCCAAATCAATAAATTATGACAAGAGAATTTTTCAAAATTAGGACTTTTATGGTGTTTAATCTTGTTCCAGAAGTATCGCATAAATGTAGTGGCTAAAAGTGAGAAAAAGGAACAAGAATGCGAGATTGCGAAGGATGGCAGGATTTTCAGGTACACGCTGTCCACATCTTACTGAAACACATAATAACTCTATCGGATATATTGCGAAGCAATGCTTCATATGCCGCATGCCTTACTGAAACTTAAAATAATTCTACCGGATATATTGCGGAGCAATGCTTCATATGCCGCAGGCATGCTTCATGGCGCTTTGCGCCGCTTCATAGAGCTCCGCTCTGCTTCATCTAAAACAAAAAAGCGCCCCGTAGGACGCCTCTTTGTATTATCGGATGATAATTGTTGTTGTAATTGGAACAAATTGTGATAACCAGTGTGTGCTGTCATCACCTGTCTTAAAGTTTATTATTCCAAGCACCTTACCCGTTGTTGGGTATTGATGTGAAAGCATGCTTGCAGGAACCTCATCAAGTGGAGTAAATGTACAATATCCATTTGGCTCCTCGCTTGTCCAAGACTCAACATATTCAGGCATTACAATGATGTTAGCCTTTCTTTCGTACTTATCAGTCTTAAATACGCCTGTACCAATAAATGTTGGACGTGGTCCATAGAAATATACATTTGCAGAATAAAGCTTCTCAAATGAATATATATGTATTTTTTCAATTGTAGCTGGAAGCTTGATTTCTGTAGCATTGTTACATGCAGCAAAAACGTGATGTAAAATCTCAGTTAAGTTAGTTGACTTGCTAATATCAATTGTTCCAGGATATTTACTTGCACCCGAAAATGCCTCTTCACCAAGATATTTAAGATTTGGGAATCTTGTTGGTGTCATGTTTTCAAATTGGCAATTATAAAAAGCTCTGCCAGCAATATTTGTAATTCCAGCATTGAGAGTAAGCTGCTTTAAGGATTTACAACCATTGAAAGCTGCATAAGAAATATTCATTACTGACTTCAATGAAATATTTGTTGCTGATGAATTTTCAAAATTATAATTATTGTCTAATTTTATAACTGCATCTAAACCAATTGAGTCAATTGCCTTTGTATTACAGAATGCGTGATCTCCTACTCTATTCGCTATAGGAAATGAGAAATCTCCCTCAAGTGCAGAAGCACTGTTTAATGCATTTGCTCCAACATATTCTACATTAGGAAATGTTGTTGGGGAAACCTTTACAAGTTTTGGGGTTGTTTGTAAAAAGCTATCTGAAAAATACTTTATATCCTCAGAAAGAACAAGTTCCTCCAGCTTTTGTGCTTTATAGAACATAGCAGATGCAGGTGTTACTAATTTAGGCATAACAACTTTTACTACAGCGCTATTCTCAAACAAATAGTCTGCACTGGAACCATTTGTATAAGATGGTGCATTAAACTCACAATTCAATGCTGAAGTATTTGCAAATGCATGAGAACCTAAGAAAGTAAGATTTGGCAATTCTCCAACAAATATTCCTGCAAGAGCACTGCAACTATCAAAGCAAAATGAATCAACGCTCTCAAGTTTAGGGAAAGAAACTGGAGAAAATTCTATCAAAGAAGAACACTTTTTAAATGCAAAAGGACCAAATGAAACAACATCTGGGCTAACTGTAAATGAAACGATTTTTGATTCCTCAAAGCTGTAACCAGGAACCTTTGTCAGCTTAGGAGCATAAAAGCTAGTGATTCCTGTTTTTTTGAAATGGTCAGTACCTGTCATTTCAATCAATTCTGGACAGACGATATCACAAACAACATTTGCACAACCAGGAATAAAGTGTGAGCCTAAGCTCTTAAGGCTTGGAAAATATCCTGAGCCAATGCTTGTTAATTTAGAACAGTCTCTTAAAACATCGCCACTAATTGTCTCCAATTTGGTACAAACATCAAGGTTAATGGTTTGAAGAGAAGATTTATAAAATGCTTCTCTTGCAATATAAGTAAGCTCGCTACCTTCTTCAAAAGTAACATTTCCAGAAACGGTGTTCTTAAACGAATGGTCAAGAATCTGAGTAACTGTTTTAGGAATATAAATATCAACAATTGCTACACCCTCAAATGTACATGCTGCAATTTCTGTCAATGTATAGTCTGTCTCATCTGTATCAAGATCGGTATTGATAGTAGAAAGGTCGAGGCTATTACCGGCACCAGCAACTACGCACTGGATTTTGTTTCCTAAGCTACCTAACGTAAAATTACCTTCTGTACCAATCATATCGCAGCCGATAGTCCACGTACCATCAGACACTATATGGGTGTAGCGTTTACCTGAGACAGGTGAGATTGTCCATGCTGCATTTGCAACAAGCATTGTGCAGATTAGAAATGCAGAACAAATGAATTTTGATATTTTCATATATCTATTCCTTAGAATTTAATGATTAGAACACAATTACCCTTATTCAAATATTTAACTAATATATATTATACCATACACATATGGTGAATAGTCAAGAGAATGTTTTTGAAGATGAATGCATTGTGTAATTTGCAAAAGTAAATGCGCCTCTTTTGGGGCATTTACTTTATCCATTAACCTTTTTATTTATGGTGTAGTTATAGGATAAAAATCAAGTTTAATTTTATGCTAGTATTTAGGCAATAGATGCACCAACTAGAGATTCACACCGCTGCCGATTACTTGCCGAAACAACGACTAAACGTCTGCAATTGCCGCTTCACTCTGCGTCATAAATACATCAACACTACTAGCATCAACTATGAATACTTTTTATAGATC
>JAFPBK010000085.1 GCA_017424105.1 Kiritimatiellia bacterium | reverse complement strand
CTGCACGATGCAAATTAGCTGGGATGCACTGGCGACATAAAAATGCAGCAGGTATTGCATTATTACGAGCAACATTAAAATCAAATTACAAATTAGCAGTTTAAAATTTTAGGTTTTACCTACAAATTTTGACCACACCCGCAATTGGATGTAAGTGAGAATGAATACAAGTCAATGTTTTCAACAAAATTGACTGAATTCTGATGAGTTATTACTCATGGCGGAGTGCAATGATTGGATCAAGCTTTGCTGCTCTCATTGCCGGATATAATCCAAAAATAATACCAGTCGCTGTACTGATACCCAATGACAATAATAAATTCCACATTGTTACAATTGTTGGCATGCCCGCAAACTTTGTAACAAGGAATGGTATTAACAAACCAAAGCCAACACCAATAATACCACCTACAATTGATAGTACAAGTGTCTCTATCAAAAATTGCATAACAATTTGATGACGCTTTGCACCAATTGCACGGCGAATACCAATCTCTCGTGTACGCTCAGTAACTGTAGCAAGCATGATATTCATGATACCAATACCACCTACTAACAAACTGATGCCAGCAATTGCTCCAAGAACAATAGAAAAAGTGCGCTTTGTTGCCTCTGCCTGACGTAGTAGAGACAATGGCACACTTATATCGTAATCCTGCTTTTTGTGAGTGATGGAGAGCAATCTCTCTATTACCTTTGAGGTTTCTTCCACCCTGCTTTCTTCTGCAACCTCAACAATTATTTGTGTGAGCTCAACAAGCTCACTTGTTCGGCTACCGTCATTTGATTGTGTATAAGTATCTCCATAGTGTAAACGAGAGGTGGTTATAGGAATATAAACATCTGCTTCTCGATCAGGCATTTGCATACCACCATCAGCAAGCTTCTCTGTGCAAACAATGCCGATTACCTCATAAGAATTTCCTCCAATACGAAGTAACTCACCGACAGCATTCTCGTTTGCTAAAAGCTTACGAACTCCACTCTCAGTCAATACTGCGACAGACATAGACTCTGCCACATCCTGTGCATTTAATACGCGGCCTGCCAAGCGCTTACGATTCACTAATTCGAACCACTCATCACTTGTACCAACCACACGCAAGGTCTCTGCTCTGTCATTAAATCGTGCAATCTTTTCCATTGACTTAACTGGCACTACCTTTGAAATTGTAGGAATAGTTTCATCCATGCAAAGGTAATCGTTATAAAGCAGTCCATAAACACTTAAACGTACATCATTATTAAGCTTTGAGCTTTCTACCGCTGGCTTTGCAGATGTAATAATAATATTCTTGCTGCCTAGCTTTCTGATTCTTTCAAGAGCCTCTTCGCTTGCACCCTCACCAATCGCAAGCATAGCAATCACACTGCCAACACCAAAAACTAAGCCAAGCATCGTCAAAATAGAACGAAGCTTATGAAGCAATAGATTTTTTACACCGAGTCGAATATTTCGCTTCAATGAAACATAGGTAATTTTTATCATGGCTTAGTCTATCCTATCTATTTTACCATCTTTCATAATCAAACGATGCTTAGCAAATTCAGCAATATCTGGTTCATGAGTAACCATAATAACTGTCTTTCCTAAATTATTCATCTCTGTCAAAAGCTTCATAATCTCAATACTTGTGGCAGAGTCCAGATTACCTGTTGGCTCGTCAGCCAACAATACTACTGGATCTGTAGAAAGCGCACGTGCAATTGCTACGCGCTGCTGCTGACCACCTGACAGCTGCATAGGTCTGTGTCCAAGTCGATTAGACAAGCCAACAATCTCTGCCATTTCCTTTGCTTTTTCTAAGCAATATTCTTCTGAAAAGCCTTTGTAATACAGAGGAAGAGAAATATTCTCAGCAACAGTTAATTGCGGAATCAAATTAAAGCTTTGGAAAATGAAGCCCAAATAATTTAAACGAATATCGCTTAGCTCATCATCCTCAAGACAAGATACATCCTTGCCATCAAGATAATAATGGCCTCCTGTAGGTCTGTCTAAGCAACCAAGAATATTAAGCATTGTACTCTTACCGGAGCCACTGGCACCCATAATAGCCCAGAAGCTACCCTTTTCAAAGCATGCAGTAACACCATCTAATGCTCTGACAATCTGCCCACCTAAATCATAATGTTTGGACAGATTTTCAAACTTTACAGCATAATCTCGGTTCGGATCAATCTCCATCATTGATTATTGCTCCAAGTTTGGTTTTTTAAGCTCAGCAACACTTGGTGCAGCTGCTTTTACTACTTCATTTGTCTGTACTTGTGGTGCATTTGCTACAGGAGCGGATACTTCGCCAACTGCATTTGTACCTGCTGATTGTTGCACAGAAGCACCAGGTGCAG
Organism: Kiritimatiellia bacterium; assembly: GCA_017424105.1. Classification (GTDB taxonomy): domain Bacteria; phylum Verrucomicrobiota; class Kiritimatiellia; order RFP12; family UBA3636; genus RGIG990. The sequence goes on along the minus strand of JAFPBK010000085.1, from coordinate 2,085 downwards.
GCTTACCGAATTTTGCTCTGCGAGCCTCGTGCTCGCGAGTAATTTTTTCTGTAAGCTCCTTAGTAGAGTCATCTTCCTCTACAACCTTTTTAGTATCTTCTGATTCTGAATTTGACAGAGGTGGATTTTCCATTACCATCTCACCTTCTTTTAATCCAGACTTGATTTGAATAAAGCGATTATTGTCTTGGCCAACCTCTACAATTCGGCGCTCCTGCTTACCTTCGGAGTCAACAACATATACAACGCTCTTGCCTTTTTCCTTTACAAGGCATTGAATTGGCACCGAAATTGTTTCTTCAAATTGATCTACAATAATATCTGCAACGCAGTTCATACCGGACTTTAGAACATCGCCACCTTCGGTAAGCTTAATAACTGTTCTATATACCTTTAAATCAGGATTTTGCCACATCTTTTGAGCATCTGGCAATGGAGACACATGAGAAACAACTCCGTAGAAAATTTTAGACTTGTAAGCATCTACACGTACACGTGCCTTTTGGCCTGGAACAATCTTTTTCAAATTACTTTCATGAACCTCAATTTCAGCCTGGAAAGAAGATGCTGTAGGAAGATAGATAAGCTCATTACGCTCCCAAACCTCTGTACCTTCTGCAAGAGGTGTCTTATTTCCCCAACGATTATTTGCACTGGTTGCATAAATTACAAGGCCATCCATTGGTGCATAAATTTTTGCATTACCAATCTGCTTCTCATAGTGCTTTAGACGCTCCAGCTGTCTAGTATATTCCAATTCCTTAGCGCGCAGTGTTGCTTCTGCAGAATTAACACTTGCACTTGCCTTGCGCTTTGTTCGCTCCAAAGACATCTCTGCCTGAGAAAGATCGCTTTCCAACTGAGCAACCTGGCGCTTATAGGTATAATTCTTAAGCAGGTCAAGATTTCCCTTTGCCGTTTGCAAACTTAACTCAGAACGCTTCCAAGCAAGCTCATCACCACGCATTTCTGTTTCGGAAAGGTATTTTTCGTCATAAAGCTTCTTTGACCACTCCATCTTATCCTTAGCACGCTCAAGTTCTTCTTCAGCAAGCTTAATTTTACCCTCTGCTTCAGATAAATTATTTGGATATTCACCTTCAATATATTTTTGCAAATCCTCTTTTGCAAAACGCACCTTAAGCTCAGCAAGCTCAACATCTGCCTTTGCTTGATTTTGAGCAACAACTAGGTCGTCTGCCTTAACAAGCTTACCTGCTTCTGCATTTTCAACAACGATTTCTTGATCTGCACGCTTTGTTTCAAGTTCGGAAACATCCAATTCCACAAGCAAATCGCCTTTTTTTACATAAGTACCTTCATTTATGAGATATATGATTGAGCGACGACCCTCAACCTCGCTTTTGATAATAATCTGCTCCTGAGGCTTAATAGAACCTGCTTCTGAGACATTTATTACAAGAGGACCTTTAGTAACTTTATGTAAAATCACTTCATTTAAGGATTCATCCTTATCTTTACGGGTATATGCAAATACACCAGCAATTATTGCAATAACAAAAACCAAAAAAATTATCTTTTTACTCATAATTCACCTAATGCGGATTAAGAACTCCACTAATTGTTTATTTTTGCTCATAATTTTACCCTTATAAGCGCTACTTTGTCAATTAGATAATCCTAAAAACAGCAGCTAAAGTAAGAAAGAGCGAAAAAGGGACGCTGAGAGCGCAAAGGACGCGAAGGAGCACGGAGCTCGTGTGATACTTGCGATTTTACACTTCCATCACATTAGCAATCGACAGTTATCGGTAGCAATCGACAGCCAAAAACGAATAATGAATAGTGGATGACGAATAACGGATAACGAACAGATAATGCGATAGATAAAATAAAACTGGAGTGCAGGATATTTTAATTCCAGACAGGAGCGAAACGCCAGCATGAAAGTTTCAACAAGGCAAAACGACATTAATTTTACGAATACAAAACTACCCATTTTTTGTTGTGAACAGTAATCAATCCTTGCATACCCTATATTTATATGGTATAGTTATGCAATCGTTTTTTTAAACAAATTGAAACTACAAACTAAATAGAGAAAGAATAAAAATGCAGTACTAT
>JAFPBK010000084.1 GCA_017424105.1 Kiritimatiellia bacterium | reverse complement strand
GTGTTTTTGGCAGTTATGCGTTTGCTAATCTATAAATAGCGTGATTATAGGATTACGAATTCAAAAAAAATTAGGATTCTTTACATTCATTGCATGAACCAATTAGGACGACCTGTATTTCGTCAATATCACCAATCATTTTATGTGATTGTTTGGTTGCAATATGTGGGGCATCAATATCAATCACCCTGCCACATTTTCTGCACCAAAAATGTCCATGCTCGCTAACATCTGCATCAAATCTCATATCGCCTTCACATATAGGGATCTGTTTTACTAATCCTTTATCGCAAAGCATTCGCAATGTATTGTATACGGTAGTACGAGAGAGAGAAGGCATTTGTGGATGTAATGCCATGTATACCATATCTGCAGATGGATGAGTTTTTTGTGACAAAAGATAATCATATATGCAGATACGTGGCATAGAAGCAGGTACACCCATATCTCTAAGCACATCTTTAATTCTTTTCATATATAATCGTCCTTTGTCACTAAGTTAATGCAATGCCACCATATGTAATGATGGCATGCCGTACTGGGTATTTAAGGCTTACTTGAAGTAACGATTTAGTAGGCCTTCGAATGCAGCACCATGGCGTGCTTCATCCTTACACATCTCGTGTACTGTGTCATGAACAGCATCATAGCCTAGCTCCTTAGCGCGCTTAGCTAGCATTAGCTTACCTTCACATGCGCCCTGCTCTGCATCAACGCGCATCTGTAGGTTTGTCTTTGTGCAGCCAGCAACTACCTCACCTAGTAGCTCAGCAAATTTTGCAGCATGCTCTGCCTCTTCGATTGCGATGCGCTTATAAGCTTCAGCAACCTCTGGATAACCTTCGCGGTCTGCCTGACGGCTCATTGCAAGATACATACCAACCTCTGTGCACTCACCCATAAAATTCTGTTTTAGGCCTTCAACAACCTCTGCATCCAAATCCTTTGCGATACCAACGCGATGCTCATCTGCCCAAACCTTCTTAGCATTGCTTTCCTCAACAACATTAAACTTTGCTGCTGGAGCTTTGCATTGTGGGCAAGCTTCTGGTGCTTCATCGCCCATGTGAACATAACCGCAGATTGAACAAACATACTTTTTCATAATTTATCTCCTTAATTTTTGTTTAGTTTTAATTTTTAAATTTCGTATTTAGATTAAATTCTATTTTGTACTGATTACAATTTAGATATTACTACAAAACCGTACCCAATTGCAAGTACTTTTTTTAATTTTTTAAAATTTAACTTAAAAACAATAGTTATACACCAGACTTGACGAAGTTTTGTATTACTTTACAATATCTGCAATAAGATTATTTTAAAAAATTTTGAATAAATACGAAAAAAAGGCTCCCCCTTTCGGAGAAGCCTTTTTGAATTATTGAAGGGTTACTTCAATTAGTTCTGTGCAATAGCTGCAAGCTTAGTTAGTAGGTCAAACTTAGCCTTGAAGCGCTTATCTGCATCCTCAACCATCTTCTGAGCCATCTCTGGATCAAGTTTAGCAAGCTGCTTGAAGCGGTTTTCAACATTTGCCTGATCAGCAAACTCCTTGCTTGGAGCCTTGCTGTCGATTGTTAGAGGATTCTTACCAGCAGCAACATTGTCTGGGTTGAAGCGGTATAGTGGGAAGTGACCTGTCTCAACTGCTAGCTTCTGGTTATCCATACCTGTTGTCATGGAGATACCATGGTTAATGCAGTGTGAGTAAGCGATGATCAATGCTGGACCATCATAAGCCTCTGCCTCGTTGAATGCCTTAACTGTCTGCTCAGCATTTGCACCCATTGCAACCTGTGCAACGTAGATGTTGCCGTAGGTCATAGAGATCATGCCAAGATCCTTCTTCTGCTGTGGCTTACCGCCTGCAGCGAACTTAGCGATTGCGCCAAGTGGTGTTGACTTAGAAGCCTGACCTCCAGTGTTGGAGTAAACCTCTGTATCAAGAACAAGAACCTTAACATTCTTACCAGAAGCTAGAACGTGATCTAGACCGCCGTAGCCGATATCGTATGCCCAACCGTCACCACCGATGATCCAAACGCTCTTCTTAACTAGGTAGTCAGCAAGAGAAACTAGCTGACGGCATGTTGCGCAATCTGCACCTGCTAGAGCTGCCTTTAGCTTAGCTACGCGCTCACGCTGTGCCTCGATGCCTTCCTGTGTGCTCTGATCTGCGTCGCGGATCTCTGTTGCAAGAGCCTTAACCTCAGCTGGAGCCTGCTCAGAAGCGATTACCTGTGCGATTAGCTCTAGAGCGAAGCCCTGGAACTTCTCAACAGTCATGTACATACCTAGACCGAACTGTGCGTTATCCTCGAATAGGCTGTTACCCCATGCTGGGCCCTTACCGTCTTCGCGTGTGCAGTATGGTGTTGTAGGTAGGTTACCACCGTAGATTGATGAGCAGCCTGTTGCGTTAGCGATGATTGTGTGGTCACCGAATAGCTGAGTTACAAGCTTAACATATGGAGTCTCACCGCAGCCTGCGCAAGCGCCAGAGAATTCAAACAATGGGCGGCAGAGCTGTGAGCCCTTAACTGTGCCAACGTTTAGAGTTGCACGATTTGCCTCAGGTAGGTCTAGGAAGAACTTGAAGTTCTTAGCCTCTGGAGCACGTAGGTCAAGCTGCTTAACCATCTTGATAGCACCCTTAGCTGACATTGGGCAAGTGTGTACGCAAGCGCCACAGCCTGTGCAGTCCTCTGGAGCAACCTGAAGTGTGAACTTCAAGCCAGCGAAAGCAGGAGTCTTAGCGTCTGCAGACTTGAATGTCTCAGGAGCGTTCTCTAGCTTAGATGGGTCATAAACCTTACCACGGATAGCTGCGTGTGGGCAAACAAGTGAGCACTTCAAGCACTGAATACATACTGCTGGATCCCAAGAAGGAATCTGAGTAGCGATGTTGCGCTTCTCCCACTGTGTTGTAGATAGAGGCCATGTGCCGTCCTCAGGAATTGCGCTAACTGGTAGAGCGTCACCGCGCTGTGCCATTAGCTCAGCTGTTACTTTCTTAACGAAATCTGGAGCTTCGTCTGCTACGATTGCTGGCATCTTGTATACGCCTGCAACCTGAGCTGGGTACTTAACCTCAACAACAGCGTCACGAGCTGCATCGATAGCATCCCAGTTCTTCTTAACAACCTCATCACCCTTCTTACCGTATGCCTTCTTAGCATACTTCTTTAGAAGCTCGATAGCCTCGTCCTCTGGGATGATGTCAGCAATCTTGAAGAATGCAGTCTGCATGATTGTGTTGATACGGCCACCCATGCCCATCTTCTGAGCTAGAGTTACAGCGTCTACAACGTAGAAGCGTAGCTTCTTGTCGATGATCTGCTGCTCGATCTCATCTGGTAGGTGGTTCCAAATCTCATCTGCTGAGTATGGGCTAGCAAGTAGGAATGTACCGCCAACCTTAGCATTTGAAAGCATGTCATACTTTTCTACGAATGAGAAGTTGTGGCAAGCGATGAAGTCTGCGTTTGTGCAGAGGTATGGGCTCTGGATTGGCTCTGAACCGAAGCGTAGGTGAGAAACTGTGATACCACCAGCCTTCTTTGAGTCATATACGAAGTAACCCTGAGCATAGTTATCTGTTGCATCACCGATTAGCTTGATTGAGTTCTTGTTAGCACCAACAGTACCGTCAGAACCCAAACCGTAGAACATGCACTCCTTACGGCCAGCGTGTGATAGAACGTATGAAGGATCATAAGAGATGCTTGTGTGTGTTACATCGTCATTGATACCAACTGTGAAGTGATTCTTAGGAGCTGCAGCAGCTGCGTTGTCATAAACACCCTTAATCATAGCAGGTGTGAACTCCTTACCACCGATAGCATAACGACCAGCGATAACCTTTGGCCACTTGCTGATGAAGCCAGCTTCCATTGCCTCGCCGATTGCTGTGCGAACGTCTAGGTATAGAGGATCACCAAGAGCACCTGGCTCCTTAACGCGATCTAGAACTGTGATTGTCTTTGCTGTTGCAGGGATTGCCTTAGCAAATGCCTCAACTGCGAATGGGCGGTATAGGCGAACCTTGATTACACCAACCTTAGCACCATCCTTAACCATGTTAGAAACTGTCTCGTCGATAGCATCAACGCCAGAACCCATAGCAACGATTACGTGCTCAGCATCAGCAGCACCAACATAGTCAAATAGGTTGTACTTGCGGCCTGTCTTCTCACCTAGCATATCCATGTACTTCTGAACGATAGCTGGAGTTGCATTGTAGTAAGGGTTGCAGGTCTCACGAGCCTGGAAGTATACGTCTGGGTTCTGAGCAGTACCACGCATTGTTGGGTGGTCTGGAGAAAGTGAACGGTCACGATGAGCGAATACTAGCTTATCGTCGATCATCTCGCGGATTGTCTCCTCTGGGATCTCATCGATCTTCTGAACTTCATGTGAAGTACGGAAACCATCGAAGAAGTGTAGGAATGGGATGCGGCTCTCTAGTGTAGAAGCGTGTGCAACTAGAGCCATATCCATAACTTCCTGAACAGAAGCAGCAGCTAGCATTGCGAAACCTGTCTGACGGCAAGATAGAACGTCAGAGTGATCACCAAAGATTGATAGACCCTCATATGCTAGAGCACGAGCTGAAACATGGAAAACTGTTGGGATAAGCTCACCAGCAATCTTGTACATGTTAGGAATCATCAAAAGAAGACCCTGAGAAGCTGTAAATGTTGTAGTTAGAGCACCTGTTGCCAAAGCACCGTGTACTGCACCAGCAGCACCGCCCTCTGATTCCATTTCTACAACGTGTGGGATTGTACCCCAAATATTCTTACCGTTTCTTGATGCCCACTCGTCACACCACTCAGCCATTGGAGAGGAAGGTGTGATAGGATAGATGGCACAAACTTCACTGCACTTGAATGCAATTCTTGCGGCAGCTTCGTTACCGTCGACCATTATTTTATTAGCCATTTCTGTTTTACTCCTTAAAGCTGACAAGCCTAATTTTATATTTCTTTTGGCTTGTCAATTTGTTAGTTTTAGTTAAAAAATTAAGCCTTTGCGTTTTTGATATAATCTCGAACTGACTCTAGCTGACCTGCTGAGCCAAGAATTTCGTTTTTGCCAGCGATATACTTAGCATACTCAGCCATAAATTCTTTGCCTACTGGGCGTAGGTCAAAGTTTTCTGGGTGAGCATCAAAATATTCACGATGCACACGGCACCAGACGAGGCGTCCATCTGTATCGATATTTATTTTCGTAACGCCTTTTTTACCAGCAATTGCGATATCCTCCTCAGAAACTCCTTTTGCGCCAGGCAGCTTACCACCATGTGCATTGATGCGTGCAACCTCATCTTGGGGAACCGAGGATGAACCATGCATCACTAGTGGGAAGCGTGGAAGACGCTTAGCGATTTCATCAACCACTTCAAAATGTAAACCTTGATTGCCTGTAAACTTATATGCGCCATGGCTGGTACCGATTGCACATGCCAGGGAATCGCAGCCTGTACGCTTAACAAATTCCTCTACCTGAGCAGGGTCTGTCAGCTTTGCATCTGCCTCAGATACAGAGACATGCTCCTCTACTCCACCTAGCTTACCCAGCTCTGCTTCTACTACAACACCTTTTGCATGTGCAGCATCAACAACGCGCTTTGTTATGGCAATATTTTCTTCAAAATCCTTAGCTGATGCATCAATCATTACAGAGCTATAGAAGCCACTGTCAATACAATCCATACATGTTTCTTCATCGCCATGATCAAGATGCACAGCAAAAATAGCATTAGGGAAGATATCATCTGCAGCACGTATCATTGCCTCTAACAGATGCTTATCTGTATAGGCACGTGCTCCCTTGGAAATTTGTACAATGAACGGAGCATGACTATCCATGCAGCCCTTAAACAGGCCCATAATCTGCTCTGCATTATTTATATTGTATGCTCCAACAGCATACTTGCCGTATGCATGCTCGAACAACAATTTTGTGGACACGATCATTGTATTTTCCTTATTATAAATCACTCATTTCCCGTTATCCTTATATAATAGACGCTAATAACGGAAACAACAACTAAAAATGCTATCAAAATTGGTGAATATAGTCAAGCACGGAAGCAACTTGGAGTGTCTAAATTACCATAAATTTAGCATTTATATGTAAGTATAAGGACGAGAAGGACTAAATTCGGGGGCGAATTTAGATGAAGCAGCGCTTTGCACTATGAAGCGGTGCAAGCACCATGAAGCATGCCTGTGGCATATGAAGCATTGCAAAGCAATATCTGTGGTGGGATTTAAAACATATGTACGTCACGCGCACACAGCACCTAGCCACCACGCTTACGTACGCTCCCATACTCAATTATCTTGTGGGGCGTACACGCTAGCGATTGGCAGTTGGTTAATTGCGTCGGTAGACAAAGCAATGAGTAAACCAACAACAAGCGCTGGCGTATAACCCAATCACCACGCAAGGCACCACACGAGCTCAGCGCACCTCCGCGACCTTTGCGCTCTCTGCGTCCCTATTTTTCGCATGATTAGGCATTATATTTTGTGTAGGACGAGGACGTCCTACACCCCAGAGTTGCGACTAAATTCGGGGCGAATTTAGATAAAGCAGCGCTTTGTGCTATGTAGCGGTGCAAGCACCATGAAGCATTGCAAAGCAAAATTTATCTATTACCTAATCTATTCGTTGCTCACTATTACCTACTCACTTATTTGCTGCAATAGGAGGTTAATAATCGAGTAGGAGGAGTTTTAACTCCTCCTCTCACACCACCGTACGTGCCGTTCGGCATACGGCGGTTCAACCCATTTTTTTTTTTTCTTTTATATACTTGATGTCATAGCTACTTGTCTTTCAAGATAGTAATCTAAAAG
>JAFPBK010000083.1 GCA_017424105.1 Kiritimatiellia bacterium | reverse complement strand
GTTCTGGGTGATACGCCAGCGCTTGTTGTTGGAGGCTAGGGCGACGCCTAGCCGCTCCGAGATAACGCCAACTGCCAATCGCTAGCGTGTACGGCCCACAAGATCATTGAGTATGGGAGCGTACGCAGAATTAGTGAATAGATAAGGTTAAAATATTTAAAGTGTGTGCTTAACTGGGGTGTAGGACGTCCCCGTCCTACACGGTAACTGGGTTGTAAGACGTCCCCGTCTTACAGAATAACTGGGCGGCATGGCGTCCTCGCCTTGCTGAAACTTTAAATAATTCCACCGCATATATTGTTTCGCAATGCTTCATATGCCGAAGGCATGCTTCATGGTGCTTGCACCGCTTCATAGCACGCAGTGCTGCTTCATCTAAATTCGGACACGAATTTAGGCTTTATCCCGCCTTGTACTCAAAACGGGCCTAGCGTGCTTTGCACGCACGCATTGCGCAAAACTCTTATTTCATAAAGACGATTTGACGATTGTACAGTCAGTTTAGCGCTTAGGGGACCTTGGGGACAAATTTATTAAGCGCTATGACGGAAGCATTTGCATAAAACAACAACAGTGGTGCGCTACATCGTAAAAGATGCAAACGCACCCTTGTTGTTTGTCGCATTATGTGACATCAATCATTGGGCGAAGTGTGACAAAAAGTAGCGGGTTTATTAGTAAAAGTGTGAGTTTTTGATGTAAAAAGTTGTTGGCATACTTTTTGCTCATGTAAATTAACTGAATTTACATTAGTTACTTAAATAAATACATCGGAGGAGTTAACTCATGAAGGGTAAAGATTTTTTTCAATCAAAATGGTATAAGCAGGCTACTGATCCAAAAAATCACGAGAAAATTAAAACTATGTTTGTGGATTGGTCAAAAAAAGTTAAAAATCTAGGTATAATAGAAAAAGCAAAGCAACTGTATAATTTCTTTGTTTCTCCGAAAATTAGCGCGAAGGAAAAAATTCTAGTCGGAGCAGCTTTGCTATATATCATTGCTCCTTTAGATTTTGTTCCTGATTATATACCTTTGATCGGATGGTTGGATGACCTTGGAGTAGCATCATTTGCTTTAAAGTATGTTCTCTCAAAGATGGATAAGTTGGAACAAGAGAAGACAAAGAAAGAACTTGGTATAGTTATTGATGTTGAGCCTGAAGAGGTGATTATGGAAAAGGATATTTTTAAGAAATAGCTCTATCTGTTTTTAATTTAAAATTTCGCTGGCTTTTTAGAGTTTTGCCAGCGAATTTTTCTCTCTTGTGGATTTTGATTTCTGGTTTACAAAAGAGCAAAAAAATGATAAAATTTTTAACTATATTTTTTTAATTTAAATGTTTTTTAATACTGATTTTGGGTGTTTTGTATTTTGATAAATTTGTTTTTATACACCCATTTGATTTAGAAGGAACTTGTTTATTATGAATAGCGATGATTTGAAAAATGTATCTGCAGATGACACAACAACAACTGAAAATGTAGTTGTTGAAGAGCAAACAATAGAAAATACTGTAGCTGCAGAGCCTGCAGTTGAGGAGGAGACTCCAGCTGCTCCTACAGAAGAGACACCTGTAGAAGAGACAACAGCAGAGGAAGCTCCTGCAGAAGAGGCTGCAACTGAATCAACAGAGGAAGCTGCTGCTGCTGCAGAAGAACCAGAGGTGGAGCCAGCAGAAGAAGCTCCTGCACAGTCAGAGGCAGATATTTATCGTGAACGCTTAATGCGCCTTCAGGCTGATTTTGATAATTATCGTAAACGTATGGCTCGCGATAAAGCAGATATGATTAAAAGTGCAAATGCAGAACTTCTTTCAGCAATGCTACCAGCTCTAGATCATATTGATAGCGCTCTTGCTTCTCTTGAGAAGACCGTTGCTGCTCCAGCTCCTGCAGAAGGAGAAGAAGCAAAGCCAGCAGAGCCAAATCCTTATATTGAAGGCTTTAAGCTTATTCAAAATGAGCTGCTACGCGGACTTGATAAATTTGGATTAAAGCCAGTTGAGTCTCTTGGTAAGCCTTTTGATGTAGAATATCATGAAGCACTTTCAAAGATGCCTACAGATAGCGTTCCTCCAGAGCATGTTCTATTTGAGGTTCGTAAGGGCTATACTCTTAATGGAAAGGTGCTTCGTGCAGCTCAGGTTATTGTTTCAGTACCTGTAGAATAATTTAATTTATACTGAGTTTAGGAAAACAAGTTATGGCTAAGCAAGATTATTATGAGCTTTTAGGTGTTTCTAAAACTGCCACTGCTGATGAAATTAAGAAGGCATATCGTAAGCTCGCTATGAAATATCATCCGGATAGAAATCCTGGAGATAAAGCCGCTGAAGAGAAATTTAAAGAAGTTTCTGAAGCTTATGAGATTTTAAGTGACGAAAATAAGCGCGCAAATTATGACCGTTTTGGTCATGAGGGAACAAAGTTTGGTCCTGGTGGCTTTGATTTTGGTCGTGATTTTTCTCATGCAGGTGATTTTGGAGATCTTTTTGAAGGTCTATTTGGTGGAGAAGGCGGCGGAAGCATTTTTGATACTCTCTTTGGTGGAGGCCGTTCAAAGCGTTCAGCAAATCCAAATGCTCCTCAAAAGGGCGCAGATTTACGTTATGATTTAAGAATTACACTAGAGGAAGCACTATTTGGCACAACCAAAGAGCTTTCAATACCTCATGAGCATGATTGTCCTGATTGTAAGGGAACAGGTGCTGCTGCTGGTACAAGCAGAGAAACATGTAAGCAATGTGGTGGCTCCGGCTATGTTGTCAGTGGTGCCGCATTCTTTAAGGTCCAATCTCCTTGCCCTGTATGTAAGGGAACAGGCAGTGTGGTTCGCACACCTTGCCGTACTTGCCGTGGTGCAGGTCGCGTAAAAGGAAAATCTACAATAAGCCTTAAGATTCCTCGTGGTGTAGATACAGGCATACGTCTACGTATGGCAGGTAAAGGCGAGGGCGGCTTACGTGGCGGACCAAGCGGTGATTTGCATGTCGTGATTGATGTGATGAGTCATCCATTGTTCGAGCGTGATGGTGATGATTTGATTTGCACAGTACCTGTTACACCAGATGTAGCAGCATTAGGTGGCGAGGTAACAGTTCCTGCTCTTGATGGTATGGCAAAACTGAAGATTCCAGCTGGTACACAGTCTGGAACAATGTTCCGCTTGCGCGATAAGGGATGCCCAATTCTGAATGCTCGTCATTTTGGTGATTTACGCGTACAGGTTGTTGTTGAAACACCTCATAAGTTAAATTCAAAACAAAAAGCAGCTCTTGAGGCATTCCGTGATGCCTTTGATAAATCTTCTTATCCTGAAGCACGCAAGTTCGAAGAGTATGCTGAAAAGTTTGCTGCAGAACGCGAAAAGCTAAGTAAGTAATTTATTATGCATACATTACTTCTTCCATCTGAAATATTGTTAGCAGACGGCGAGCAAGTATTGCCAGAAGCACAGATGCACCATGTGGTGACTGTGCTTCGTGCTAAGCTTGGAGATAAGCTTGATTTAACAGATGGAGAAGGGCATAAGCGTGAAGCTGTTATTTCGCAGCTTGCAAAACGTAGTGCATCAATAAATTTTACTGGTGAAGTAATCACTGTGCCACCACCTGCAGTGGAGTTGACACTGTTTCAGTGTATAGCTAAGCCTGCTCGCATGGATTGGCTTGTAGAGAAGGCACAAGAGTTAGGGGTGCATAGGCTTGTTCCTATTGTTTCTGAATTTGTACAGATAAAACCAAAGGATAGCAGTGTGGAGCGATGGGTACGCATTGCTGAGGCAGCTGTAACGCAATGCAGCAGTCCTTATTTGATGAAAATTGAGGCAGCATGCAGTTGGAAAAATGCTGTTGCAAAATTTTCTGAGCAACCTACTTTGCTTACTGATTTGCGAGAGAAGAGTCGCACTTGCACAACTGCAATACGCGAGCTTTCACAGCCAATAAAGAAGCTTGGCATAATAATTGGTCCTGAGGGAGATTTGTCTTCATCAGAATTAGAGCAAGCAATTGCTGTGGGAGCAATACCAGTGACCTTAGGCAATAATATTTTGCGTGTTGAAACAGCTGCATTGTATGCTGTTTCTGTTGCAACAGAGGCAGTACAAGCACTTTAAGTTATTTTATCGCAGAACGCTCATTGGGTCTGTTTTTCTGGGGTATTTTGCCGTCTCGTCTTGCACAAAGAGTGGTTTCTAAAAGTGCGAAGGGAAGGGACGCAGGATTACGGGATTGCGCAGGATGGCAGGATTTCTAGGTGCTGCGTGAGTGTGGTGGCTAGGTGCTGTGTGCGCGTGGTGTGCATGATTCAATTATCTCGGAGCAGCCAGGCGTCGCCCTGGCTGTGCACCAAGATGATTTCTCAGGATTAACGTGTATTGGCTATCGCGGTTTTTCTGGGGTGTAGGACGTCCCCGTCCTACACGTTAACTGGGCTGTAAGACGTCCCGTCTTACAGAATAACTGGGCGGCATGGCGTCCTCGCCTTGCTGAAACTTTAAATAATTCCATCGCATAAATTGCGCTATATCGCTTCATAGCGTTCGCGTTGCTTCATTTTGTCAATGAGCTATCAAAAAATAGCCGAAATTATGTGTTTTTTAGGGGTTCTTTCACATATAAATAATTGCTTTTATTTTAACAATTTGTTAATATTTATATGTTTAATTCGTGATGAAAGTTTTTTGGCATTTTTTATGCCAAATTTATATATTTGATTTTAAGGAATAAAAATGAATCTTTTTGCTAAAATTTTTGGAACAAAGCGTGCTCGCGATGTAAAGAAATTGCGTCCATATGTAGAGGCTATCAATCGCTTTGATGAGCAGTATAAATCACTTTCAGATGATGAACTACGTGCAAAGACACCTGAATTTAAAGAGCGTCTAAAGAATGGTGAAACTCTTGATGACATTATGTGTGAGGCATTTGCTGTCGTAAAGAATGCTTGTCGCAGAATGTGCGGTAATGAATACGAGGTTTGCGGTCATACTCTAAGATGGGAAATGGTGCCATTTGACGTTCAGCTAATGGGTGGTATTGTTCTACACCAAGGTAAGATTGCAGAAATGCAGACTGGTGAAGGTAAAACACTTGTTGCAACACTTCCTTTGTACCTAAATGCACTTACAGGAAATAATGTTCATCTTGTTACTGTTAACGATTATTTGGCATTACGTGACTCTCAGTGGGTTGGTCAGGTATTTAAGTGGCTTGGTCTGACAGTTGGTTGTATTCAAAATACAATGAATCCAATGCAGCGCCGCGAGCAATATGCTTGTGATGTTACTTATGGAACAAACTCTGAGTTCGGTTTTGACTATTTGCGTGATAATGGTATGGCAACCTCTGCTCAGGAGCAAGTACAGCGTGGATATAGCTTTGCTATTATCGACGAGGTGGACTCAATTCTTATTGATGAGGCTCGTACACCACTTATTATTTCTGGTCCTGCACCTCAAACAAATCAGCAGTACTCTTTATTGCAGCCAAAGGTTGAGCGCTTGTATCGTAAGCAGCTACAGCTGGTAGATCAGTTATTTACAAAGGTTGAAGCAGCAATCAAGGAAGAGAATCGTGATGCTTCTTTGAAGTATATGTATCAGATTTATCATGCAATGCCAAAGCACCCTCGCTTGCTACAGATGTTTGAAGAGCCATCTATCCGTAAGCTTCATGAGGATGTTGAGAACATGATGCTTACAGAGATGCATAAGGAAGACTCCCGCAGATTCAGAGAGGAGCTATACTTCACAATTGATGAGCGTACTCGTGAAGCAATTTTGACAGATAATGGTTGCACAGAATTAAATCCTGCAGATCATGAAATGTTCGTGCTTCCTGATATTGTTGCAATTATGTCAGCAATTGATGCAGAAGGCTTGTCAAATGAAGAGCGCCAGATGAAGCGTCAGGCAGCTCAAGCAGATTTTGCAGAGAGAAGCGAGCGTATCCATACAATTGACCAGCTTCTAAAGGCTTATTGCTTGTACGAAAAGGATACAGATTATGTTGTTATGGACAACAAGGTTCTTATCGTTGATGAATTTACAGGACGTATCCTTCCAGGCCGCCGTTGGTCAGATGGTCTTCACCAAGCAGTTGAAGCTAAGGAAGGCGTAAAGATTGAGCGCGAGACTCAGACTCTTGCAACAATTACAATTCAGAACTACTTCCGTATGTATAAGAAGCTTGCTGGTATGACAGGTACAGCAGAAACAGAAGCTTCAGAATTTAATGAGATTTATCGCCTTGATGTGGTTGTAATTCCAACAAATCGCCCAATTCGTCGTGTTGACAGCAATGACTTGATGTATCGCACACAGCGTGAGAAATTCAATGCAATTATTGACGAGGTAAAGGAGTGTCATAGAAATGGGCAGCCAGTGCTTCTTGGTACTGTTGCAGTTGAAACATCAGAAATTCTTTCTCGCTTATTCAAGCAGGCTGGTATTCCACACAATGTGTTGAATGCAAAGAACCATGCACGCGAGGCAGAGATTGTTGCACTTGCAGGTCAGCCAGGAGCAGTAACAATTGCAACAAATATGGCTGGTCGTGGTACTGATATTAAGCTTGGAGAGGGCGTCGTTTGGACACCTCGTGAGTTGATACAGTCACAAACAAGTCTTGATGATAAGCCACAGGGTTATCCAAAGACATTACGCGAGCTTCTTGAAGAGCGCCCTTGCGGTTTGCGTGTGATTGGCTCTGAGAGACACGAGTCTCGCCGTATTGACCGCCAGCTACGTGGTCGCTGTGCTCGTCAGGGTGATCCAGGTTCTTCACGTTTCTACGTTTCTCTTGAGGATCCTCTAATGCGTCTGTTTGGTTCTGACCGCATTGCAGGAATGATGGCTCGCATGGGCTATAAGGAAGGCGAGCCAATTCAAGCAGGTCTGTTGAATCGCTCAATTGAAACAGCTCAGCGCAAGGTTGAGCAGCGTAACTTCTCAATTCGTAAGCGTACACTTGAATATGATGATGTTATGAATCGTCAGCGCGAGGTGATTTATGGCTTCCGTTCAGATGCACTATCAAGCGAAAATGTTCATGATTTAATTCTTGATATTTTCAATGATATTATCATGACTCAATGCGAGAAGTTTATCATTTCAGAAAAGGACTCTCGTTTAGGTGAGCTTGTTGAGTGGGCAAACAGCGTATTCCCAATTCCGCTGGCAGAAGCAGATCTTGTTCAATTCAAGGGTAAGGCAGAGGAAGCAGCTAAGTTTATTATGAATTTGGTTGAGGAAGCATATCAGCTAAAGTGCTCAATGGAAACACCAGATCGCCTAATGGATTTGGAGCGCTATGTAATGCTTCGCAGTGTTGATACAGAGTGGCAAACATATTTGCGTTCAATGGATGATTTGCGCGGTGATGTACGTCTTCGCTCTTATGCACAGCGCGATCCTCTAGTTGAGTATAAGCGTGAGGCTTCAATCATGTTCTACGATTTGATGGAGCGCATTAAGCTTAATGTTTGCACAGCAGCATTCCGTTCTGCAACCTCACTAGAGGCAATGCAAGGCTTTATGACACGTATGGCAATGTCACGCCGTGTTAAGACAAATAATCCTGAGGAACAGGCTTCTGTATTAGCTCAAGCAACAGCTGCAGCTTCTGGTGTAAATCAGCAGGCAGCAAGAGCAGCTCAGGCTAGCCGTGTTACTTCTGCTCCAGCAGCAAGCAGCGTAAGCTCAGATGCTTTTGACAAGGCTCTTGCAATGGCTGAGAAAGCACAAGCAGCTCGCGCAGCAGCAGAGAATGGTGCTGCACGTGGTCCTGTCAAGGCTGCTGTTTCAGTTGGACGTAATGATCCTTGCCCATGTGGAAGTGGTAAAAAATATAAGAAGTGCTGCGGGGCAAATTCGTAAAATCTTGTGAGCTTAGGAGCAAAAAATATGCAACTAATTCATGGACAAAAGGTCGGACAACATAAGGTCATTGAATATATTGGGACCAGCGCATTTGGCGAAGCTTATTCTGTAATTTTTGGATCTACAAATAGAAAATATGCTCTTCATATTATTCCTGAAGACAGTAATGTTACAGTAGACGCTTTGAATGAGCACATTAAGAAGGTTCGCAAGCTGCAAAGCCCTTGTATTATCAAGTGCTTTGCAGCAGGAGAGTCTGATGGTGTTCGCTGGATTCGTACTGAAAGACCTACAGGTTTAAAGCAGATTCATCTTTTTACAGATATAAATTGCCAAACATCTGAAGAAAAGAATAATAAGCTTGTTTTTGATTTAGATTCATTGATTGCGGAAAGTACCACAACTGGTGGACTTGCTGGTGATGATTGCTCATTAGTACTTTACGATGTTTTAGAAACAGTATCCAATTTACATGCTTATGATTTGTATGTTGGAAGTGCATTTTCAAATCCTTTGCTTGATAAACAATTGAATCCTGTAGGTGTAGTTACACGTGTGCCTTGTGCAATGTGGCCAGAGCAAGCAGAGGCATATAAAGGAATTGCACTTGATATTGTTGAGGCAGGCCGTTTAATAGAAAAGGTTGCTAATGCAGCAAGTCCAAATAATCGTAATTGGGCTAATGCAAAACCAGCTCTTTTAGAACTGGCTTCAAAGGCAAAGAATTTGGATGGCTATGATGCTGTTTGCCAATTATATCTTGATGTTCTTGACATCTTTTCAAAGAATGGTATTAAATACTATCAACGCTGTTCTGTTGAGGATTTTATTCCATCTTTGAACAATAATAATACACATGGAGAAGAAGATGCTTCTGAGGATAATACAGAAAATAAGCCAGAAGTATCAGCAAATGCAAAGAAGATTCATTCTCATAAGCATAGACATAAGAGTGCATTTAGCAAGCAGCGCAGACACTCTTCCCATAAAAACCATGATGCAGTAAATCGTCAAATGATGCGCAATTCAAAGTTTGTGCTTTTGATGCTTTTCTTAGTTGGTTGTTGCGCAGGTATTGCTTATTTCTTGTATCAACATGAGCAAGATTCTCTTATCAATCAGACAATGAAAGAGGAGTCTGCTTATTCCGCAATTTCTATTATTGGCGAGGATGAGAATAATAATGACAAGAGTCGTCTTCCTGCACTTGTGGAAGAATATACTGTAGAGCAATTGATTTCAAATAAGCTGATAAATCCACTTGCTGCAGCACGTTATTCCATTATGCTATGGTTTGGTCAGAATGGCGTAGAGAAGAATCGTGAAGAGGCTGTAGAGCTTGTAGAAAGATATAAGAGCTATTATGACGAGCAGTATAAGTACGATACAGAGATTGAATTTTGGCGTGCTTATTTGATGCTTGCAGGTGTTGGCTATGAGCCACAGCGCATAGAGGCAGAGACTATTCTTGATAAACTTGCAAATGGCAATATGCCAAAGGCTAGCTTGTTGCTTGGTGATTTATATGCACAAAAGACAACAGGTGAGAGTAAGGATAATGATGCAAGAGCAATGAACTATTGGCGTCTTACAATTAAAGCAGAATATGGCTTTAATCCACGCTCTGTTCAAGCAATGAATAGAATTCTTTACTTTGTGTCTGAAGGACGTGGCATGCCAAAGGAAAAGGAATATCCTATTCTTTTCAACGCAATAGAGCGTTTTGCAGGAGCAGATCATGTTCCTTCTCAGTTAGTTCTTGCTCGACTAAATTATGAAGGACGATATGTGCAGAAGGATTATTCAAATGCGGTAAAATGGTATCGTCGCATTGCTAATAATACAAGAGTACATTATGTACTTCGTGCAGATGCAATGGTTAATTTGGGAACAATGTTCCTCTTGGGATATGCAAATCAATCTAACGAAGCTGCATATCACTGGTATGAGCGTGCAGCTGAGTTAGGTGATGCTATTGCAATGAATAAGCTTGTTGAGCTATATCTCAAGGAAGTTCCTCGTGAATTTACATCAGAAGATGAGCGCATGAAGGCTGGCGATGCAGATTACTGGAAGAAGAAGTCTGAAGGCGTTGATATAATTGAGATAAAAGGTGTTTCAGAGCCAAGCTATATTGTATTTACTGATGCTCAAATGCAGAAATTTAAGCAGCCAAAGCCAATGCCAATTACAGTAAGAATACATTATGCTGGTACTCGTGAGAATCCTCGTACAACAGAAATTAAAGAGATATTCAGTTCTGTAAAGGTAGTTAAGAAAACAGTTCAGAAAACAAATAAATAATTGCTTTGATATTCCTACCAAGTTATTTTAGAGAGTTGATTTTTACACATAGATTTAGAAAGTTGAAAGAATGGCAAAAGGATATATATTTGATTTAGATGGAACGCTACTTGACACAGAGCTTGTATGGGTAGAAGTAACAGAGAAGCTACTCAGTGTTCATGGCGCACCTATTTCGCACGAGGCTGCTGTTGAACTGGCTTGCGGGCGCTCAACAATTGAGGTATATCAAGATATTGCAGCGCATCTGAATGTAAGTGAGGATGCTATACCTGCTCTATATTCTGAGGCACGTAAGTATTTTGATGAAATCAAGCAAAGTAGCGATATCCGTATTCATGGTTCAATTGAACTATTAAAGCGCTTGTCAAAGACAGCACCAGTATGTATTGCGTCGGGTTCTCCTCGTGCAACAATTGCTGCAGGCCTTGAATATATGGGTATTGAGGATTGTGTTTCATTTTATGTTGGCTGTGAGGATTACCCAGTTGGTAAACCAGATCCAAGCGCATTTCTTTTAGCTGCAGAAAAGCTGGGGCTCCCTCCTGAGGATTGTGTTGTTTTTGAGGATTCTTGTCCAGGCGTAACAGCTGCAAAGCGTGCAGGAATGCGTTGTGTCGCAATCGTTCTGCCAAATCACCCCAAGC
Organism: Kiritimatiellia bacterium; assembly: GCA_017424105.1. Lineage (GTDB taxonomy): Bacteria > Verrucomicrobiota > Kiritimatiellia > RFP12 > UBA3636 > RGIG990. The sequence continues at coordinate 27,910 of JAFPBK010000083.1, read as the reverse complement.
ATGATGTTTCTTTGGCAGATGTTGTACTGGATGATTTATCAAAATATACAGACGAGAGTTTATAATTATGGCAAAAGCATGGATATTAGTCGGTCCTACCGCAACAGGAAAAACTGCTACAGCTAATGAGCTAGCTCGCCGCACAGGCAGCATACTCATATCAGCTGATTCCATGCTTGTCTATAAAGGAATGAATATAGGCACAGCAAAACCAACAGCTGAAGAGCTTGTTGGAATTGATTTTCGTGGTGCCGATATAGTTGCTCCAGATGCTCCATTTAGCACAGGAAAATGGTTAGATGCAGCACGAGCAGCCTTTGCTGAGGCAGAGGCACAGGGGCGCAGTGTAATTGTTGCTGGTGGCACAGGCTTATATATCAGCGCATTACTTAAAGGTATTGATGCACCCGGTGCAGAGAATGAGGAACTTCGGGCAAAACTGAATGCAGAATATGCTGCTGGAGGAATTGAGGTCTTGTGGCAGCGTCTTTCTGCTGTGCCTGAGGTTTTGGAAGCAATGGCAGACAAAGAGAATCCTCGCCGCGTGATTCGTATGATTGAAATGCTTGAAGCAAAAGGAGTGGATGCTGTGCGTAGCTATGCAGCGCATCTTGCCTCTGAGGAAAAGCTGACAGCAAACAATCAACCAGCAATTGCAGGACTCTGGGCGGAGCCAGAGCTCTTAAAATTACGCATTGAAAAGCGTGCCCGCGAAATGTTTACAGGCGGTTTGCTTGATGAAGTAAAGCTCCTCCGCGAGCAATATCCGAATTTTTCTTCTACTGCAGGCTCAGGCATTGGCTATCAAGAAGCACAGGATGCTCTTGATGGAAAGTGCTCAGTAGAGGAAGCAATTGAGCGAACAATTGTAAGAACTCGTCAGCTGGCAAAGCGTCAGCGTACGTGGTTCCGTAATCAGAATAATGTAAAATGGGTGTCAGCGCCCAATACGGCTATAGAAGTAAGTAGAGTTGCAGATAAGATCATGGAGGTTTGGAATGAATATGGCCCAGCTGAGGTTAAAGTATGATGGTTGTGAGCAAAAAGTATCCATTTGTGATATTGCTCCCCATTCAAGAAAATCCCACCAATTAGTTAAACGAGAAGCACCATTTGTGGCAGCGTCCAGTTCTGTTAAGACTGTTGCGGATGCTACAGAAAATGCAGTTTATGGTGTAGAAAATTGTGTGGATGACAATCAAGAAAAATCGCAAGCACTATCAACGCTGCCAGAGAATTTTCGTCCACGCGAGCGCTTGGCAAAATTTGGCGCAAAAGCTCTGTTAGATGAAGAGCTCCTTGCAATAATGCTGCGCACAGGTTCGCAAGGAAAGAATGTGCTTATGCTTGCTCACCAACTGTTAGATTCATTTGGTTCGCTCCCACAGCTGATGAATGCCGGAGTAGAGGAGCTCAAAAGCTATGGAGGTATAGGGCAGGTAAAGGCAATAGAGCTTGCTGCTATGCTTGAGTTGTCGCGACGCGTCATGCTAGGTGATGTAGATAAGCGCAGTGTATTTGACGATCCGGAGCTTGTCGCGCAAAAGGTGAGACGAATCAAAGCATTATCGCAAACGGAGAGCTTTTTTGTTTTTCCATTAGATAAGCGATGCCGACTCTGCACACAGCAGCCGATTGAGATTTCTTCTGGAACTCTTGATTCGTCACTTGTACATCCTCGCGAGGTATTTCGTGAGGCAATACGTTATTCTGCAGCATTAGTAATTTTGGCACACAATCATCCTTCTGGCGATGCACGTCCATCCCGCAAGGATATAGAGATAACCAAAGAGCTTGTTGCTGCTGGATTGCAATTGTCAATTCCAGTAATCGATCATGTGGTTGTAGGTGATCCAGAGGTATATTCGCCGGGCTTTTATAGTATGCACCGCGAAAACATAATATCATTCTAGTGCACGCTGTCTTGCGTACGTAAGCGTGATGGCTAAAAGTGCGAATTTTTTGACAGGAATGACAATAATTTTGTTTTGATTTTGTCGGATGTTGCGTGCGTGTGGTGGTTTGCGTGATGGCTAGGTGCTGTGCATGTGTGGTGTTCGTGATTCAATTATCTCGGAGCAGCCAGGCGTCGTCCTGGCTGTGCACCAAGATGATTTTTCAGGATTAACCTGTATTAGGTAGCGCATAGTTCTGGGGTGTAGGACGTCCCCGTCCTACACGTTAACTGGGCTGTAAGACGTCTCCGTCTTACAGAATAACTGGGCAGCATGGCGTCCTCGCCTTGCTGAAACTTTATTTAATCTCACCACATATATTGCTTTGCAATGCTTCATATGCCTTAGGCACGCTAACTTCAATAGCTTTATTTAAAATGGAAAGCAACATTTTAAGGAAAATTAAGCGAAATTTGTGTTTTTTTGCTTGAATCTGAGCAAATAATAAGGTATTATACGCAAATATCAAATGCATATAAAAGATTATGCTTTGCGGAGAGGTGGCTGAGTGGCTGAAGGCAGCGGATTGCTAATTCGTCGTACAGTTAATTCTGTACCGGGGGTTCAAATCCCCCCCTCTCCGCCATTTTTTTTGTAGTAGTGCAGTGAAAGGTATCGCATATGGATAAAGCTCCAATTTGTATTGCTGGTTTTGGTGAAGTAATGCTTCGTTTATCTCCGTCTGGTAGCCTACGCTTTGCTCAGGCTATGCCAGGAACTCTACAAGCTATTTTCGGTGGCGGTGAAGCAAATGTTTGTGCAAGTATTGCTCAGTTTGGTTTGCAAACTAGATACCTCACAGCACTCCCTTCAAATGCTATTGTTGATGCAATGCTATGCGAAATGCGTGGACTAGGCGTTGATACCACAAAAATCCTTAAAACATCTAAAGGCCGCCTAGGTATTTATTTTGCTGAGACAGGTGCAAATCAGCGTGGTTCATCAGTTGTTTATGATCGCGCTTATTCATCAATTTCATTAGCAGAGCCAGAGGATTATGACTTTGAAGCAATGCTTGCTGGCGTAACTTGGTTACATATTACAGGTATCACACCATCTCTTTCAGAGGCTGCTTTCAAATCAACTTTGGCTATAACAAAGCTTGCAGCTGAGAAGGGTATTAAAATCTCATGCGATTTGAACTTCCGCAAAAAGCTTTGGAAGTGGCGTGAGGGTACTGCTCCAAAGGCTCTTGCAGCTGAATGCATGGGACAGATTGTTCCTTATGTAGATGTGATTGTAGGTAATGAAGAGGATGCTTCTGATGTGTTTGGTATTTCAGCAAGCGGTACTTCTGTTGAGGCAGGTCAGCTAAATATTGCAGCTTATACAGAGGTTGCTCAGGCTTTGGCAGCTCGCTTCCCTAAAGCATCTAAGATTGCTATCACTCTACGTGAAAGCTATTCTGCTGATCACAATAATTGGGGCGCAATGCTATATGATGTTGCTGAAGCAAAATCATACCTAGCACCGCTTGCTCCAGATGGCAGCTATTGCTCATACAGAATTGAAAATATTCTTGATAGAATTGGTGGTGGCGACTCTTTCTCTGCTGGCTTGATTTATGCACTGAATACAACAGAGTATTCTGAGCCACAAAAAGCCCTCGCATTTGCTGTTGCAGCAAGCTGCTTAAAGCATTCAATTTATGGTGATTATAACCGCGTTTCTGTTAGCGAGGTAACTTCTCTTATGAATGGCAATGCTTCTGGTAGGGTGATGCGGTGAGAATTATTAAACTAATATTAAAAATATTAATTTATATTGTTGTATTGGCTCTCATTCCATTTATTATCGAGTGGATGATAAATTTCTATGACAGCCAATATAATGCAATGACTCGTCCTAATGCAATTATTACAACCAGTGCTGGTGTTCACGAGGGGTCAAATCAACGTTTGTTTAATGAGGTTCGTTTCCGTTCTGAAGGTATGTCCGTAAGAATGCGTTGCTCAGAACTTACAGAGGTTGAGGCAAATGCTATTGCTAATCGTATTACTGGCGTATTTACAGTACGCACAGAAGAAGAGTACAAAAATAATTTGCCAGGAAAATCTTTCAACTTTAAGCTTCAAACAAACATTGCTAAATCACTTAATCGTGTTAATACTCGCTATGGTGTAGATAATGTTAATTTGACAACAAATTTTGAAGTTGAATGCGATATCAAACCTACTTCATTCACTGATGAAGCGATTAAGCGCGAGCTTTTATCACGTGAATTTGAAAAGGGAGAAAAGGTTTATTTTGATATCAACCTTAATGGACGCGTTCCTCCTGAAACAAAATTTGTGTTTACATATTCCAGAAGCCCACGTTCCATCCTTCGTGGAACAAAATTATATAATCTAGATTCAAAGCTTCTTGATTTATTAGGAATTTCTAAATAATATATTTTGTAATAGCATACCTTGGTTAAATTAGTATAAAACTTGCATGGCGAGTAGGTGTGCTATAATAAAATCATTTTTGCAAAGGAAAATTTATGAAAGCAATTGTTCCAGTAGTAAGCGGTGTAGAAGAGCTAGAAACAGTAACAATTATTGATGTGCTTCGCCGTGGCGGAGTAGAGGTAATTGCTCTATCTATTGATGAAGATGCAGGACTTGACGTAGAGGGCTCTCGTGGCGTTGGTCTTGTCGCTGACGAAATGTGGAACGAGGAAGCAGTTGAGGATGCTGACATAATTATTCTTCCAGGTGGAATGGGTGGTATGGAAGCATTTTGCGAGGATATGCGCGTACAAAATACAATTTCTCGCTTTGCTTCAAATAAAAATAAATTTGTTGCAGCAATTTGTGCTTCACCAGTTGCTTTATATGAGGCTGGTGTATTGAATGGTAAGCGTGTTACTTGCTATCCTGGCTTAGAGGAAAGAATGCCAGAGGCAAAGTATTCTTCTGTAGATAAAGTACTTGTAGATGGAAATATCATTACATCTCAAGGTCCAGCTACAGCACTTATGTTTGCTATTTTAATTCTTGAACTATTGCAGGGCCATAAGGTCGCTAGTGCAGTAGCAGAAGGAATGCTTATTTGCTAAGCATTTTTGTAAAATCTTATTCTGGGGGAAGCGATGCCAATGTACGAATATAAGGGGTATACTGCTACAGGCGAAGCTTGCTCTGGGTCAATTGATGCAAGCTCAGAAAAGCATGCACTTCGTTTATTGATGGAGAAGGGTATTGTTGCTGAGCAAGTGAGCACTGCAAAGCTTACAGGTCAGCTTTCTCCAGCTGCACGTGCTGCAATTTATCGCGAGCTGAGCGCTCTTCTTTCTGCAGGTATACAGCTAGATGCTGCTCTTGAACTTTTAATTAAATCAGAAGGTGCATCTGCAGCAAAGCTTCTTACAGGTGTGCTACAACGAGTTCGCGAGGGCGTTGATTTATCTGCTGCCATAGGTGAATATTGTGGCAGTGTCTCCAGTTTTGAATTGGCTGCACTATCAGCTGCAGAAAAGGCTGGAAAGCTTCCTGAGCTTTGTTCAAAGGCAGCTGAATTTATTGAGGCGATGGAGGCAGTGCGAGATAAACTTCGCTCAGCTTTGATTTATCCAAGCTTTGTTTTAGCACTTGGTTTTATTATCGGTGTAGTGATGCTTGGTTTTGTTGTTCCTCACACCCTTAATATGCTTTCAAATTCCGGAGCAGAACTTCCAATGCTAAGCAAAGTAGTGATTGTGCTGGCAAAGGTTCTTGTGATTGGTTCTGCATCACTATTTGTTGGTGCACTTGTGGCATGGTTCTCTGCTAAAGCTTATGCTAAGAATAATTTAGAATTTGCAGAGCGATTTGATAGATTTGTGTTGCTTCACTTAGGAGGAGCAGCAATGGCAGGTCTTGTAAGTATGCGCTTTGCTTCAATTCTTTCTGTGCTTTCTGAGGCAGGTATGCCAATCGTTAATGCTTTGCCTATTGCTGGTGAAGGTACAGGTAATCGTTGGCTCAAAAAGCTGGTTTTAGAGCAGACAGAGCGTGTTCGTAATGGTGTTGCTGTGTCCGATGCAATTGATGCTGTGCCTGTACTACGTACAGAGCTCACTGGCTGGGCTCGTGTCGGTGAGACAGGTGGCTGTCTTCCACAGATGCTGGAGGTTGCAGCAAGCAAGGCTCGCCGTATGTGGGAAAAATATATGTCTGTAAGACTTGCGTTACTTGAACCAATTATGCTCGTCGCAATTGGCGGCTTTGTATTCCTGATTGCAATTGCTGTATTGTTGCCATTGTTGCAAATGACAAAGGGATTTGGCTTTTAATGTAAATGAGTCTGCTGCGTTTAATCTTTAAAATTTGATTTATTACTATGAATATTGTACTTAAAAAGGGTAAAGAAAAATCATTGCTTCGTAAGCATCCATGGGTGTTTTCCGGAGCTGTAGCTCGCTTTCCACAAGGAGTAGCTGCCGGTACTGTGGTAGATGTAGTTACAAGTACAGGTGAATTTCTAGGTCGTGGCTTCTATTCTCCTAATGCTCAATTGGTAGTGCGCATTCTTACCTTTGATAAGGCAGAGACAATAGATAAAACATTTTTGAAAAATCGTATTTCTGCTGCATGGGCAATGCGTGCTAATCGTTGGGACTCTGCCACACATAATGCTGTGCGTATCCTTCATGGTGAGTCAGATGGTTTGCCAGGTTTGATTGCAGATCGTTTTGTTAATGTTATTTCTATTCAGATTCTTTCCGCTGGCTTTGAAGCAATGCGCAAGGAATTAACAGAAGCATTTCAAGAGCTTTTCCCTGAATGTAGCTTATATGAGCGCTCAGATACTCCTACCCGTGCATTAGAAGGCTTAGAGGAGCGCACAGGTCCTCTGACACAAAATTTCAATTCTCCATTAGTTGAGGTTTCTGTTGATGGAGTACGCTGGTTAGTTGATGTTGAAAAAGGACAAAAAACTGGCTGCTATCTTGATCAGGTAGATAATTGGCAGGAGGTCGGTGCAATTTGTAATGGTGCCGATGTATTAGATACTTTCTGTTATAATGGAGGCTTTACTCTCTATGCATTAAAGGGTGGTGCAAAATCAATTTGCTCAATTGATTCCTCTGAGGAAGCAATTGAAAATGTTAAGAGAAATGTTGCTCTTAATGGCTTTGATGAAGCAAAGCTTGAAGTGCAGTGTGCGGATGTGTTTGCTGCATTGAGAAAATTCCGCGATTCAAGACGCACCTTCGATATAATAATTCTCGATCCACCAAAGTTTGCAGACTCCAAGGGGCATGTTGAGCGTGCATGCAGAGCTTATAAAGATATCAATTTACTTGCATTTAAGCTTCTCCGTCCAGGAGGCTACCTTGCCACATATTCTTGCTCAGGCAGTGTAATGCCAGAGCTTTTCCAAAAGGTTGTGGCTGATGCAGCACTTGATTCAAAGCGTGTAGTGCGTATGGAGCGCAGATTTATGCAGGCACCTGATCACCCTGTGGCAATGTCCTTCCCTGAGGGACTATATTTGAAGGGTGTACTCTGCCACGTTGAATAACCATTAGCAAAGAGAAAAGTCCGATAATGAAAAAGATACTTAACGTTGGTTCTCTGAATATTGATTATGTTTATCAAGTACCACACTTTGTGCAGCCAGGTGAAACATTATCTTCTACTGGCTATGCTCGTTATCCTGGTGGCAAGGGACTTAATCAGAGCATTGCATTAGCACGTGCAGGTGCAACGGTACATCATGTCGGACATGTAGGTGCAGATGGAACATGGCTTGTTGATTTTTTGGCAAATGAAAGTGCTGGAATTTCTCATCTTACGCAAGTAGATGGACCTACAGGCCATGCAATTATTCAGGTTAATACAGAAGGGCAGAATTGCATCTTGATTGAGGGTGGTGCAAATCGTTGTGTTACTGCCAGCGATGTGGCTGCCGCTATATCAGATTTGGGCTTTGAACCAGGGGATTATTTGCTTTTGCAGAATGAAACATCAGCAATCGCTGAGATAATTGCTCTTGCAGCAGAGAAGGGGTTAAAGGTCGTTTTTAATCCTGCACCGATGGATAAATCAATTTGTAAATTAGATTTGCAATCAATAGATGTTTTGGTTGTTAATGAGGTTGAGGCAGCAGAATTAGTTGGTGCCAGTGACAGCGATGATTATGAGCCACTATTAGCAAAGCTAAAGCAGAGCTATCCGACAACAAATATTTTATTAACACTTGGCTCTCGTGGCAGTGTATATGCTGGTGTTGATGGTACTCAGCATTTTGAGCCTGCACAGAAGGTTGTGGCTGTTGATACAACAGCAGCAGGCGATACATTCATAGGATATTTTCTTGCACAGATTGCATCTGGAGCCACAGTGCAATCAGCAATGCAGTTAGCTACACGTGCTTCTGCAATTTGTGTCAGCAAAGCAGGTGCTGCACCATCAATCCCTAGAATTTAAATTAAGCAGCACAAGCACTGTTAGTCCTTGAATTGCAGTAGAATTCAAGTAAGACGGCTAGCGTGCGAAGGGAAGGGACGCAGAGAGCGCAAAGGGCGCTGAGGTGCGCTGAGCTTGTGTGGGGGCTTGCGTGGTGGTTCCGGATGATACGCCAGCGCTTGTTGTTGGAGGCTAGGGCGACGCCTAGCCGCTCCAAGATAACGCCAACTACCAATCGCTAGCGTGTGCGGCCCACAAGATAATTGAGTATGGGAGCGTAAGTACGCAGAATTAGTGAATAGTGAATAACGAATAGATTAGGTAAAATATTTTTTTGTGTGTGCTTAACTGGGGTGTAGGACGTCCCCGTCCTACACGTTAACTGGGCTGTAAGACGTCCCCGTCTTACAGAATAACTGGGCGGCATGGCGTCCTCGCCTTGCTGAAACTTTAAATAATTCCATCGCATATAGTGCTTCGCAATGCTTCATATGCCGCAGTGCTGCTTCATCTAAATTCGGCTACGAATTTAGGCTAAGGTATGGTTTTTTATGGAAAAAGATTACATCATAGTGTATAATTTTATAAAAAATCAAAATGAATTTATATATGTGAGATTTTATGGAAGCAAAGATTTTTGTAAAAAGGATAAAGGTTAACCTAATACTAGGGCACTATCCTGAGGAGAGAATAGCTCCTCGCCCTGCTGTAGTAGATATTGAACTAAGCCCATTAGGTATAGAACGTGCTTTAACAAGTGATGATCTTAATGACACTTTTAATTATGAATTAGCTCTTGAAATAGTAAATAAATTTGCTGCATCAAAAGAATATAAACTAATTGAGAGCTTTGCTTATGATATCTTTACAGAAATCAAAGCTCTGCCTAAAGTGGGATGGGTACGCGTCTATGTGGAAAAACCAGCAGCAATGGATGGCTGTGATGCAACAGCATTTGAGTTGCAAGGTTAGAGAATAAGTAAAAAGATTTTTGAAAATAATAAATTTAAAAGAGGAAAATATGAATAAAAAATCAATCTTATCAGTTGGATTATTAAGCGCATTTATTTTTAATGCTACTTCTTCGTTTGCAGACGAACAATCTTTGGCACTAAAGAGTAGTGAGTCTCTTGAACTTGTTGGTAAAACAAATAAAAATGCAGTAGAATTTGCTCTTAATGAGCCTATGACATTTTCTTTTACTTTGCAATGCAAAGAGGGTGATGTGACAAACAAATTTGATTTGGTAGTGCGCCGCCGCGGAGATGATGGTGTTTCTGTAACAAAGCGCTTCCCAATAAAGGTTGGAGAAACAGTTGATTATACAACATCAATTTCAATTCCTGGTTTTGTTGATGTGCGTGCGCATATAGAGAACGAAGCAAAAGCTCGCCTAAAGCACACTGTTCAATTTTGGGGAGGCAAGCATAAGTACGATATTTGTGCAATGATGGGTGCAGGTGCAGCAATTTCTGAGTTGAAGCAGACAGTAGCAGAGCCCGCAGATTTTGATGCATATTGGGCTAAAGAAATTTCTAAGCTTGAGGATGTCCCAGTTGAAGCTGAGTTAAATTGTGTAAATACAAATTTGAATGGCAAGTGTGTCTATGCTGTAAAGGTAAGCTCACCAACAAAACAACCAGTGACAGGTTATATTGTGATGGATCCAAATGCTAAGCCAGGTACTCAGTCAGCAACAGTTGAATTTATGGGTTATGGTTGCAGTAAGCAATATCCACTAGGATATGCTACAGATGATATATATTTCCAAATCAATGCACATGGCTATGAATTAGGTAAGGATAATGCATATTATTCAGAGTATGATAAGAATATCAGAAGCAATGGTCATAGCTATGCTATGGATCCAAATCAGAATAGTAATCCTGATACAGCTTATTTTCATGATATGCTATTGCGTGTGCTTCGTGCATTGCAATATGTAAAGAGTCTGCCTCAATGGGATGGTAAAAATTTAACAGTTGCTGGAGGTAGTCAAGGCGGTTTGCAATCTGTATGGGCTGCAGCTCACGATTATGATGTTACAAAGTGTCGAATTGGTATTGTATGGTGCTGCGATATTGGAAGCCAGACAAATGATAAGCTTTTGCGTTCATGGCATCCTGGTTGGGTAGATGCTCTTGGTTATTACGATGCTGTAAATCATGCAAAGCGCATCTCTGTTCCTGTGGAATTTGATCGAATTGGTTTAGGTGATTATACTTGCTCTCCACGTAGTAATGCTGTTTTATATAATGCATTACAGGTGCCAGTAAAGGCAACTTGGTATAGTGGCTCTGATCATGGTTATGTTTCCCCATGGGCAGAGAAATTTGAAACTTCAAGAGATTAAAGGCAATATCTTATGTTCAGATTAAAGAAAATTGGAGAAGTAGAGCCAGTTGCCGGTAAAGATGTAAAAAAATCAAAATTAGGGCTTGGCTTTGAAAAGCTGGATCGTGATGTGTTTGATCCTGAAAAGGCTTATCCATATGTAGCACAGACTGGTGCAAAATGGATTCGTATACAGTCGGGATGGGCTCGTACTGAGAAGGTTAAGGGAGAATACGATTTTGCGTGGCTTGATTCTATTGTCGATAATCTGTTAAAGATTGGTACCATGCCTTGGATTTGTCTTTGCTATGGCAATGGGTTGTACGACGAAGAAGCAGCAAAGATTTTTGGAGCCGTTGGTATTCCTCCTGTAAAGACTCAGGAACAAAGGGATGCATGGTACAATTATGTGTATGCATTAGTATCACGATATAAGGAGCGTGGGGTAGAGCGCTTTGAAGTGTGGAATGAACCTGACGGAATATGGTGCTGGAAGCATGGTCAATCAGGAAAAGAGTATGGCGAATTTGTAATTCATACAGCAGATGCTATACATAAGGCAAATCCTAATGGAAAAGTGATAGTGGGTTCTGTCTGTATGCATCAATTAGGTTGGCTTTATGATATGCTTGAAACAGGGTGTTTAGATAAAGCATGGGGCTTTACTTATCACTGTTATTCTGCAGATGAATCAGAAAATCCTGATCGTATGCGTATGTATTCAGCGGCATTGAAAAAGTATAATCCTGAAATAAAGATTATCCAAGGCGAGTCTGGTTCTCAGTCACGCCCAGATGGTGCGGGAGCATTAAATGGCATGGCTTGGACAGAGGAAAAGCAAGCAAAGCAATTACTTCGTCATACAGTATCTGATTTTCTTTGTGATGTAGAATTTATGTCATTTTTCTCAACAATGGATATGATTGAGGCATTAAATGGCAAGGTAGGAGATAAGTCAACCTATCTGGATTATGGTTATTTCGGGGTGCTTTCAGCAACCTTTGATGAGGATGGAAAATCAACTGGAGAATATAAACCAAAAATATCATTTAAGGCATTGCAGGTATTAGGTTCATTATTTAAGGAAGAACCAAAGGTTCTCAATAATATTGTCTACAATATTTTGCCAAATTCTTCACAGCTTATGGGCTGGAAGCAAGAGGCAAGCTTTAAGGACATCGTAGCAGGTGGCTTTAAGTTGTCAGATGGCAGAGAATTGTTTACCTATTGGAAACCAACTGATTTAATAAATTGTTCAATAGAAGAAACAATAACAATTTGTTTTGGTGGATATAAAAATGCTCCAAAATTAGTTGACCCAATGACAGGTGTTATATATGAGTTGTCAGATTCTATGGTAGAGCGTGAGAATGAGAAGGTGTTTCTTTTAAAGCATATTCCTTTGCGAGATTATCCTTTATTCTTAATCTTTGATTGCTAAATCTATCTGTGCTCAGCCAGGGCTAAACTTAAGCGCCCCGAGATAAAGAATCACACGCAACGTGTACAAGGGATGTCAAAATTCAGCGATATTGCTAAATTTTGACATCCTATTTTATTTTCGCACGTTTAGCCATCACGCTTACGTACGCTCCCATACACAAGTTACACAGATGTGTGTGAACAACTCGTCTAAAACAAAAAAATGCCGAACCCGTAATAAATACCAATGGTTCAGCATATTTTGTAAATGGTGCCTAGGATGGGACTTGAACCCATACGGTGTTTCCACCAAGGGATTTTAAGTCCCTTGCGTCTGCCGATTTCGCCACCTAGGCATTAGGTTTCAATGGCGGAGAGGGAGGGATTTGAACCCTCGGTACCCGGGGGGTACACAGCATTTCCAGTGCTGCTCCTTCGACCACTCGGACACCTCTCCAACAAACAAAACAAACTATATTTGTTTCTTGAATGCGCATATGTTATCATATTTCAACTTCTAATATCAACAATAAAAAAACTTTAATTAAAAAAACAATTCACATATCAGGTTAATTAAATAAATCCAATATAAATCTTGTTCGTTTTGCATACGTACTTGTTTCTTACGCGCATTATATGGTATAATATTTCAAATTTTCTGAGGTAAGGAATGTTCTGAACCCAAGGAGTGAATTATGGATACATCAAAGCAAAATTTATTAGATAAAATGATTAAGCGCGATGAAATTACGCGCTACTACACAAATGGTCGCGACTTTATTGATGACGAGCTAATTATGCGCCAGCTAGAGGCTGGTAAGAAGAATACAGATCCAGCTCGCATTCGCGATATTTTAGCAAAGTCTTTAGCTGTTGAAACACTGGAGCCAGAGGAAACTGCTGCATTGCTTTATGTGACAGACCCAGAGCTTCGCAAGGAAATGGAAGAGACAGCTAATGCAATTAAGCACAAGGTATACGATAATCGTATTGTTACCTTTGCTCCAATGTATATCTCAAGCCACTGCATTAACCGTTGCCGCTACTGTGGCTTTAGTGCAGATAATCCAAACCAGAAGCGCCGCTGCCTTACAATGGATGAAATTAAGGCAGAAGCTGAGGCAATGACAGGTATACATGGTCATAAGCGCGTGATGGCTGTTTATGGTGAGCACCCAATGACAGGTGCAGAATTTATTGCAGAAAGCCTTGATGCAATCTATTCAGTTAACGTAAAGACACGTCATGGTAATAGCAATGTTCGCCGTATCAATGTTAATGCTGCACCGCTTTCTATTGATGATTTGAAGATTGTTCAACAGGCTGGTATCGGTACTTTTCAGGTGTTCCAGGAGACATACAATCACAAGGTTTATGCTCAGATGCACCCAGCAGATACTGTTAAGGGTGATTATGGCTGGCGTTTGACATGTATGCATCGTGCTTTTGATGCAGGCATTGATGATGTTGGCTTGGGTGTACTATTCGGCTTGCAGCCAGATTGGCGCTTTGAGGTGATGGGGCTTATTACACATGCTCGCGAGTTGGAGCGTTTTGTTGGTATTGGCCCTCATACATTCTCTGTACCACGTATGCATGCTGCCAGTGGCTCAGATGTAGCAAATTCACCAAGCACATTTACAGATGATAATTTCATCCACGCAGTTACAGTGCTTCGTCTATCTGTGCCATATACAGGTCTTATTGTTACTGCACGTGAAACAGCTGAGCTACGTGATCGCTGCTTAGATTTGGGTATCACTCAGATGGATGCATCTACTCGTATTGATATCGGTGGTTATTCACAGCGCAACACAACTCAGAAGATGGATGAGCAGCAGTTTATGCTTGGCGATCCTCGCACATTGGAGCAGATGATTGTAGATTTGGCTCGTAAGGGCATCATCACTTCATTCTGTACTGCTGGCTATCGTTGTGGCCGCACAGGTGGTTGCATTATGGATGCATTGAAGACAGGTAAGGAAGGCACATTCTGCAAGATTAATGCTGTGCTTACTTATCGCGAGTGGTTGGATGATTTTGCTTCCCCTGAGAGCGTTAAGATTTGTGAGCCTGTAATTCAGCAGGAGCTTAAGGCTATTGAGGAAACATATCCTCTGTTCTATCCAAATGTATTAGAACGCTACAACCGCATTTGCGCTGGTGAGCGTGATCTCTATTTCTAATCGTTATGGGAACAACACTGATTGTGGGAGCTGGTGCTGCAGGCTTAGCTGCAGCAATTTTCTCTAAGGCTGGCAGAACGCTAGTTTTGGAGCAGCTTTCACAGCCAGCTCGTAAGCTGCTTGCAACAGGTGGTGGCCGTTGCAATGTGACACACTCTGCCACAATTGATGAGCTGATGGCTACATTTGGCAAGCGAAATCGCTTTGTAGAGCCTGCTCTTTCTCAATTTACCCCTGAGGATATTTGTGAGCTGCTCTCACAAAATGGCGTACAAACCATAGTAGAGGAGGATGGATGCATCTTCCCAGAGTCAGGTAAGGCTACAGATATTGTTGGTGCTTTATATTCAGCAGCAGAGAAAAATGCCTCTTTCGTATATGATTGTGAAGTTACAGAGCTTCTTGTTGAAGATAATCATGTAGTGGGTGTAAAGACTGCCAGTGGCAAGGTGTTTAACGCAGATAAAGTTATCTTTTGTACTGGCGGAAAGTGTCGCCGCGCACTTGGTTCTACTGGTGCCGCCTATGAAATGCTTTCTAAGCACGGAATAAAAATTACACCATTGATGCCAGCATTGGCTCCTATTTTTATAAAAGAGAAATGGCTTGCAGAGCTATCAGGAATTTCTTGTCCAAATGCATTGCTTTCTGCAAAAGGTGTAGAGCCTCTTTCTGGTGCAATTTTATTTACTCATACAGGTGTCAGTGGCCCAGCTGCACTTGCTTATTCAGGGCAAATTGCTTCACGCTTTGCAAAGTCAAAAGAGCCATATATCCTAAAGCTTTCATACATTGCTGATATGCTGCTCCAGGATTGGATTGATTTGTTTGACTCTTGGCGCCGCCCTTATGGTACAAGCCAAGTAAATAATTTGCTATCAAAATATTTGCCAAAAGCATTGGCTAAAGCATTGTGTAAACAAGCAGGGCTTGAGTCAGATACAATTGTTGCTCATTTTAATCGTGGAATGACAGAGCGCCTTGCAGAGCTCTGCTGTGGAACTAAGCTTACAATCACTGGACTAGGTGATTGGGAGAGTGCAATGGTTACTCATGGTGGTGTATCAATCAAGGAGCTAGATCCATTTACTCTTGAATCAAAGACAATCAAAGGATTATACATCACAGGAGAATTAGTTGATGTAGATGCTCCATGTGGTGGATACAATATTACTTGGGCATTAGCTTCAGGTAAATTGGCTGCAGAACAATAATTTTTTAGGGGGAGGGTGTTCATGAAAAAGAATCTTGGTGCAAAGGCAATTTTATATCCAATGCCAGTATTGGTTGTTGGAACTTATGATGAGAATGGTGTGGCTAATGCAATGACAGCTGCATGGGGTGGCATTAGCGAAGAAACAGAAATTACAATTTGTATTAGTGACGAACACAAGACCGCAAAGAATCTTGAAGTGCACAAAGGCTTTACTGTAGGCATTGCAGATGTCGCCAATATGAAGGCAGCTGATTTTGTTGGCATAGTTTCAGGAAACAAGGATTCCGCAAAGGTAGAAAAGACAGGCTGGACAGTAGAGAAGAGCAGCTTTGTTGATGCTCCAATATTTGCTGAATTACCAATGGTTTTGGAGTGCGAAGTAATTTCTTATGATGCACCTAGCTGTCGTTTGATAGGACGCATTGTAAATGTAGCAGCAGATGAGCGTGTTTTTAATGAGGATGGAAAGTTGGATATTGCAAAGCTTAATCCAATAACATACGATCCAATGAATCACACTTACCATGCAATAGGTGAGTGTGTGGGCAAAGCATTTGCAAATAGCAAGCTATAAAAAGCAATTTTGGAGGAAAGAATTATGTATAAAGAGGTAAAGCATCCATTAGTTTCTCATAAACTGGCAAAGCTACGTGATAAAGCAACTCCATCAGAGGAGTTTCGCAGATTGGCAAGTGAGCTGGCTGAATTTGTTGTTTTTGAAGCATTACGCGAAATGCCAACACGCAAGGTTGCTGTGGAAACTCCTCTTGAGGTGGCAGAGTGTGAAGAGTTGGGCGCACCAATTATCTTTATTCCAATTTTGCGAGCAGGCGTAGGTATGCTTGATGCAGCAACAAAGCTGGTGCCAACAGCACGAGTAGGCTTTTTGGGTATGTGTCGCGACCATGAAACCGCTCAGCCAATAGAGTATTATAGCAATATTCCTGAGCCAGAGGCAGATTCTATTGCAATTGTAATTGACCCAATGCTTGCGACAGGTGGTTCTTCAGCTGCTGCTGTAGCAAATATCAAAGCAAAGGGCTACAAGCGTATTATTTTGGCATGCTTAATTTCTTGTCCAGAGGGAATAGAGTATATGCAGACACAGCATCCAGATGTAAATATCTATACAGCTGTGATTGACAGATGCTTGAATGAGAAGAAGTATATTCTTCCTGGATTAGGTGATGCTGGCGACAGAATTTTTAATTCCTAGCTCATTTTTGTTGTGTGCAGAGCAGTTTTCTCACTTGTTGATTTTTTATAGGTGAGACTGCTACGCTTGACGGCATTTTCACAAATTTTGCTTGCCTTTTCCAAAAAAATCAATGAATTCTTTATAATTGTTGATTTTTTTTCTTGAGATATTTTTCAAAAAACCATAATATATAAAGACGTATTTGCACCCCAATAGCTCAGTTGGACAGAGCAACTGCCTTCTAAGCAGTAGGTCGCTGGTTCGAGCCCAGCTTGGGGTGCCATTTTTTTCTCTTTTTAATATATGCATTTGAAATTAAAAATATATTTTGCATATATTTTTTTATTCTCCACTATTTCAATTTTATATTGTTATGCTATATCTATTAAAGAATCTTTCTAATATTAGTGGACTTGGTCCGCTTCGTATGTTTGGCTCCCACCTTGTTTTAATTTGTATTGGTGCAGCTTTGGCATTGCTTCTTACTTATTTCTTGCTTCCTAAATTGTGGAATCGCTTGCCTCGTGACAGAGGTAAAGGTCTTACACCGGACGGAAAACAATCTGAAGGAAAGCCTACTGGTGCTGGAATAATTTTCTTTTTATTGTCTTTGCCAGTGCTGATTTTAGCTTTGCCAATTTTACCAGCAACACATCAGGCGTTTTTTGCAGAAAATGGAGAGTTTACATGGCGCGGCTTTAGCATGCTTTTAAGCAGTGAGTGGTTATGCGTCGGATGTATCTATCTTGCAATGCTTTGTGGGTATTTTGATGATAAGGCAACAAAGCCATGGGGCAGAGGCAAAAAGCTTGTATTAGATATAGCTGTTTCTATTTTGGCTGGTTTAGCTCTTTGCAAATTCCAAAATATGGCATTATGGATTCCATTCACTAAAGTTACATTTGATGTGCATTGGTTGACATATACAATTATTGCAGCTACTGTTATAGTTATAAGTTTGAATGCAACAAATTGCTCTGATGGAATTGATGGATTACTTGGTACTCAGACAATCGTTTCATTACTAATATTGACTGTATTCCTTTATGGCGTTGTAGGTCATGAAACTGTTTCTGCATATTTGCTTGTTCCACACAATCCAAATGGAGCTTATTGGGCAATTTTGACATCTACTTTCACTGGCGCAACATTGGCTTATCTTTGGTATAATGCGGCTCCTAGTGCAGTTTTGATGGGTGATGCAGGTTCTCGCGGACTTGGAATGCTTATGGGTGTTGCAATAATGGCAACAGGAAATCCTTTTATTATTTTTGCTATCATGCCAGTAGTTCTTTTTGATGGAATTTGTGGCTTGTTGAAAATTATCTATCTTAAAGGTCTGAAAAAGATTGGTAAGGGGGTTAAGAAGGTGCCAACAACTCAGGAAGAATTTAAAGCACTTCCTTGGTATCATGCACTTGCATTTATCTTCCGTTGCCCTGTGCATGACCACTTCCGTAAGGAAAAGGGTTGGAGCATTGTTCAGGTGGTAATCAGATTTATGATTATCCAGATAATATTGATGCCAATGCTTTTATTGTTAATTCTAAAGGTCCGTTAGGATTATTCTATAACATTTTCACATAAGCGCAGTGCATATTCAGCGTATGCACTGCGTTTTTTTGTGTTTTTAGTCATTGCTCTTACTCCAACTGCCATTTTAGGATATTTCTATAAAAATATTGCATAGCAATGTTTCATAGCGCTTGCATTGCTTCTTCTGAATCCGAGTACGAATTTAGAATAAATTGGTAATGCGTTGTTTATTGATTTTTTTTCTATAATTAGGTACAATTTGATTTATCAAATTAAAAATAATTTTGTAAGAAAGGTTTTTCCTATGCTAAAGACAAAGAAATATAAGTTTTGGTTTGCAACTGGCTCTCAGGATCTTTATGGTGATGAGTGCCTTAAGGAAGTAGCAAAGCATTCCCAAATTATCGTAGAAGCACTTAACGCTTCTAAGAAGCTTCCATTTAAGGTAGAGCTAAAGCCAACACTTATTGACTCTGCATCTATTCGTAAGTGCTTTAATGATGCAAATGCAGATCCAAATTGCGCAGGTGTTATTACTTGGATGCACACATTCTCTCCTGCAAAGATGTGGATTCTAGGCCTTCAGGAATATCGTAAGCCATTGCTACACCTACATACACAATTTAATCGTGAAATTCCATATGATTCAATCGATATGGATTTCATGAATACAAATCAGTCAGCACATGGGACCGCGAGTTTGGTCATATCGTAAGCCGTATGGGCATTGAGCGCAAGATTATCGTTGGCCATTGGAGTGATGCAAATGTTCAAGAGCGCATTGCTTCATGGATGCGTACAGCTATCGGTGTTATGGAAAGCAGCCATATTCGTGTTCTACGTATTGGTGATAATATGCGTGATGTAGCTGTTACAGAAGGTGATAAGGTTGAGGCTGAAATTAAGTTTGGCTGGGAAATTGATGCTTACAATGTAACAGATATTGCTGAGTATGTTGATGCTGTAAAGAAGTCAGAAATCAATGATTTGACAGACCTTTACTATGAGCAGTATGGCGTAGTGCTAGAAGGCCGCAAGCCAGCTGAGTTTCGTAAGCATGTTGAGGTGCAGGCAGGAATTGAAATTGGTTTCCGCCGCTTCCTTGAAGAGCATAACTACCATGCAATCGTAACTAACTTCCAGATGCTAGGTGGCTTGAAGCAGCTACCAGGCTTGGCAATTCAGCGCCTAATGGCTGAGGGCTATGGCTTTGGTGCAGAGGGTGACTGGAAGACAGCTGCAATGGTTCGTCTGATGAAGATTATGACAACTGGTATCAAGAATGCTAAGGGTACTTCATTCTTTGAGGATTACACATATCATCTACCAGCAGGTAATGAGGCAATTCTTCAGTCTCACATGCTTGAAATCTGCCCAACAGTTGCAGCTGAAAAGCCTGTAATGAAGGTTCAGTTCCTATCTATGGGTCAGCGTGAGGATCCAGCACGTCTAGTATTTACATCAAAGCCAGGTCGTGGCGTTGCTTGCTCACTTGTTGATCTTGGCCATCGTTTCCGCTTGATTGTAAACGAGGTAGAATGCTTGCCTCAGGATACACCAATGCCTAAGCTTCCTGTAGCTACAGCATTGTGGAAGCCAATGCCAAACCTAATCACAGGTGCTGAGGCTTGGATTCTTGCTGGCGGTGCTCACCATACTGCATTCTCTTATGACCTGACAGCAGAGCAGATGGGTGATTGGGCTGCTGCTATGGGTATTGAGTGCGTATACATTGATGAAGCTACAACAATTCGTAACTTCCGCAATGAGCTACGCTGGAATGATGCTTCATTCTAATGCATAGCAATGTAGTATTATTGTTGCTACACAATTTTGCCACTAGGCAAACTAAATATTTGTCCTAATCGACGGTGCATTGCCGCCGTTTAGGACAAATGCTTTTAAGACCTCTGTATTTTTTGTTCCCAATGCTACGTAAGCTTCTATTCTTTTTTATTTTCCTCTTTTTAGCGATGCCATTATTGCGCACCGCTGAGGTTGCTATTATTTATGGCGAGGATTCTTTAAGAAATAAAAAAGAGGTTTCATTTGTTGCTCGCAGAGCTAAAGGGATGAGCCGACACCTACAGCGTGTTGGTGTGACTGCAGAGGTCTTTTCAGATAAGAATTTTAAGGATGCTTTATCAAAAGATTGCAAGACCGCCAGTCTTATTATGTGCCAAAATCCAAGTAAGGAATTTTTGGCAGGAATAAACAGTTTTGTTGGTCGAGGCGGAAAGGTTTGCGTTTTTTATTCAGATTCTCCTGCTTTAGCACAGACAATGGGGATTCAGATAGATAAATTTGTTAAGCTTGATGGCAAGGAAGAGTGGTGGGAGCGCATCGTCTCTACATGGCCTCGCCCAGTTCATATGCCTGAAAGCTATTCTCATAAATTAACATCTGTGTTGCAGGTAACACCACAAAAAGGTGGCAAGGTGCTTGGTAATTGGGAGAGCTCTTCTAAAACAAAAGGTCCTGCTGCTGTAATTGAGGTGTCTAATGGTTTTTGGGTAGGCTTTCTTCCTAGCGAATATGCAAATCAGTCAGATTATACATATTTTGTCGCCTCTATTGTCTGCGGGAAAGATAAATCGCTATGGCGTTCTGCTGCTCAAAATTTGCGTAAAGAAATAAATGAGTCAATCCCTCAGAAATCTGTTCCAGCTCTTTATGAGAAATATAAGTATACACCATATCCAAAGGTAAAGCAAAAGCTGGATATTTTGCGAAATATAAATTCAGAGATAGATGTATGCTTTTCTAAAGGACTTTTTGCAAAAGCAGTGCCAGAGCTTTGTAAGCTACGTAAGGAATTGGATATTACGCAAGCACTTCTTGATGGACCTGTAAAGCTAAAGGTTGTGGCAGCGTGG
Source organism: Kiritimatiellia bacterium (assembly GCA_017424105.1). GTDB lineage: Bacteria > Verrucomicrobiota > Kiritimatiellia > RFP12 > UBA3636 > RGIG990. Next base: position 6,810 of record JAFPBK010000083.1, on the reverse strand, counting down.
GATAAATCAACTGTTCTTGCTCATGCCAAAACAAAAAGGCTGCAGTAGAAAAGCTTAAGGCAACTGGTGTGACAGATGTGTATATGGAAATGGCAGCACCTGGTTGGGGGCGTGTTTCTTTGCCAAATCTTCCATTGCCTAAGGATAAGTCAATTGAAAAGGATTTGCGTGAAATGATTGCTCTTTACAAGGCCGCAGGTATTCGCACCCATGCATGGATATATTCGCTTAGCGGAGAATATATGCCTCAAGCGAACTGGGATATATATAAAAAGCGTGGAATGACAATTGAGGGCGAATCTGAAAAAACAACTATCCGTTGGCTTAATCCAAGCCATCCAGATGTCGCGAAAATCGTTAGCGATACAGCAATTTATTTAGTAAAGACTTATGGTTTTGATGGTGTTCATTTAGATTATGTCCGCTATCCAGATTTTCCTGCAAATGATTTGAAGTCTGTTAGCGATAAAGCTAAATTTATGCAGTATGCAAAACTCAAGCAAATTGATTGGTCAAAGGATATTGCGATTGATGGAAAATATCGCCAGCAATATGATAAGTGGCGTAGCAAAAATGTGGCAGGGTTTGTCCGCTCAGTAGGTACATCGCTTAAAAAAGCAGTGCCAAATGTTACTTTTTCAACTGCTGTTTTTGGAGAGCACCCAAAGTGCGTCAATACCGTTGGTCAGGATTGGTATACGTGGCTAGATGAAGGACTCGTTGATTTTGTTGTTCCTATGAACTATACAACAGATATGAATTATTATCGCGAATTGGTAAGTGTGCAATCAAATCCAAAGTATCGCGATAGAGTTGTTTCAGGAATTGGTGTTAATTCGTTTGAGGGGTTGTTAAATGTAACTCAGGTATTTCATCAGCTCCGTTTTGCAGGATTTAAGAAGCTTAGAGGCGTATCTTTTTATAGCCTCGAAGAGTATCTTGATTTAGAGGTGCTCCCAGCCTTGGAACTAATCAATGATTCAAAGAAAAAATAAGTAGGTATGAAGCTAAAAGTATTTGCATTTTTAATGGCGTTAAGCGGAATGCTTGTGGCAGAGTCTAATGAAGCTATTAAGCCACCAAAGCCAGAATGTCGTCACGAATGGTTTCCTAAAAAAGAGTGGGTTGAGAAACCAAGTCCATATTCTTCACCTTATGCAAAGCGCGGAGGAAAACTCGCGATATGGGGCAGTGCAGTACCTAAAAGTCTAAATGCACTTTTGGATAATAATTCTTTTTCAAGCCAAGTGTTTTATATGATGTATGAAACCTTGCTTGGACGTGATCCAATCACGGCTGATTATGCTCCAAATGTAGCAAGCGAGTGGTGTGTTTCTCCATGCTGTGGCAATGCCTTTATATTTAAAATTGACCCAGCAGCCAAGTGGAGTGATGGTACAACAATTACTGCTCACGATGTACTTTGGAGCTTTAACGCAATAATGGACCCAAAGCATCTCACTGGTCCATATAAAATAGGTCTTGCTACATTTTTGGAAACACCACCAGTTGTGTTAGATGAGCGCACAATCAAATTTACAGCGGCAGAATCTCATTGGAGAAATCTTGGCGCTATCGGTGGTTTCCCAATCCTTCCTAAGCATTGCTTTGAAGGAAAAGATTTTAATAAAATAAATTTTGATTTTCCTGTAGTGTCTGGCCCTTACCAACTCGCAGGTATGAAGGAGAATATTTCGCTCACGATGAAGCGTCGTGACGATTGGTGGCAAAGTAATCGCCCTGCCAATAAGAATCTCTTTAATTTTGATTTTATTGAATATCGTTTCCATACAGATAGAGAGAATGCATGGGAGGTATTTAGAAAGGGAGGCTTTGATTTATATCCAATATATTCTGCACGAATTTGGGTGCAAGAAATCAAGGGTGAGCGTTTTGATAAAAATTGGATTGTTGCTAAAGCAATAAACAACAATAAGCCAATCGGTTTTCAGGGTTTTGCAATGAATATGCGCCGAGAGCCATATAACGATGTTAAGGTTCGCAAGGCATTGGCACATCTTTTAGATCGTCCTACAATGAATTCAACAATGATGTATGGACAATATTTCCTTCATAAGTCATATTATGAGGATTTGTATGATGAGAATACACCTTGCCCAAATTCAGGCTATGATTACAATCCTGAAAAGGCAATCCAGTTGTTGAATGAGGCCGGCTGGAAAATCAATCCAAATACAGGCTGGTTAGAAAAGAATGGTAAGCAATTTGTAATTACATTTCTTTCAAATGACTCAGGTACAACAGATAAATTTATCGCTCTATATCGCTCTGATTTAGAAAAGGTTGGTATCCAACTTAAGATTGAGCGTAAGGATTGGTCTGCATGGTCACGAGATATGGATTCCTACAACTTTGAGATGTCATGGTGTGCTTGGGGTGCTGGACTATTTAAAGACCCAGAGGGTATGTGGTCATCAAAGCATGCTGCAATAAATGGCGGTGTGAATATAACAGGCTTTGCTAATGCAAGAGTAGATGAATTGATTGAAGAGCAGAAAACATGCTTTGATTTGGCTCGTCGTAATGAAATTTGCAGAGAAATTGATGGGATTGTAGCAAATGAGTGTCCATACATCCTCTTATGGAATACAGCAAGTACACGTCTTCTTTGGTGGAATAAATTTGGCGTTCCAGAGAAAATTCTTTCAAAATATGGCAGTGAAGATGATGCGATTGCTTATTGGTGGTATGATGAGGATAGGGCAGAGGCCTTAGAGCAAGCACAGCTAAATGGTGCTGTGTTACCACTTCCATTTGTTGAAAATTAGGTGGAAACATATATATGAGTTCGCCTTTCCCATATTCTGACGATAATAAGCGTTATCACACGCTCAGTTATCATTTGAAAAAGACATTTTGTGGCAGGGTGTTTAAGGCTGTAATTGATGCCGGGCTGAATTGCCCTCATGCAATTACAGGAGGCTGCACATATTGTGTAGAAAATGGAAGCGAATTTTCTCATTCAAGTTCGTTATCAATTACAGAGCAACTCAAGCTCGAACGTGAGCGAATATTTTCTAAATATGGTGAAGTAGGGCTGATTGCATACTTCCAAGCTGGTACTAATACAAATGCCGATTTTGAAAAATTAAAGCAGCTTTATGAGGAAGCACTTAGTTGTGATGGAGTAGTTGGATTAAGTATTGCCACAAGACCCGATTGCATTTCGCAAGAGCTATATCCATATTTGGGGGAGTTGGCAAAGCGTACATATTTGACTGTTGAGTTAGGCCTGCAGTCATCACATAATACAACGCTTGCTCGAATAAATCGCGGGCATACAGTAGAGTGCTTTTGTGAGGCACATCAGCAGCTTAAAGCACATGGTGTACGCACCTGTGTACATTTGATAAATGGATTACCAGGCGAAACAGAGTCAGATATGCTAGCAACTGCTCAATTTGTTGCCAAACAAGCACCGAGTGCTGTAAAGCTTCATCTTTTGCATGTCATGGAAGGAACTGCCTTGGCAGAGCAATATCAACGGGGTGAGTTTGAAGCATTAAGCCAAGAGGAATATGTTAGAATCGTTTGTGAGCAATTGCGATTTTTCTCGTCAGATGTGGTGATAGAACGCATCACAGGCGATGGCTCCCATCAGCGTTTGATTGCTCCAAAGTGGAGCCTTAATAAACTTCAGGTTTTGGCAGATATAGATAAGTATTTGCAAATAAATGACATTTATCAAGGTGATATGGCCTGGGATACCTAAATTTGGTATTTCATTCATGAATTTAAAGCCAATTTGGAGCAGGTAACTTTGCCATTCACTTGACACAATAAGCCAAAACCCTTATAATTACAATGAAATTAAATCTTATTTTTTGTAGATTAAGGATTTATAAGCAAAATGAATTTCAATAGACCATTACTAATAGTTGTTTCCGCTCCATCCGGAGCTGGTAAATCAACCCTTTGCAATAAACTTTTGGCTGAGTCTGAAAGCTTGGTTTACTCTATCTCTTGTACTACTCGCAAACCTCGTGGACAAGAAAAAGATGGAGTAGCATATCATTTTCTTACAGAAGAGGAATTTGTTAAAAGAATTGAAAATGGTGATTTCCTTGAGAATGCTATAGTACATGGTAATCGATATGGCACCCTCCGTAGCACAGTTGAGCAAGCATTAAATCAAGGTAAATCTATCATTATGGATATTGATGTTGCTGGTGCCGCTCAAGTTCGCGATATAATTAACGGACTTCCAGAGGATGATCTTATTCGCAATTCTTTTATAGATATTTTTATTACAGTTCCATCAATAGAAGAGCTAGAGGCTCGTTTAAATAAGCGTGGAGAGGATGCTCCGGATGTTATTCAAAAGCGCTTGAATAATGCAAAGGGCGAAATTGCTCGTGCAAATGAATATCAGCACATTGTTGTTAATGATGATTTAGAGTGCGCATATACAAATTTGTGCAGTATACTTGCGGAGGCTTCAAAATGAATTTTGTAGTTGGTGTTACGGGTTCAATTGCAGCTTACAAGGCATGCGAGTTAGTTCGTGAATTTGTAAAAGCTGGTCATGAAGTTCGAGTTGTAATGACAAAATCTGCATGTGAATTTGTTACTCCTTTGACCTTTCGTACACTTTCAAAAAATCCAGTAGCAGTAACACTTTTTGAACAAAACGCAGAGAATTGGATGCCTGCACATATAGAGCTTGCAAACTTTGCCGATGCTTTTGTAATTGCACCATGTACAGCAAATGTTTTAGGAAAGTTGGCTCATGGAATTGCAGACGATGCATTAACAGCAACATTCCTTGCTAATAAGGCTCCAGTGCTTATTGCTCCTTCCATGAATGTTAATATGTGGGAGAATTCAGCAACGCAAGCAAATGTTTCATTGCTTGAGCAGCGTGGTATAAATTTTATTGATCCAGATTCTGGTGATTTAGCTTGTGGTGTCAATGCCAAGGGTAAGCTTCCTGCTCCATCAGCAATTGCTGCAGCAGCAATTGCAATTGCTCAGAAAAGTAAGGAGAGCAAATAATGGCAGCTCCAATAACAATTTTAGTTCTTGATCCGCAGCCTGTCTCAAATTTGAGACAGTTAATAGGCGGACCAGACAGGGTAGTGGTATCAGTAAAATCACCTTCGCTTGCTCGTCATGCTCTTCAGACAATGCTAGTAGGTGTATGGATTTGTGATATTACAACACCAGGTATGGATTTTAAATCAATTCTTGCTATTGCAAATTGTACCAACCCTATGCTTAGAGTTGTGTTTACAGGGCCAAAGGGCGCCGCTCTTCGTGCACAGAATTTGATTTCTGCAGGTCGTGGTTCTTGCTTCGTGCCTCGTCCATGGCAGCCTGCTGAAATTAAAAAAGCAGTAAGCGATGAAATTCAAAATTATTTAGACTCAACCAATAATTCAGGTGAGAAGAAACTTACTTTGAAACCAGCTCGAGAAGAGAATCAACAGGTTGAGGCATATGGTGACGAAACTGTAAAGCTAGGTAAGGATATGTTAGGTCCAGATCCTTCTCGCTATACGTTGTTGAATCTCATTGGTACAGGTGGAACCGGTAGTGTATTTTTAGCTCGCGATAAATTTCTTGAGATGGATGTTGCCATTAAGGTAATCAATCCTGATTTGCTATTAGATCCAGCAGTTATGGCATCATTCAAAGATGAGGCACGCATTACAATGCAGCTCAGCCATACAGGAATTTTACGCTTTTATAATTTCAACACATACAATGGATGTTATTACATGGTCATGGAAGTGATACATGGTAATTCATTGCGAGATGTTTTAGCAAGCAATGGTCCTATGGATGTAGAGACAATTCTTCAAATTTTGCTTCAGGTAGCAAGACCAATGGATTATGTGCATAGCCATAATGTTGTGCACAAAGATTTGAAGCCAGAGAACATTGTTATCACAGAAAGTGGTTCTGTAAAAATTATTGATTTTGGAACAGCAACACTTCATAATAAAATTCATGAAAATGATGTAATTGTGGGTACTCCAGAATTTATGAGCCCTGAGCAATTGAGGGGCGACATAGTGGGCCCTCAAGGTGATATATATGCGATAGGTGTTATTGCATACATGATGTTCACAGGATGTTTCCCATTCCCTGTTGGAACAAAACTTGAAGATTTCTTTAATGGATTACGTCCATCATTTACTGGAGTAAATTCAGAAATAGCAGCAGTGTTAGAAAAGGCAACTGATGTTGATATTGATAATCGTTATCAAACAGTAACAGATTTTGTTAAGGCCTTAGCAACTGCATGCAATTATAGCCTTGGTTAAGCAAGCGCGCTAAAAACCTCACACCGCAACATTGAGCAGTGTGAGGTTTTTTAATTTCACATTAAGCACATCGGAGTTGGCGGCATTCTTAATTTGCCTCCTCCTTAAAGACATCGTAGTTGGCGGCATTTTTAATTAGCCTTCTCCTTAAAGACATCGGAGCGGGCGGCTTTAGCCGTCCTTTAGCCGTCCCTTTTACCACCTTTTTCCCAAAATTTCCCAAAATTTCACTTTTTTTCATTTTTTCTTTCAAAAAATCTCTCAAAAATCGCAAATTTCGGGAAATTCTAAAAAAATATTTTTTCATTTTTTTGATTTTTTTACAATTTTTTTAAAATTTTATTTTGCTGAACCCCTAGTAAAATAAGGGGGTTCAGAGAATTTCGCAAAAAAAAATAAAAAATTTTTAAAAAAGGTGTTGACTTTCAAATCCGTTTTTTGCTAAATTATTCCCCGTTGCGCCACAAAAAACGAAACGTTAAGTTGAGCGTGACTTACAGAACGGACCTAGCAAGTAGGC
>JAFPBK010000082.1 GCA_017424105.1 Kiritimatiellia bacterium | reverse complement strand
TGCATAAAAGTTAGATAATTGTACAAATAGAATTTTATGAAAAATATCCGTCCAGAAATAGGAGTAATGAGTGAGCTCGTGTCAGATGCGGCAACAATTGATGCAGCAGCTGCTTATGGGCTTTCATGCACACAGGTTGTCAGTTGGAATGTTGAACTGGCAACAATGGATATTGCACGTATATTGAAAAAACGTGCAGCAGATAATAATGTGCGCCTGACTGCTATTTGGGGAGGATATTCTGGCCCTCAGGAATGGAATTTTACAAAAGGTCCTGTAACTTTGGGACTTGTTCCTTGTGCTTATCGTGCTATGCGCGTGTTAGAGCTTAAAAAATGGGCGGATTTTGCGGCTGAGGCAGGAGCACCGGCAGTAATTACTCATTGTGGATTTCTTCCTGAAAACATGACAGATCCAATCTTTGAAGAAGTGCTAGTTGCAATTCAGGATGTGGCAGGGTATTGTAAAAAGCTTGGTGTAGAATTTTGGTTTGAAACAGGACAAGAAACGCCAGTAACTTTATTGCGTTTTATTGAAGCTACTGGGCTTGATAATTTAGGAATTAATCTTGATCCAGGTAATTTGCTAATGTATGGTAAGGGCAATCCTCTTGATTCTTTGCGTGTTTTTGGCAAATATGTAAAGGCAATGCACACAAAGGATGCATTCCCTCCGACAAATGGAAATGAGCTTGGTGCTGCAGTAGTTGTAGGTACGGGATGTGTAGATTATCCTCGTTTTCTTCCTGCATTGCTTGACTTAGGATTTACAGGTGATTTGACTATTGAACGAGAAATCACAGGCGAGCAGCAGATTAAGGATATTCTTTTTACTAAAGACTATCTAAATAAGCTGCTAGATGAATATTTTAATAAGTAAATAAATTTGAAAGGTATATATTATGTTATATCCAATGCTATTTAAGCCAGTTTACAGAGATTATATTTGGGGAGGTACCTCAATCGCAGGTGCTTTCTCTCGCGAAAATACACCAACACCATGTGCAGAATCATGGGAAATCAGTGCTCACCCAGATGGAATGAGTATTGTTGAAAATGGCGAATATGCTGGCAAGCCTCTTCAAGAGCTTTGTGAAGAGTTAGGTCAGGACTTGCTTGGAAGCTTCTGTGAGGGTAAGGTTTTCCCACTTCTTATCAAGCTTATCGATGCTAAAGAGCGTTTAAGTGTCCAGGTTCATCCAAATGACGAGTCCGCAAAGCGCTATGGTGGCGAGGCAAAGACAGAAATGTGGTACATCCTTGATGCTAAGGAAGATGGTAAGGTTTGTGCTGGCCTAAAGCAAGGAACAGGACCACGCAAATTTAAGGATGCAATTCATGATAAGGTTGTTACATCTCTATTAACAGAGGTGCCAGTAGCTAAGGATAAGGCAATTTTTATTCCAGGTGGACTTGTTCATGCAATTTGCGAGGGTTGTATGATTTACGAGGTTCAGCAAAATTCCAATACGACATATCGCGTTTACGATTGGGATAGAGTAGGACCAGATGGTAAGGGACGTCCTCTTCATATTCGTGAGGCAATGGAAGTAATTGATTGGCATGCACCAAACATTGGCTTGTTAAATGCAATTCCAATGTCAGCAAATTCAAAGGCAAATAAGCGTGAGCGTATCTTGCGTTGCGATTACTTTACAATGGAGCGTTATACACTTACAGAGGCTGAGATTTTTGAGAATGATGGAACATCTTTTATTTCACTTTTTGCTCAAAATTCAGCAATTGTAGTAAAGGTAGATGGCGTTGATTATTCTGTTCCTGCAGGACGCTCTTGCTTAATTCCAGCTGGTATTAAGAATTTCACTGTAGAAGGTGCAGAACCTTCTGCAAGAATCTTGGTAGTACATATATGAGAAACCATAAAAGAGATGGTAAAATAACATTCTTTGAGCTTTTGCTTTTAGCCGGAGTGTTTTTCTTCGGTTATTGGGTTATTATTGCTCCTATGACCAAGACCGATGATATGGTTAAGGAAGAGTGGGTGAGAAACAACCTTGATACAATATATGATGCTATTGGTCATTTACAAAAAGATGAATCATTTGTTCTAGAAGAAATGACATTAAATGAGGTGGATATTTTACGTGCTAAATGGGATAGACCACCTTTGAAATGGCCAAAAGGAGTGCTATTTGATTCTTTTAAAGCAGAAACAAACAAGCTTTCAATTGTGGTTCATTTTTCAAATTCCACAAATGTTGTTACATATGTAAATTTACCTCAAGAATAAAATTTAACAAAACAAATTATAGAAAGGATAAAAATTATGGCAAAACCAATTGCAGTTCAACTTTACTCTCTACGTGAGTATTCTAAGACTAAGGAAGATTTTATCAATGTTATTAAGCGTGTTGCAGACATTGGTTATAAGGCAGTAGAGCCAGCAGGTTTTCACGATATTCCATGTAAGGAGTTTCGTGCTCTATTAAAGGACCTAGGTTTGGAAATGTATTCATCACATTCACCATGGGCACATAAGCCAGAGGATTGCTCAAGAATTATTGATGAGCTAGGTGATCTTGAGTTGACAAATTGTGTTTGCGGCTACAGTGCTGATGATTTCAAAGATATGGATTCAATCAAGCGCACAGCAGAAAACACAAACAAAATGCTAGAGATTTTCAAGGCTGCAGGTATTACTCTATTCCAGCACAACCATGCATTTGAGTTTGAGCGTATTGACGGCAAACTAAAGTATGAGTACTATTTAGATATGTGCCCAGATGTAAAGCTAGAGATGGATAGCTTCTGGTCAACAAATATCGGTACAGAGGATGCTGTTGAGATGATGAAGAAATTTGCAGATCGCACAGTATTAGTTCACATCAAGGATGGTACACTATTCCAGAAGGAGTCTGAGCAGGTATATGTAAATGGTATTCTAGATCGCAAGATTTCATTGCTACCACTTGGTCAGGGTGAGATGCCAATTGCAAATCTAGTACCAGTAATTCCTGAGCAAGTATCAAGCATCGTTGTAGAGCTTGATTATTGCGAGGTTGAAATGTGGAAGGCTATTGAGGAAAGCTATAAGTTTATGACCTCAAATGGTTTTGCAAAAGGAAATAAATAATAAGGAAATGAATAATTAAGTTATTAGGGATATTAAATATGAAAAAGTACTTGTTTATAGGATTGGTTGTTGCTTCTATAGGAGCATTTGTTGGTTGTGAGGGTGGCGGAGATAGTAGCTCCGGACCTTATGGATCAGCTAGCTCTTCATCTAGTAATGTAAGTGGTCAAATAGTTGGCTCTTGGTCATTGACTAATAACGAGGGTGCTACTTGGTATATTCATTTCAAATCTGATGGAACATATAGAATTACCGATGATGCAGCAGGTAACGATAATCATGTATATGGAACTTACAGCTATAGTAATGGTTCATTCAGTGGTCCTATGACAAACCCAGGTGTTGGTACAGGTGAAATTAAAGGAACAATCTCAGGAGATTCAATTACTTTGGATTTTATAGAGCATTGGCATACTCCTCATAAGACTGGTCCTCCTACATGTACTAAGATGAACTAATATTATAAAAAGCACCGAGCCTAATAAGTTCGGTGCTTTTTGATTTACATATTATATATACAGTAAATCATAAATTAAGGTGGTTTTTTTGTTTTTTTTCTTGAGTGGCGTGTTTTTATAAGGTAAAATATTGAATTATTAATGCTATTATTGTGTATATATATAAATTTGGGAGTTAATTATGGCCGGAGTTTTTAAGGCATACGATATTCGTGGTATTTATGGAACAGAGCTAACAGAGGAATTGGCTTATGATATTGGACGCGCATTTGTGACATTTTTAGGCTGTCACAAGGTTGCTGTTGGTCGCGATATTCGTCCACATTCACAATCACTTTTTGAAGCACTAGCAAGAGGTATCAACGAGCTAGGCGCTGATGTTGTAGATTTAGGTCTTTGCTCAACACCTATTTCATATTATGCAAATTCAGCTCTAGGCTGTGATGCAGGTATCATGATTACTGCATCTCATAATCCAGGTGAGTATAATGGCTTTAAGCTATCTCGCGCAAATGCAGTGCCTATCAGCGGTGCAACAGGTATTGCTGATATTGAGAAGATTATCCTTTCTGGTGCATTTGCTCCAACGGCAGAGAAGATGGGTAAGATTGAGCAGATTGATATGACAGCTGCTTATGCTGAGGAATTTCGTAAGGTAGCAGATATTAAGCGTCCAATTCGCATTGTTGCTGACTTTGCTAATGCTATGGGTATTTGGGAGGCAAAGACATTTGAAGGTCTTCCTATCGAGATTGTTCCTCTATTCGAGACTCCAGATGGTTCATTCCCTAACCATGAGGCAAATCCTCTAAAGACAGATACTCTTGATGATTTGCGCGCAGCAGTTAAGAAGGGCGGTTTTGATTTTGGTGTAGCATTTGATGGTGATGCTGACCGTGCTGGCTTTGTTGATGAGCGTGGTGAGATTATCCCAATGGATATTATGACAGCTCTTATCGCTCAGGATATTCTTGCAACAAATCCTGGTGCTGTAATTTTCTACGATCTACGTAGCTCATGGGCTGTTAAGGAAGTAATCCAAGAGGCTGGTGGTGTTCCAATGATGAGCCGTGTTGGTCATGCATTTATTAAGAGCCAGATGCGCGAGAACAATGCAGTATTTGCAGGTGAGCTAAGTGGTCACTACTACTTCAAGGCAAATTCAACTGCAGAAAGCTCTGCTATGGCAACAATTTCTCTTGCAAATATCGTAAGCAAGTCAGACAAGCCACTTTCTGAAATGATTAAGCCAATTATGCGTTACTTTGCTAGCGGTGAAATCAATACTCGCCTTGCTTCTAAGGAGGTAGCAGATAAGGTTCTTGCTCAGCTTAAGGAAACTTATGGTAAAGATGGCAAGGAGTTCGATCTTGATGGTATCAGCGTAGAATTTGAGGATTGGTGGTTCAATGTTCGTTGCTCTAACACAGAGCCATTGATTCGCCTAAATCTTGAAGCAAAAACAAAGGAAATGATGGAAGCAAAGCGCGATGAAGTGCTAGCAATCATTAGAGGATAATACTTATGGATAAAGAAATTGTAAATAAGAGTGTTTATGACATTCTAGTCAATAAGTTCGTAGCAAAGTATGGTGTTGAGCCTGAGGTTGTATCTTATGCACCAGGTCGCGTAGAGATTCTAGGTAACCATACTGACTACAATGAGGGCTATGTGCTTTCTGCAGCAATTAACTATGGTACTTTCTTTGCTATTGCTTCTACAGAAGGTGAGGGCACAGAGGCATTCTTGACTGCTGGCGACGTTATGGAGGAGGCAACATTTGATGCGGCCGCTCCAACAGTATCTCGTGAATATATGTGGTCAAACTATGTTAAGGGCGTGCTAGCAGGCTTCAATAAGCTAAAGCCAGCAACTCGTGGCTTCAAGGCAATGTTCTTAGGTAATATCCCACTAGGTTCTGGTTTGTCCAGTTCTGCAGCTCTTGAGGTTGCAGCTGGTCTTGCTTTCTCAAAGTTTTATGGAATTGAAGTAAGCAAGCTGGATCTTGCAAAGATTGGTCAGAAGTCTGAGCATGAATATGCTGGCGTAAAATGTGGCTTGCTAGATCAGGTATCAAGCATTTATGGCTTTAAGGATGCTCTTGTTTGGAGCGATTTCCGTACATTCGATATCAAGAATGTAAATATCAGCTCAGATGTTTGCTTCCTAATGTGCAATACAAATGCAAAACATGCTCTAGTAGATGGTGCATATAATGAGCGCCGTCAAAAGTGCGAGCAGGCAGCTGCATACTTTGCTTCTGCTTTGGATCACCCTGTAACAGCACTACGCGATGTTACTTGGTTGGAGTGGCTAAAGCATAAGGATGATATGGAGCCTCTAGTTGCAAAGCGCAGTGCTCACCCAATTGGTGAGGATGATCGCGTGCTAACAGCTATTGAGCTATTGCGCAACAATGATCTTGAGGGCTTTGGTAAGCTAATGTTTGAGTCTCATGCAAGCTCAAGAAATTACTTTGAGAACTCATGCCCAGAGCTAGATGTGCTAGTTGATGGTGCAAAGGCTATCCCAGGTGTACTTGGTGCACGCTTGTCAGGCGGTGGCTTTGGTGGCAGTGTTGTAGTGATGGTTAAGGTAGAAGATGCAGATGCTGCAGCTAATGCATTGCATCATGTATATGCTAACAAGTTCAGCCAGCGCTGCGATATCCGCACAATCAAGTGCTCTGAAGGTGCTCATATTGTAAAGTAATAGCCGATGGATATTAAAATTAAAACTCCTCAGGAGTTGGAAATTATGCGTCAAGCAGGCCGCATCGCAGCAGAAGTGTTGCGTGTGACCTGCGATGCTGTAGTTCCAGGTATCACAACTAAGCAGCTGGATGATATTGCACTTTCTACAATGGAGTCATTGGGAGTAAAGAGTGCATTTCTTGGCTATTATGGCTATCCTGCACAAACCTGTATCTCTATTAACGAGGTTGTTATTCATGGTATACCTGGTCCACAGGTAGTCAAAGAAGGCGATGTTGTAAGTATTGATGTAGGTGTTTGGTATAATGGCTATGTTGGCGATAATGCAAAGACTGTAATGGTTGGAGTAACAGATCCTGATGTTATTCGTCTTGTAACCAAGACAGAGGAAGCTCTTGCAGCAGCTATCGCAGTAATTAAGCCAGGTGTCAGACTCGGTGATGTTTCTCACGCAGTAGAGAAGGTCGCAAATTCCGCTCATTTAGGTATTGTTCGCGAGTATGTAGGCCATGGATGTGGTGCCGCAATGCATGAGGATCCTCCAGTTCCAAACTATGGTTTGGCAGGTCGCGGTCCTCTTCTCAAAGAGGGCATGGTTATCTGTATTGAGCCAATGCTTAACCTAGGCGTTCGTCACGTTAAAACATTAAGTGATGGATGGACAGTTGTTACTCGCGATAAGAAGCCAGCAGCTCACTTCGAGCATATGGTTGCAGTAACAGCCACTGGTGCAGAAATCTTGACACCTCGCTAAGCAAGTGTTTGAGATTTAATACTTTAATTTGCTATGGTTAGGTCAATTGTTTTGACTTGACCACAGCAATTATGTTTTTAGAAGTAGCTGCACCAAAAATAAAAGATGATGTTTTGAAATTATATTGATGCCAATGGAAAAGGATATTGATAAATCAGCAGAGGAGGATGTCTCCCTAATGCTAGCAGCCAAAGCAGGCGAGCTGGATGCCTTTTCTATACTTGTAAAAAAACATCAGAATTCTTTAATGAACTTTTTTCGTCGCTGTGGCGTTTATACAGACATAGAAGATATGGCGCAAGAGACTTTTCTCAAGTTGTATCGTGTTCGCTCCACTTATGAAGCAAAGGCAAAGTTCACAACCTTTCTTTATCTGCTTGCCCGTCAGGTAATGATAGATCATATTAGAAAGCAAGAACGCCAAGCTGCTTTGCTGGAAAAGTATGGAGAGGAAGCACCACAATACGAAAAGCCAAATGAGCATACTGGCGAGAGTGATGATGTACTGGCAGCACTGGCAACACTTTCTCCTGCTTTAAGAGAGACTATTGTACTTGTTGTGATGCAAGGTATGGCTTATCAAGAGGCAGCTGAAATATTGGGAGTGCCACTTGGTACCATCAAATCGCGAGTATCCGTTGGTCTTGAGCGTATAAAAGCATATCTTACTAAGACAGATAAGTAGGCGAGGTGTGTCATGGAAAACGCTAACCAAGAAAAAGAAGATTTATCAAGCTACAATGATATAATATCTAAGTTGCAGGCAGTTCCTGAGGAGCAATTTACAGATATTTCAGAAAAAGTGATGTCAGCTATAAAGCATGAGCGAGCAATTACTCAGCAGCTTTATAAGCGTATGCTTTATTCTGGAATAGGTGTTGGAGCAGCAGCAATAGCTCTTTGTATTGGTTTAGGATTCTATATGTCTCAACCAAGTTCAGAAGCTATTGAACAATTTGCCAGTGTTGAGCCAAAGGTTGCTCCAATTGAGACAGTTGTGGCAGAGTCAGCTCCAACAATGTCAATTTATGATGTTGTTGCACTACTGCAAAAGCTTGAATCTAATGAGCTTGAAGCAACAGATTCCCAATTTGCACATTTAGCAGAGCTATTAGTGCAGAATCAAAAGACAAATGGTTTCTTTGGTGATGTGCTTACTGGTGCCGAAGAAAATTACAACCACTCAATGGCTACGCTTACTCTTGTTAAGCTATACGAAACAGGCGCTTATCCTGAATTGTTTACACCGCTGGATGCTGCATTGGGTTATATTCGCAGTAATCAAACAGAGCGTGGCAGCTGGGGCGATATTTACAGAGGCTCAAACCAGATTGGTATCTTAAATGTGGCAGTGTTAGGAATTGCTCAAGATCTTGGTTGGGCAGACATATCAGGACATTTGCGTCGTGGTTTACGTTGCCTTGAAACAAGCACAAATGCTGGTTTAAGCAATGCTGGTACAATAGAAGAAAAGCTTGCAATTATTCATAAGCTAGGCAAGCAAATCTATACCCAAAGAAATTCATAATTCCAAATTTCAAGCACTGCTTGAATAGTTTAGTGCGCACGCCGTCTTGTCTATGTAAGCGTGTGGCTAAAAGTGCGAAGGGAAGGGACGCAGAGAGCGCAAAGGACGCGGAGGTGCGCTGAGCTCGTGTGATGGCTTGCGTGGTGGTTCTGGGTGATACGCCAGCGCTTGTTGTTTGCGAGTGTTGCTCTCGTTGGAGCAACGCCAACTGCCAATCGCTAGCATGTACGGCCCACAAGATAATTGAGTATGGGAGCGTACGCTGAATTAGTGAATAACTAATAGTGAATCACGGATAGTTAAGATAAAAATATTTAAAGGAGTGTGTTTAACTGGGGTGTAGTACGTCCCCGTCTTACAGAATAACTGGGGTGCAGTACGTCCCCGTGCTGCACAGAGTTTAACGCTTACGCGAGCGCGCTGCGCCAAAGCCTCTTCTGAGTACGCCACGCAAAATGCAACGCATTTTTGCTGGCACGTTATGAAAGGGCTGGAGGAGCGCTTCTCTATCGTTCAGCGCACCTCCAGCAACCGAAGAATAAAAGGTTTATTTCTAAATATTATATTAAATCTGATTTTTTTTATTTAACTAAAATAAACCGATTATACTTCCGTTGCGAGAGGTGCTGTCGCAATCGCGACATGCTCCTCTCGCTTTTCCTAAACGTGCGAGCCAAGCGATAGCTTTGGCGTGGCGTACTCGCCAAAGGCTTTGGCGTGCTTTGCACGCACGCATTGCGTAAAAACACTTAAATTATAGGGACGTTTAGACGTTTAGACGATTGAACGACGAGAGACGTTAGACAACCTTTCCGACCAGACGAGAGACGTTTAGACGAGAGACACCGCCACTTCCGCGTTGACACGCGTCCATTCCTCCGTTGACACGCTCCCTCCTGCATTGACATGCATAGGACATGAGACGAGAGACGTTAGACGAGAGACGTTAGACAACCTTTCCGACCAGACGAGAGACGTTTAGACGTTGAATAGACAATAAGACGTTTAGACGATAAGACTTTTTTATTTTTTATCTTTTACCTAATCTATTCGTTATTCACTAATCACTATTCACTAGATTAAATTGGAGTCTCAACGTCTAACGTCTCTCGTCAGACGGG
>JAFPBK010000081.1 GCA_017424105.1 Kiritimatiellia bacterium | reverse complement strand
CCAATACACGTTAATCCTGCGAAATCATCTTGGTGCTCCAGCTAGGACGACGCCTGGCTGCTCCGAGATAATTGAATCACGCCCACCACATGCACAGCACCTAGCCACCACGCAAGCCACCACACTAACGCAGCATCCGCAAAAATCCAATCCAAATTATAGTTAATCCTGTCAAAAACTTCGCACTTCTAGCCACCACATCGTATGCAAGGCGTAGGTGCCATACACCACAGTTAAGCATGCACCCAAATTATATTAATCTCTCACCCCTCTACTCGCTAATTTGCCTCTCTGATATACGAGATTAAGGAACTATGTAAAAAAAACTCACAAAAACGCATTTTTTTTATATTTTTTACTTTATACTATATAAAGATAAGAGTAAAATTTTTTGCCAATTTCAAATTTCAAAGGAAATAATATGCTCATTACAACAATTATACTCATTATTTGTGGCGTATTTATACCATTAGCCATAAATAAAAATTCTCGTTTGGTAAACATATTTGGTGCAGGTTCTGTAATCACACTTTGTGCATCAATTGCTTGCATTATGATTCAAAGATTATTTAGCGAAGCAAACTATCAAACGGTTACAAATTTCTTTGCAATCCCTATTATCATCTTAGGTATCGCTGGTGCTATCCATTCAATTGGCTATCTGCGTGGACACTGGGAACACAAACGCGGACTTTATTGGGCTTTGTATTTTCTAACTATTTTTGGAATGTTCTCTGTTCTTGAACAATTCATCAACCAAAATATTATCAGCGCATTGCTTTCCTGGGAAATGATGAGCTTGGCAAGCGCAGGTCTTGTAGGCTTTGACACTAAATCCAAGCTAAGCCAGCGTGCATTTTGGACATATATGCTTGCGTCAAATGCTGGTGCCGCATTCCTTATGCTTATGTTTGCTTCAGCAAATTCTTATCCAATCCTATGCATCATATTCATGCTAATCGGCTTTGGTCTAAAAGTAGGTTTCCCTATCCTTCATGTATGGCTGCCACAAGCACACCCTGCAGCACCTGCTCCTGTATCTGCTCTAATGTCAGGTGCAATGCTTAATCTAGGCGTATTTGGAATACTATTGTGTGGCACCATATTTGGTCGCGACCACTATTCTCTTATTGGCTATATACTTGTTACTTTGGGCATAATCGGATCTGTTGGTGGCATCCTGTTTGCACTTGCTCAACGTAATATCAAAACACTGCTCGCCTTCTCAAGTATAGAAAACATGGGCATTATTTCTATGGCATTGGGCTTGTATTTCATTACTATTGGATATGGTGCATGTTTACAGAGTTGTTACTTAGCTCTTGCAGGTGCAATATACCACATAATCAATCACTCAATTCTAAAGGGTGGATTATTCTTATCTGCTGGTTCTATCTATAAGCAGACAGGTACTCTTAATATGGAAGAGCTCGGCGGACTAATGAAGCGCATGCCAATCATTGGTCGCTGCTTTGCAATAAATTCAGTAGGTATTTGTGGCATTCCTCCTCTAAATGGATTTATCGGCGAGCTTCTAATTTATGTTGCTGCATTTTATGGTGTAATCTATGGCAACACATGCATCGCTGCTATCTCAGCAACAATTGCTATTATACTTGCTCTAACCGGTGGTCTTGCATGTGCAGCATTTTCTAAATGCTTTGGTGCTTGCTTTATGGGTGAGCCAAGAACCGAAAAAGCTGAAAAAGCAACAGACGGCTCTCCTTTTATGACGATTCCTGTAGTTATCTTAACTCTTCTCACTATTCCAGCTACATTCTTAGCTCCTCTTATTTTCAGAGCTATTAACAACGCATTCGGTCACCCTACTTTTATGGGCAATGTTCAGATTCTAAATTGCGCTGTAATGATAATTGTCCTACTATACATGGTTTTCGGATTGTTCTATTTCGTGCACAACTACATTCTGCCTGGTGGAAGAAAAATCAGACGTGGTCCAACATGGGACTGCGGCTATGCAAAGCCTACAGCTCGTATGGAGTACACAGGCACAGCATTTGCTCAGCCTCTTGTTGACTTCTTCTCTCCTTTCCTAAGAAGCATCCGTAAGATTACACGTGTAAAATCAAATCTGTTCCCTAAAGAAGCAAACTATAGCATTGAAACAAAAGATGCTGGCACAGGTCTGTTCTGGGATCCAATCTTTAAGTGCTTATCAAAAATCTTTAATAAGCTTCATGAACTGCAATCCGGTTCTCTCCATTTCTACATTTTAGTTATGGTTATCGCTATTTTGATAATGTTAATTTGGGGCTTTGCATTCTAAGAAGAAGGATAATTTTATGTACTGGTTTATTTATTTTCTAATATCATTAGTTGCAGCACCTCTGCTAGTAGGTATCATTAACAAAGTAAAAGCATTTTTTGCAGGACGCAAAGGTCCACGCCTTCTACAGCTTTACTTTGATATTTTCAAGTTACTAAAGAAGGATAGAATCCTTAGCAACACCTCCACAATTATTATGGAGATTTGCCCTATTGTAAATCTGACAGCTATTGTTGTAGCTTCTGCTTTGATGCCTATCGCAGGCTACCCTTCACCACTTGGCTTTGAGGGAGATATTATTCTTTTCTTCTACCTGTTTGGTTTAGGAAGAATCGCTACAATTTTTGCTGCTCTTGACACAGGCTCTGCATTTGAAGGAATGGGTGCCTCACGCGAAGCTCAGTTCTCTGCAATTGTTGAGCTAGTTATTTTCACAATCATAACATTCCTTGCTCTGATTTCAACTGGTGGCTTCTCTTTGGATTTGCTACAAGCAGTTTCTATCGCAAACACAGGAGTTGGATTAGCAATCACACCTCTATTGCTCATCACATTAGCATTCTTAATTGTGTTACTTTGTGAAAATTGCCGCGTACCATTTGATGATCCGGAAACACACCTTGAATTAACAATGATTCACGAGGCAATGATTCTTGATAATGCAGGCCCAGATTTAGCTATTATCCACTACGCAGCAGCACTGAAGCTTTGGACAATGAGTGGCTTCTTAGTAATGCTGATTCTTCCAAAGTTTATCTTTAATGGCTTTATAACTGTTTGTTGCTATATTATCGGCATAATTGTTATTGGTGCATTTATTGGTGTCGTTGAATCTATTCTTGCACGAGCACGCTTCGTAAAGATACCTCAACTTATTTTAAGCGCATTCACAATTGCTTTAATCGCAATTTTACTACACTCAATTTTCAGATACTAATCTTTCAACAAAGAAGCTTTAATTATGATTACAAATTCAATTGAAATTATATTAGCAATAATATTGCTTACCGATATAGTTTTGGTAGCATCCAGCAGACTGTTCCACTGTATCAAGATTACAGCACTTCAAGGTATCGCAGTAGGTTTACTCCCTCTGTTTATCTGGAATTGGGCAAATGGCTCACCTTCATTACAGCTATGGATTACATCTCTTGTTAATGCAGGTATCAAAGGTATGCTTCTCCCATTCCTATTGTCAAAGGCCATGCGCCAATCTGCAATTAAACGCGAGCTGGAACCACTTGTTGGTTATGCCGCATCTGTATTTATAATGCTTATCGTTATTGTTGCAGCATTCTACTTCTCTAAATTCATGAATGCCCCAGCAACTGATATTTGCAGATTCACAACACCTACAGCACTCTCAACTATTGGTGCGGGCTTGTTTATGATTATTGCACGACGCAAGGCAATCACACAAGCACTTGGTTTCTTGATGTTTGAAAATGGAATTTCTGTTTTTGGCAATGGTATTGGCATTGAATATGGCTTTATCATTGAGCTCGGCATCTTACTTGACGTATTAGTTCTTGTATTCATCATGGGCATTACTGTATTTAACATCAACCGTGAATTTTCTCATATTGATTCAGACCGCCTAAATCAGCTTGGCGATTATGATCATAGCAAACAGAAGTAGGTGAAGCCATGCTATCATATTTAACAATTATCCTTCCATTTATCTTTGCACTAGCAATCTATTTCTGCAAGAAAAATGAAGCATTAGCCCGAAAGCTTGTTCTAATAGCTGCAGGAACACATGCTCTTTGCGTAATTCTATTGTTATTCTTCAATAAAAATGCAAAGCTTGTTCTAACAAGCACAATAGAAAACCCAACACTACTTGGTTATGACACACTCAGTTGGATTGTTCTGGCTATTACTTCTACTCTGTTCATCTTCTGCACAATCCATTCAATTGCATGGATACCTGTTGCAAAGAAACTGGATGGAGGCAATGGACGTTCCGAACCTATGCCATTAAATGTGTTTTACTGCTTTATGTCGGCATTACTTGGTTCTATGTCACTGGTAATTCTTTCTCAGAATCTTGCTCTGACATGGGTTTCTATTGAAGCAACAACATTGGTAAGCGCTCCTCTGATTTGCTACAATCGAACAAAGGCAAGTCTGGAAGCTATGTGGAAGTATCTATTGATTTGCTCAGTAGGTATCAGTATAGCACTTTTTGGCACAATGCTCCTTATTCATTCAATTATTGGAGCTTCACATGGTGATCCAATCCTAAGCCTTGCATACCTTAAGACAGCAAACTTTAACAGTGGATGGTTTAAGGCTGCATTTATACTTGCATTAGCAGGCTATGGTACAAAGATGGGTCTTGCCCCATTCCATACATGGCTTCCAGATGCTTACAGTGAATCCCCAGCAATGGTTTCTGCATTACTTTCTGGTGCTTTAATCAACTGCTCATTTATGGCAATTTATCGTTTCACAGAGCTAGTTCCTGCTGATATTGCGCCATTCTGCCAAAACCTGATGTTTGCAATCGGTATTCTCTCCGTAGCTGTAGCAGGCATATTCATTGTTAAACAGTGCGACTTTAATCGAATGCTTGCTTATTCAAGCGTTGAGCATATGGGCTTAATTTTGATTCTTACAGCAATCATCTTATTAGGCGATGGATCTAAAAAAGGTCTGCTACCAGTTTTGTTCATCCACCTATTTGCGCATTCTTTAACAAAGATGACACTATTCCTTACAGCAGGAAATATCCTTCTTGCATATGGAACACGCGCAATCACAGCAGTACGTGGTTTATACAAGACAATGCCAACTACAGGTAAGCTTTGGTTCCTAGGGCTGTTTTTGATTACTGCATGCCCTCCATCACTAATATTCTATCCTGAGCTTTATCTTGTTCTGAATGCACCACTATTTGTAGCTTGCGCTACTCTTCTTTTCTTGTTCGTTGTATTCGCAGGCATGATGAATGTTGGTGTTCGCATGGCAAATGGTGTGCCAGGTGATATTGAAGACTCAATTACTGAGCCACGCAAGCTGCCAAAGGGCGTTATTGCAACACCTCTGATGGCTATGTCATTCCTATTTATTGTAAGCATTCTTGCATTTATAACAATGCTTTTTAACTAATGCACATAGCATATTGAATTGGAGTAATTAAAATGAACAATTTATTTATTGAAGCAAAAAATGCTACTGCAATAAAATTAGCAGAAATTCCTCTGTTGAATTATGATGCATTTAAAGGAGCACTGCTGGAAGCAACAAAAGAAGATGCTCGTCACATCATATCTCTATTTGTAAAGCAGAACCCAATTTCTGCACCAACTCAATTTACGCTTTATGCAATTATTGGCGACAAAGAAAAGCATGCATTTCTTGTAACATCAACAGGTGTTGGCTACGAATATCCTTCCCTATCTAATGACCTAAGCCAGCTAAGCTGGTTTGAGCGTGAAATCGCAGAGCAATATGGCATTGTTCCACAAGGCCACCCATGGCTGAAGCCAATTCGCTTCCATCGCTCATGGCACATTGGTCATGATGCATGGGATCGCAAGGAAACAGACCCAATTGTTCCATGCGTAACAGACTACTTCACAATGGATGGTGAAGAAACTCATGAGGTAGCAGTTGGTCCTGTACATGCTGGCGTTATTGAGCCTGGCCACTTCCGTTTTCAATGCATGGGCGAAGATGTTTATCACTTGGAAATCTCTCTAGGCTATCAGCATCGCGCAGTTGAAAAGCTTTTAATGAATGGTCCAACACTGGCCTCTCAGCACATTCTTGAAACTACAGCCGGAGACAGCTCAATCGCACATGCTCTAAGCTATACATCTGCTATTGAAGCACTATCCTCACAGCAGAGCAAACCTTCAAAAGCAAATGCAACACTAAACACAATATTACTTGAGCTAGAGCGCATTGCAAATCACGTAGGTGATCTTGGTGCACTTGCCGGTGATGTTGCTTACCTCCCAACAATGTCATATTGTGGACGCATCCGTGGTGAATATCTAAATATGACAGCTGAGCTTGCAGGCAATCGCTTTGGAAGAAGCATTCTTCTTCCATTTGGTTCCCGCCTAGGTATGAACGTGGCTCAGGCAGAAAAAATTCTTGCATGGGCTAAGACTGTAAAGGCAGACTTGGATAATGCTTTGAAGCTTCTTTTTGATGAGCCATCTGCACTGGATCGACTTGAAAACACAGGTATCGTACCTACAGAAGCAGCAAAAGAAATTGGCTTAACAGGCTCTGCTGGTCGTGCTTCAGGTATTGCAAATGATGCACGCGTTGATTACCCACTTCCAGCTCTAGGCAATTCATACGATTGCTATACCGCAATTACAAATCCATCAGGCGATGTATTTTCTCGCGCTTTAATTCGCTACAAAGAGCTTGAAGCATCTCACAACATCATCTTCAAACTTCTTGAGGAATTCATTGCAGAAGGTAAATCACTTGATGCTCAGACAGATTATCTTACTGCTCTGCCTGAATTAGCAGCAGACAGCATGGCAATCTCAGTTACTGAAGCATGGCGTGGCGAGCTAGTCCATGTAGCAATTACTAATGAAAATGGTCGTTTTGCTCGCTATAAGATTACTGATCCATCTTTCCGCAATTGGTTTGGTCTGGCTTATGCATTACGCAATGAGCAGATTTCCAACTTCCCAATCTGTAACAAGAGCTTCAACCTTTCATACTGTGGTACAGACCTATAAGGAGACAATTTATGTTTAAAGCAATATTAGCAAGATTTAAGCAAGGCTACAAAACCGGTAAATTCCCACTAAAGGGAGAGCCTAAGCTTCCTGACAACTTTATGGGACGCCCAGAAATTGCTGCAGATGCTGGTGAGGCAGATGCAAAGATTGCAGCAAGCGCATGCCCTACTGGAGCTATTTCATGCGAGAATGGTAAGCTTTGCTTAGATATGGGTAAGTGCATATTTTGTGGTAAATGTGCATCAGTTTGTCCAAAGATTAAATTTACTAAAGATTGGCGACTCGCCGCATTTCGTCGCGAAGATTTAATTATTCATGCCGGAGACAAAAATCCATTTGATAATCCAAATGAGACAACTGTACAGCTAACACCTCCAAAAGAGATTGTAAAGCTATACAAAAATTCATTAAAGCTTCGTGAGGTATCAGCAGGTGGTTGTGCTGCATGTGAATTAGATTTCAACGTATTAGGCACATTAGCATGGGATATGGGGCGTTTTGGCATAAATGTTATGGCATCTCCTCGTCATGCTGACGGCATACTGGTTACAGGACCAGTATCAAAGAACATGGCATTAGCATTAGAGAAGACACATGCTGCAATGCCAGAGCCAAATGTAACAATTGCTTGTGGTGCTTGTGCAATATCTGGAGGCATCTATGCAGAGAGTCCGGAGACAGCACCAGAGGTAATGGAGAAATTCAAGCCAGATTTGTATATACCTGGCTGTCCACCACACCCTGCCACAACACTTGATGCTCTACTACGCCTCATTGGCAAGCTATAACTCAAATATCGCGCCAGCCAACACACGTAAATCCTGCGAAATCATTTTGGTGCACATACCAGGGCAGAGCCTGGTATGCTACGATACTACCTCGTGCACCACGCTTGCACCACGCTCGCGATAGCCACTACACGTAAATCCTGAAAAATCATCTTGGTGCTCCAGCCAGGACGACGCCTGGCTGCTCCGAGATAATTGAATCACGCCCACCACATGCACAGCACCTAGCCACAGCATCCGCAAAAATCCTGCGCAATCCTATAATCCTGTACCTTTCTTCGCACTTCTAGCCATCACACTTACGTACGCTCCCATACTCAATAATCTTGTGGGCCGTACACGCTAGCGATTGGCAGTTGGCGTTGTTCCAACGAGAGCAACAACAGCCAACAACAAGCGCTGGCGTATCACCCAAAGCCATCACACAAGCCACCACGCAAGCCCAGCGCACCTCCGCGTCCTTTGCGCCCTCTGCGTCCCTTCATCTTCGCACTTCTAGCCACCACGCTAGCCACCACACTCGCTAGCCACCATGCTCATATACGAAAAAAGCGTGAGCTTTCGCCCACGCCTCTTACTATTCGCAGATTGCAGCCTTCATCTCTTCTCGAGTTGTTGCCTTCAATAGCTTTTCTCGTAGCTTCTTGCTAGAAAGATTTCTGCTTACTTCAGCTAAAAACTTAATGTGAGAATTTGTATCTGCTGTCGGACTCAACGTTGCAACAAATATTGTTGATGAATCTCCATCAAGAGAATCAAAATCAATTCCATTTGGAGAAATTGCAATCATTGTAATCAAACTTGAAACCAAATCTGACTTTGCATGTGGAATTGCTATTCCATACTGCATACCTGTTGACATTTTCTCTTCGCGTTCCTTCAATGCTGTATAAATAGCATTACGGGATTCAGCTGAAATTGCACCACGCTCTACCAATGCATCAGACAACTCAGCAAGAACTCCGTCCTTTGTTGTTGCCTTAAGAGGTGCTATAAAAATTGTATTTTCTAGAATCTCTGGTAGATCTTTAACTTCTTCGTTCACTTTTTATCCTTCTTTTATCGATTTAGATTCAATAAAAACTTCAACAAACCGAATCTAAATCACAAAAAACAAAACTTATTTAATATTTTGCTACTTTTTTGCCTTAAAGTCAAGCAAATGCCCTAGAACTCTTAGCCCTGCACGCCAAAGAAATGCAAAATAACGCCAATTTCGTATAGAAATGATTTGTCGCCAAATAAAACGAGGCGAAATAAATGATGTATAAAGCCCGCGAATCAAAGAAAACAGTTCTTCATCTGGAATATCACACTTCATAATTGGTTCTCGCATATCATAGCGCTCCCAATCACGAGTACGCAACCAACCATTCTCCTCACATTCCTTAAACAAAGGTGTGCCTGGATATGGCATTACAATTGTTCCTTGAAGCGTATCAATGCTACCTTTATCAAACATACGCTTTGTCATGGCAATGGTTTGCTTTGCCTCTTCAAGAGTTTCCCATGGATAACCTACCATGCAAGTAACGTGTGGACGCAACCCCGCCTTATGTGCTAATGCCATTGATTCCTCAATAGCCTTTGCTTTAGGGCATTTGCGTATTCTGTCAAGTGTTGCTTCTGAGGCAGACTCCAGACCGAACAAAACAAACTTAAAGCCTGCCTTTGCCATAAGTTTATACAGATCAAAATCCACGGCACCAGGAATCATATTGCAACCAAGAATTACTTTCTTGTTGTATCCTCGTGCAATCATTCCCTCGCAAAATTCGCGTAACCAAGCACCTGCAGGGAAACAGCCTGTATCATCAAATATCTCTTTTACATGATATTTTTCAATAATATCGCCAATTTCATCTAAAAGGCTTTGTGGAGTACGAGTGCGCCACTCTGGGTAAATTGTGGTCCATGAGCAGAATTTACATTTACCCCACCAGCAATCGCGTCCCACCATTGTATAAGTACCTGGTGTATAGCGGAAATTGCCATTTTCTTTGCTATAAAGTTCCCACTTGGTAAGCTCTCTGTCAATTGGTGGCAGTGTGTTCAAATCATTCTTTGCATTGCCAAATGTTTTTTCACCACAAATTTCGCCATTCTCACCGTGCCACATAAAGCCAGCAGGAGGCTGCAAACCTGCCTCTATTGTTTCTACAAGAGCACGTAATGAAAAATCATAATCTCCACCAAGAAGAATATAGTCAACCTTGCAATTATTGAGAGTTTCCTCTGGCATTGCTGTAACATGGTCACCACATAGCACAATTTTTGTAGAAGGAGCAAGCTCCTTAAGTTTATCAATAGCAGCCCATGTTTGCTTGATTACTGGTGTCTTTGTTTCTAACAAAAACAAATCTGCACCTAACTCAACATATCGCTTCTGGAATTCCTCTTCTGTCAGTCCTTCTGCAATACCATCAAGCCAATGCACATCATGTCCTAGGCTCTTGAGCAATGTTGCTGCTGATGCAGGTACCATTGGATAAACATAGGTAGGCTTAGAAAACCACTGGAATTGGCGATTCTGCGAAAGCAAAGGCACGCCCTTTTCTGAAATCAATGGAACATATCCGATTAGTAGCTTCATTAGTCTTGATTCCTGTCGTTATTTAAATTATCAGATTTTGTGGCAGAGTCTCCAAAATGATCAAAGGATTTCACCTCTGTCTCCATGCCTGGTGCAAACCAACCATAGGCAAAATTTATGCCATAAGCAAAATGTGTTGCAATTACGCCAAGCCACGTTGCCAACCACATAATTGGATTAAATGAAAATGAGCTAAACAAAGTAAGCAGCAAATACAAACCACAGCAAGCTGCATATATCCAAGTCAACCAAGCCAGCCCTGCAACTGCAACCACTGCCCCACCTAAAATTACGCCTAATACAAAAGCTGTAGGCACCATGTAGCATAAACGGAAGGATGTGCTGAAGCCGCGTCGCGCAAAATGTCCGCGATGCTTTGCATAACGTGAGACCTGACGCAAATGTGGTAAAAACAATGCTCGGCGATGATGGATTACCTGAACCCATGGATCGTACACAATGCGTTTACCTGTATTTTCAGTAAGTGCCATACATAGCTGAGTATCCTCACCTGGCCAATAGCGTACATCATAGCCACCTATTGCCTCAACAGCCGACTTGCGAACAAATAAATTGCAGCTAGGCAAATCATCATCATTGCATACGCGTGTTGGAATATAACGGCGACGATATCCGCCCGACACAAAAATATTAGCATAGACTCTGCCACCAGCAGCAGACAAAAAGCTATCTGTGGATGGTGTAAGTGCAGGACCGCCAACACCTACAACTGTTTCATCTGAAAAATATGGTATTGCATGCTCAAGCCAACCTTTAAGTGGTGCTGCATCATCATCTACAAATGCCAACAACTCAAAACGTGCTTCCTTTATTCCGATATTACGCTTCTCTGCCGGGCGTAGCTTTCCTGTAGGAATAATCTTAACAAAATCAGGATATGCTGAAGGCTTTTCAAAATCTTCATCAGGTAAAATGATTACCTCAAGCTTGCCTTCCCATTCTTGTGCTATAAGCTTCTCTATACACTCATCAAGGCATGCTGCATGATTTGGACAAGCAATAATTACAGATACTCCTGGCAAAGGTGATGGCATTTGGCAAACCTCAACTGAATCATAATACTTTAGCAAGCGTTGTCTATAAAATACACCTAATGTATCAATCATAACGTTTTTTACATTAGCTGCTGTGAGACAGCCCATTTTTTCGCCAAAATTAAATTCAACTGGGGCCTCAGCAATCTTGTAACCCTTATTATGAAGAATTGTCAACACCTCAAAATCAAAGGCAAAACGCTTTGCAAGCATGCGGTCAAAGGCATATTGAAGTGCCTCGCGTTTGAATAGCTTTGCACCTGTCTGTGTATCATGCACTGGCAGTTTTACTAAAAGACGAACCAATGAATAATACACAAAACTTGCTACGCGGCGACGAAATGGGTACTTTATATTTGATTTTTTATGAAGCTTTGAGCCAATTACTACATCAGCATTTGTTTGCTTCATTACATCAAAGAAGCCCCACACATGCGATGGCTTCAAGTCCAAATCACCATCCAATAGCATAATGTAGTTACCATGAGAAGCATGTAAGCCCGCAGTAAGAGCAGCACCCTTACCTTTGTTCTTACGAAGCAACACAGGAACAACTACACCATTTGGCAGTGCTGCCTTAGCACGGAGAATTTCTTCAGCTGTATTATCAGAACTGCCATCATCAACAACAACAACCTCAAAGCGAATTGAGGCAAGCTCAGCAGCTGTAGCCAAAATGTTATCATAAATGCAACCACCTAAATTATAGGCAGGCATAATAACACTAAGGCACCCCTCTTCACCAAGAATTTCTTTTGTTGCTGTCGCTATCATTTTCTTATGCTTAAACAAATTTTAGATTAAGCGCTCCATTTTAGGCAAGTCGCCTACTAATGGTGCTGCATAATCAAGAAATTCTTGAGTTACATTATTGCCGGCACGATTGATAAAGCTGCGTGGCATTGTCTTTGTTTTTCCTGCAACCTCTTTAAGTGCAACGCACTCATACTTTACCTTGTACTTCTTACCTGGCAGACGCTTAATTGCAATAGAGCCACAATCAAACTTACCACCGACAGCAATCTTCACTGCTGTCTCACCTACTGAAAATGCATCAGTTCTGTCAGACAATGATGGCACACCCGGGAAAGAGCGCTGAATATAACCAAAGGTATCAGCACGTACACGCTTAATGCCAAGCTTTGCTTTAATCTCGCGAGCAAGCATATCGCCCAATGCACCTGTACCACTTAGCTGCACATTACCATGTGAATCCTTTTCTGTGCCACCTAAAAGTGTTGCAATAGGCTTACCTGACTTATCTGCAATACCCTCAGACACTGCCACAACGCAGCGATTATACTTCTTCATCACTGCCTTAATATCCTTTAGGAACTTATCCATTGAGAAAGCAACCTCAGGAAGATAAACCAAATGTGGACCATCATCATCGTGCTGACGTGCCAATGCTGATGCTGCTGTCAAGAAGCCTGCATGGCGGCCCATCACGATATTGATCTTCACACCACCCAGTGCGACATTATCAAGATTATCACCCATAAAAGCCATTGCAACATAACGAGCTGCACTGCCATAGCCAGGAGTATGATCATTCTGACGCAAATCATTATCAATTGTTTTTGGAATATGGAAGCACTTTAGTGGGAATTTGTGCTTCTTTGCCATTTCGCTGACAATATGAGCTGTCTCTGCAGAATCATTTCCACCAATATAGAAGAAATAACCAATGTCATATTTCTTTAGCACTTCAAAGATTTTTTTGCAATCATCTTCTGTTGGCTTTTTGCGTACACTGCCAAGTGCAGAAGAAGGAGTTTGAGCTACACCAATCAGCTTTTTCTCATCATATTGGCGCATATCTAAGAAATTCTCATTCAGAATACCATCGATACCATGCACAGCACCATAAATTTTACCAATTTTCTTTTGATTTATAGCGGTAACCACTGCTCCTACAAGGCTTTGATTGATAACCATTGAAGGACCACCACTTTGTGCAATTACCATATTTACAGCTGTTGAATTTTTCATATTTTAACCCAATTTACAGAGAACATCTCACCATAATTATATTGTAGAAATAGAACTACTTAATAATCTCAAAAATAAGTAATATTGTCAAATATAAACCTCAATTATGCCACTCACGCACTACACTAAATTTTGACTCTGACGCGAGCGTGCAAAGCAAGCTAAAGCCTTTGGCGAGTACAAGGCGGAATAAAATTGAGAACATAGTGAGCCTTTGCGACAATAGAGCAACAATTTCTAACGCTTAAACAATTCTGTCCCCAAGGTCTCCTGTGTCCCCAAGGTCCCCTAAGCGCTAAAATTTTATCTTCGCACTTTCGCTTCCGTCCGGGACGATTAGACGATTAGAAGGTTGTACGACCCAAAGACGATAAGACGCTTAGACGACCACCGCCAGACGATTAGACATTGAGACGTGAGACTCCCTCCCGCGTTGACACGCGCTCTGGGACATGAGACGTGAGACGAGAGACGAGACCCGTCTGACGAGAGACGTTAGACGTTTAGCCACCACGCAAGCCCAGCGCACCTCCGTGTCCTTTGCGCCATACACGAGCAATCTTTTCAAATATCCACATTAAAAGTAAACAAACAATTAAACCAAATAAAAGCGTAATAAGCGTGATGGATATTGGGAACCACGAAATGCACGAAAGGCACGAAAGGCACGAAAGGAATTAGAAAAAGAAACAATAGTAAATATTTACTTTTTTTGTGTGTTTCGTGGTTAAATCATTCAAATATAAAAGCTCGTATGATGGGTATTGGGAACCACGAAATGCACGAAAGGAATTAGAAAAAGAAACAATAGTAAATATTTACTTTTTTTGTGTGTTTCGTAGTTAAATCATTCAAATATAAAAGCTCGTATGATGGATATTGGGAACCACGAAATGCACGAAATACACGAAAGTGATAGGTATAGGAATAGGAAACAATAGTGAATATTTACTTTTTTCGTGTGTTTCGTGTGTTTCGTGGTTCTTTTCTTCGCACTTCTAGCCATCACACTCGCATCACACTCGCATCACGCGTGGTCGGTAGGATTTTAATACCAGGATGGATTAAATGAGCCCTCTGCTACAAAACGAGCAGGACCAGTCAAATAAACATCAGAAAATTGCTTGCTCTCAGAATCATACTCTGCTGACACCTCAAGAACATCACCAGATAATACCTTAAATCGAATAGGCGAAATTCCACCATTGCGAGCAATCATAACCAATGCTGATGCAGTAGCACCTGTACCACATGCACCAGTCTCTGCCTCAACACCGCGCTCATATGTACGCAAGACATAATTTGATGCAGCAGTATCAACAATTCTTACAAAATCAACATTTGTTCCATTTGGGAAAAGTTCAGCATTGTATCTGACTGCTTTACCAATTTCATGAATTTGTAAAGCAGAAAGCTCTTCTGAAAGAACTGTTACAGCATGTGGTACACCAGTATCCAAATATACATACTTGCGACCATCAATCTCATAATCCTCAAGCAAAGATGGCTGTGGCATTTTTATTGATACAACCTCTGCTCCAGGCTCTGCGGATTTTATGCTTGCTACAATAACACCACTATCGGTCAAAATATGCTGAGACTCGCCAGCAATACCATTTTTATAAGCATACAATGCCACACAACGTGCTGCATTGCCACACATACCCACACGAGAACCGTCTGGATTAAAAAATATCATCCTGAAATCATTACCTGAGAAAGTCTCTGCTAAGCGAATCAATAATACACCTTCGCAGCCAATACCCTTATCTCTGGCTGATATTTTAGAAATCAAAGAGGTCGCATCTAAATCAAATTTTTGTGCGCGATCATCAATGATAATAAAATCATTTCCTGCCCCATGCATCTTTGTAAATTTGATATTCATACGACCTCCTTTACTTATATTTTAAGTAGCAAATATATTCATATTTAAGCAATGGCATTGCTGCCACTGCCTGAATTACTTATCTGAGTGCAATGACAATAGCTGCCAAGGCTTCAAATCAATTGCTATCTTATTACGAGAAATCTTGCGACCAGTATTGATAATAGTCAGGTTCTGCACATCCTCTGGGAAATTAATCTTAACCTGCTTCTTAGGTACTCTGCCAGTATGGATAATTGCATAGTAAGTACCATTTGAAGGAGTCTTGTAGCGACGAACCACAACCTCTGGGTCTGCACAAGCACCACGTACAATCTCTGATGGCACAGCTGGCAGCGCAAGATAGTTTGTGTTAAATTCACGAACAGGAATTGGGAAACCACGAGAGAATGTAGAGCCATATAGATACCCAATGAAATATGGATTACCATTAGCCATTGCTGTAACCTCTGTAGCCATACAAGCACGTCCTGCACGTTCAAAGTCGCAAATAGCATAACCAAACACGCGCTCCTCAGCCTCTTTGCCATCCTTCATTACAATTTTGTAATTCATATTCTCATTTAATGAGTGATGACGAACCAGCATTTGTCCTCCATCTGCATTTGTATATTCACTAAATGACTTTGGATCATATGCTGAGAATAAACGATGAATTGGATGAGACAAGAATACTCCTTTTAGCTTCTGATAATTGTGTGGATCGTCACCTGGTGAGCAGTGATGCCACTCCCAATGACCCCATGAGCTTGCATCCTTCTGCAATTGTGTCAAATATAGATGCTGTGAAGCAATATCTTTTGGTGAGCGAGCAATTGCCTTAGAATTATTGTATGGAGGAGCCTTCCACAAATCAACCCACTTCTGCTTATTATTTTCATCTGTAAATGCACACCATTCTCCTGAAACACCAGGACCTGGCTCAGAACCAGCAGTCTGGAAAAGCATGATTGGAGACTTTAATCCACTGGCAAGCATGTGATTACGCATCTCATTCATAAATGCAGCACGCTTAACCTTCCACCAAGCAATATACTTCTCACGTTGTTGCTTATTCTTGCGTAGGCTCTCGCGTGAAGCATGGTCACCTGTTTCTCTATTATAACGCTCAACTGTTTCCTTTGCAAAACCAATAGGTATCTGCATTCTAGGGCGAAGCCAAATACCCATAAAATTTGCCTTCTCCTTATAGCGTATAACAGATGCTGTAATAACATCCTTAAAGTCTTCAATAGCCTCTGGATCAGTAATATCAATATTACATTTCTCTACCCACCAAACATGGGTGTAATTTTCTAAATCCTTACCTGTTTTAGGGTCAACGCCAAGAGGTCTTGCACGCTTCTGGTAACCAAGTGATTTAACCTTTTTACCATTAACAACCCTATCACCACCCAATGGACCACCAAACTCATAATATGGGAAAACCCAGAAACCATAGGTACCCATCAATTCAACGATTTTCTCCCAAAGACCACGATTTGGACCATCCCACATCCAATTTGGCTTGAATGAATTTGGGTCCCAATGCTGAACAGCACCAAACTCAAATAGGTCCTTTGTATAAGTATTCATACCTAAGAAAAGCATTTGACGTGCCTTCTGGTCGAACCAATCAAGAGAATTCTCAACTGCACGCTTACCTGGTTCTCCACCAATAACACCATCTGACATTTCCTCACGCCATGACAAATGACGCTGTGGCAAATTATTAGGAGGAAGATGAATCTTTGCCTTAACAGAATCAAAATTATTTACTTCATAAATAGCAATAAGCTTCACAGCAAAGCCGGCAGAAAGTGGCTCTGAATACTGAGAATATTGACCAATTACTACATCAAAACCATCAGCAGGAACATGTGCAATACCATTGCTTTCTGTATAATCACCAAAGCGATCCTGTAATGTTGTCAAAGCTGTCCACTTTTCATATTTACCACTCAAAGGTAAATCCAAAGATTCACTGTTGCAGCTAACATATTTTGGATACCAAGCATCACCTAAGCATTCACCTGTATAGAAACCACGTTTAGAACCTGTTGCTTTATTATGAACAATCCAAGAACGAGAAACATCCTCAGGATATTCTACTACAAGAAGATAATTGCCATTTGCTTTTAAACCTTTACCTTCGCCAATACGATACTTTACAAAGGTTGTATCCTTTGCATGCATTGGCATTGTAAGACATGGCTGACCTAAGATATTTTCAACCTTACTTCCTCCAATTGGATGCTCAACAAAGTGGCGAGCATTACGATATGCAGGAGATGTATTTGTACAATCAATTTCATCTATTAAAGTAACATGACCAAATGGACGAATAATTTCAGCATTTGTTCCTACAAAAGCAAATGCTATCAAGGTTAAAAGTATAGTTTTACAATTCATAAAATATCCTTTGATGTTTATAATAGTTTATTAGGCAATATTTTACCTTTTTCACCATATAAAAGTCAATCTATTCATCTTAAAAACATCTGTTAAATTTCAAAATTTTACATAGCGTCTGATTACTCTTATGAATTATGATTTTCACGCAATGCGCTTTTAATTATTTTTGCTCTCTGTGCTTTCGCTTCCGTCCAGAACGATTAGACGTTTAGCCATCACACGAGCCCAGCGCACCTCCGCGTCCTTTGCGCAATCCACGAGCAATCTTATCAAATATCCACATTAAAAGTAAACAAACAATAAAACCGAATAAAAGCGTAATAAGCGTGATGGATATTGGGAACCACGAAAGGCACGAAAGGCACGAAAGGAATTAGAAAAAGAAACAATAGTAAATATTTACTTTTTCGTGTGTTTCGTGTGTTTCGTGGTTAAATCATTCAAATATAAAAGCTCGTATGATGGATATTGGGAACCACGAAATGCACGAAATACACGAAAGTGATAGGTATAGGAATAGGAAACAATAGTGAATATTTACTTTTTTCGTGTGTTTCGTGATTCTTTTCTTCGCACTTTTAGCCATCACGCTTAATACAACACAGGTGCGCGTTAAAAAACTTAACACGCACCTGTAAAGCATATATATGGTTAAATATCTACCAATTATCCAAAGCGCTTCTTTGCTTCCTCAAGCACAGCTGCACTACGTGAGCAACCCATGCGAGTAGCTCCTGCCTCATACATTTCAAGTAGCTGGTCAAGTGTACGAATACCACCTGCTGCCTTAACCTGAACCTCTGGCTTTGAATTATCACGCATTAGGCGTACATCCTTAGCAGTTGCACCACCAGTACCAAAGCCAGTAGATGTCTTAACAAAATCAACACCTACCTCAGAGCAAATCTGGCATAGTTGCTTCTTCTCATCATCTGTTAAGAAGCAATTTTCAAAAATAACCTTAACGCTTGCACCAGCTGCATGAGATACTAATGTAACTGCAGCAATGTCAGACTTCACATAACCCCAGTCGCCATCCTTAACCTTTGATACATTGACAACCATATCAAGCTCCTCGGCACCATCAGCAATTGCTGCCTTTGCTTCAGCAACCTTAGCGGCTGTTGAATGTGTACCATGTGGGAAGCCAATTACTGTGCAAGTCTTCACCTCTGTTCCCTGCAATAGTTTTGCACACTCTGCCACAAAAAATGGGCAAATACAAACACTTGCACATCCGTTTGCCTTTGCAAACTCGCAAGCCTCAACAAAAGTCTCATGTGTTGCTGTATTTGAAAGCACTGTATGATCAATCATTTTTGCAATTTCTTTTACTGTCATGGCTAATCTCCTTATTTCCTTTAGGTTAGTCAATTTCTTATATAAAGTAAAGTTTAATTTTAGTTCTTTGCTAATGCTGACTTTACTGATACACCAGCAATATTTCCAAGTTTACCTGTAAGTGAACCAATTTCATCATTTGTTGCATCTACAACAAGAGTAATTACCGCACAACCGCGCTCCCTGTATGGGATGCCCATGCGTCCTACAATTATTGATGAATATTCCGACAACACCTCATTCACTATTGAAACATTATCGTCACTCTTATCAATTATAACACCAACAAATCCCAAACGCTTATTTGTCTCACACATTGTATGGTTCCTTTATTTAGCTACTGGAGCCTTTGGCTCGCAAACTGTACCCATAAACAAAATGCTATTTGTGCTTTTCTCACTAATAACAAATGCAAATGGACGGTTTACTACAAATGGCTTTGCTGGAGGTGGAAGCATTGCACGCATCATCATAATACCTGTAGCTGCAGCTGCTTCAGTACCATTCTCATCTACACGAATAGACACATTTTGAAATACTTCAGAAATACTCAATGGTGTAGGTGAAAGATTTGAAAAATCTGCCTTTGAAGAAAATGCTGTTTTAACGCCAAGTTTTTGAAGTTCCTCTGTAAGTTTTAGTTCTGTATTGATCTCAAACTTAGGCATAGTTAAATCATAATAATCAGATTTAAATTCTGGTAAATAACGATTAACAAAAGCATTCAAATAATCTTTAAGAGCTGCTGTATTTGGTTGATTATTCTTTGGAAGAATTACAACCATCTCTGTTTCTGTTGCAATTTTTCTACCATTTGGAACATTTATCGGTTCATAAGGAAGAGTAATTGCTGAATATAAATCTGTTTCCGCAACTAAATACTGACCTGAATTCTTCATATAGGTAACTTTTGTTGCCTCTTCAGGCTTAACATAGAAATCGCCCTCATAAGATTTATTTGCATCAAATTGATTTGCCCAATTTGCATAGAAATAAAGAGTATTTACCAAAATTGCTTCTGTGGCAGGGTCTAACTCCTTAATAAATTCAGGGATTAGCCCACGTGTCATTTTATCAACAAATGAGTTAATCTCTACCCTGCCAGTTTCATCCATAGAGATGCGATTTGTATGGAAGCATAGT
>JAFPBK010000080.1 GCA_017424105.1 Kiritimatiellia bacterium | reverse complement strand
TAATTTGGGAAATTTATAATTATATAGTTTAGCACAATGGATAGATTTTCGTCAATATAGTGGATTTTTAGCTATATATCGTAATGAACCATTATCTCATGGTGTCATAAATTTTGACACATTACGAATTTGTGTTTTTATTTTTGTGTGATGATGTTTGTGATTGACTTTCGGAGGGGTATTATGCTAATATTTACAAATCTGTACTTGTGAAAGGCAGATTGGTTGATGATGCATTTCAAATACTATTGGCATCAGACCATGTAAGGAGGTGACTAAGCGTGATCATAATCAAAGTTAAAAAAGGCGAACAAATCGAGAAAGCAATTAAGCGTCTAAAGAAGGCTATGGACAAGGAGGGCATCATTAAGCAACTCCGTGCAGAGCGTTATTTTGAGAAGCCATCTGAGAAGGCTCGTAAAAAGTCTGCTCGCGCTCGTGCTCGTGCTCGCAGTCTTGCACGCCGTGCAGCACTTCCACCACAGTTGCCACGTATCTAATTACCTTGGCTACTAGGTAGGAGAACCGCCTGTGGTGCAGATGGTTACCATCTCGCGCTACAGACGGTTTTGTTCTTTAATTTGGGGAAAGGGTCTCCCATCGGTTTTTTAATGGGTGAAAATTAAGTTGGTTCCTAGCTATGCGTTATTCGATATCAACAAATTGGAATTCATATAGGCATGATTCTGCGGAATCTATGCTGGAAGAAATTTTGTCTCTTGGATTTGAGACAGTTGAATTGGGCTATGCACTGCCACGTGCATTCGCTGAAACTGTTATCCAATGGCAGAAGGAAGGAAAAATTAAAATTTCAAGCCTTCATGCTTTTTGTCCAATTCAAAATGGTGCAACACCCACACCAGAATTATTTTCTATTTGCGATTTACGCGATGCCCGTGGGCCGCGTCAGGGGATCTCTGCAGCTATTGAAACAGGTGAATACGCTGCAAAGGCAGGTGCTAAGGTCGTTGTTATGCATGCTGGGCGTATACCAGTTGCCCGCTATGTAAATAAGCTTTCAACTCTCCTTGATAAAGGATATATAGGTACACGTCGCTATGAGCGTGCATTGGTTAAGCTTATGAATAAGCGCGAGAAGTTGGCAGAAAAGCAGCTTGATGTTTTGCGCGATGCACTTGATGAGATTCTTCCTGAATATGAGCGTTTAGGTATTACCCTTGCACTTGAAAATCTACCAACCTATGATGGAGTTCCATCAGAGCCTGAGTTTGATATGCTTTTCACAGAGTATCCGACTCTAGGCTATTGGCACGATATTGGGCATGGACAAGTGCGCCAGAATTTAGGCCATATCCATCATAAAGGAATTGTAAAACGCTTTGCACCACATATTGCTGGAATGCATATTCATGATGTAATAGAGGGTATGGCAGATCACCAAATGCCTCCGGGAGGAATGGTGAAATTCGATATTTTCAATGATGTGGTAAAAAAAGATATACCATTAGTATTTGAGCCATCGCATAGTTGTGATGGACAAAGCATTAAAAATGCTGTAAAATACATAGCAGAAATTTGGAATGTTTAATAACTAAAGATATAACATTTAAGAAAGTAGGAGAAAATGAGCAAAAAAGCATTAATTACAGGTATTACAGGACAGGATGGCGCTTACTTAGCAAAGCTATTGCTAGAGAAGGGCTACGAGGTTTCTGGTCTTATCGCACGCCGTAGTACACCAACAACATGGCGTTTGGAATATCTAGGCATCCAGGATCAGGTAAAGCTAATCGAGGGTGATTTGACAGATATTTCATCAATCATCAGAGCAATCAATGTATCTAAGCCAGATGAGGTTTATAATCTAGGTGCTCAGAGCTTTGTTGCAACTAGCTGGGAGCAGCCACTTCTAACAGCTGATGCTACAGGCCTAGGTGCACTTAATGTGCTAGAGGCAATTCGTCAGGTACGCCCTGAAGCTCGCTTCTATCAGGCTTCAACAAGTGAGATGTTTGGTAAGGTTCAAGAAAATATCCAGTCTGAGACAACTCCATTCTACCCACGCAGCCCATATGGTGTTTCTAAGCTATTTGCTCACTGGATGACAATTAACTATCGCGAGAGCTTCAATATTTTTGGTTGCTCAGGTATTCTTTTCAATCATGAGTCACCACTACGTGGTATCGAATTTGTTACACGTAAGGTAACAGATGGTGTGGCTCGCATTAAGCATGGCCTACAGGATAAGCTAGCACTTGGTAATATTGATGCTAAGCGTGACTGGGGCTTCTCAGGTGACTATGTTGAGGCTATGTGGATGATGCTTCAGCAGGATGCTCCAGATGATTATGTTGTTGCAACAGGTCGCACAACAACTGTTCGCGATATGTGCCGTATTGCATTTGATCATGTTGGTTTGAACTACGAGGATTATGTAGTTCAGGATCCACGCTTCTATCGCCCAGCTGAGGTAGATCTGCTTCTAGGTAACCCAGCAAAGGCAAAGGCAAAGCTAGGCTGGGAAGCAAAGACTTCTCTTGAGGAGCTAATTACAATGATGGTCGATGCAGATATGAAGCGCATTGACGCATTGGTTCGCTAAAAAAGTATATTGCTTACAATATCTCAGAAGTAGGGCATAATTATGACTACAACAAATGAAGCAAAAGAACAGCGTGTTCTTATCACAGGAGCAGCTGGTTTTGTAGGGCGCCACCTGATAAAGGAATTTGAAGCTTATGGCTATACTGTATTCACAACAGATGTGGTTGCAGAACCAGGTGCTTTGCCTAATTACAAAAAAGCAGATTTGTGTAATCGTGATGAACTTTGCGCATTAGTGCGTGAGGTAAAACCTACAGCATGTGTGCATTTAGGAGCAATTTCGTTTGTGCCAGATGGCGACAAGAATCCGGCATTTCTCCTCTCGGTAAATGTCGCTGGCACAGTTAATGTAGCAGAAGCAATCAGGCAGCATGCGTCTGGTTGCAGATTGCTGTTTGTTTCTTCTTCACAGGTGTATGGACCTGTTGCATCAATGGATGCTGCAGATGCTCCTATTTCTGAGGATGCACCTTTGTTGCCACTTTCAATGTATGCAATTTCGAAGGTGGCAGCGGAGCGTGCAGTTCTTGCTTATGGCAATTCTTATGGTATGGAGGTGATGATTGCACGCCCAGCAAATCACACTGGTCCAGGTCAGTCTCCACGCTTTGCTACTGTTGCCTTTGCTAAGCAGGTGTTAGCATATAAGTCAGGAAGCCAGGATAAGCTTTGCACTGGCAATCTTGAGTCAATTCGTGATTTTACAGATGTGCGCGATGTTGTTAAGGCATATCGCCTCATTATTGAGCAAGGCAAGGCTGGTAATGCCTATAATATTACCACAGATACCCGTATCAAGATAGGTGAGTTGCTCGCAATGCTTCAAGAGCTATGTGGTACAAATGCACCTGTCGAAACAGATCCAGCCCTATATCGTCCAACAGATGCTTCTCAGCGACTTGACTATTCCAAGCTTCGCGAGCATACAGGCTGGACTCCATCTTACAATTTAAAACAAACACTGCAAGATATTATCCATGGAATATCGTAGCAGGTAGCTTTAGCCGCCCTTGAAATAAAAACCAAAGGAATAATCGATGAATGTAACAGAAAAAATTCTTTCTGCTCACCTTGTTTCCGGTGAGCTTACACCAGGCTCAGAAATTGCAATTAAGATTGATCAGACATTAACTCAGGATGCTACTGGTACAATGGCATACCTACAGTTTGAAAGCATGGGTATTGACAGAGTAAAGACAGAGCTATCTGTTAGCTATGTTGACCACAATACTGTTCAGGTTGGCTTTGAGAATGCTGATGACCACGCATATTTGCAGAGCATCGCTAAGCGTTACGGTATTGTTTATTCTCGCGCAGGTAATGGTATCTGCCATCAGCTACACCTAGAGCGCTTTGGTAAGCCAGGTAAGACTCTTATTGGCTCTGACTCACACACACCTACAGGTGGTGGTATTGGTATGGTAGCAATTGGTGCCGGTGGCCTTGATGTGGCTGTTGCAATGGGTGGTGGCGCATTTTACTTGGCAGCTCCACGCGTTGTAAATGTACGCTTGACAGGTAAGCTACGCGCAGGTGTTTCTGCAAAGGATGTTATTTTGAAGGTGCTAGAGCGCTATGGCTCATCTGGTAATGTTGGCAAGGTAATGGAATATTCTGGCCCAGGTGTGGCAACTCTTGATGTTCCTTCTCGTGCAACAATTACAAATATGGGCACAGAGCTAGGTGTAACAACTTCTGTATTCCCAAGTGATGAAGTAACAAAGCGCTTCCTTGAGTCTCAAGGACGTGGTGAGGATTGGGTAGAGCTTGTTGCAGACGAGGATGCAAAGTATGAGGAGGTTTATGAGTTAGATCTTTCTACTCTTGAGCCAATGGCTGCTTGCCCACATAATCCAGGTAATGTTGCTTCAATTGCTTCACTTGCAGGTAAGAAGGTTAATCAGGTATTGATTGGCTCTTGCACAAATTCTTCATATCGTGATCTAAAGACAGTTGCACTTCTATTGAAGGGCAAGAAGATTCACCCAGAGGTATCTGTTGGTGTTGCTCCCGGCTCACGTCAGGTAGTTATGGCACTTGCAGCAGAAGGCTTGCTTGGTGAGCTAGTTGCTTCAGGCGTACGCATTCTTGAGAATGCTTGTGGCTTCTGCATTGGTAATCACCAGTCTCCAGGAACAAATGCTGTTTCATTACGTACAAGCAATCGCAATTTTGAAGGCCGCTCAGGAACAAAGTCAGCTCAGGTATATCTTGTAAGCCCTGAGACAGCTGCAGCTGCTGCACTAACAGGTTATATCACAGACCCATGTAGCCTAGAGGATATTCCTGAGGTTGTAATGCCAGAGAAATTTGAGATTGATGATTCAATGTTCCTATATCGTGACACAGCTGGTCAGGGTGTTAAGGATACAGAGATTCAACGTGGTCCAAATATTGGCACAGTTCCAGTAGGTACACCACTTGAGGCAGAGCTAAAGGCAAAGGCAGCAATCAAGGTTGAGGATAAAATTACAACTGACCACATTATGCCTGCAGGTGCTCGCTTGAAGTTCCGCTCAAACATCCCAGTTTATGCTAAGTATGTATTTGAGCCATGTGATCCACAATTCCACGATAAAACTCTTGCAAATAAGGCTGCTGGTTTTGGCAATGTAATTATTGCAGGTGATAGCTATGGTCAAGGCTCAAGCCGTGAGCATGCTGCACTTTGCCCAATGTATCTAGGTGTCCGTGCAATCATTGCTAAGAGCATTGAGCGTATCCATAATGCAAACTTGATTAACTTTGGTATTGTTCCATTTGTATTTGATGATCCAGCTGCTTACGATGGCATTGATACAGAGGATGAGCTAGTATTTGAAAAGCTAAGCGAGTCTATTGCTGCTGATGGAGTAGTAACTGTACGCAATGTAACAAAGGGAACAAGCTTTGTTGCAAAGGCAAGCTTGACAGATCGCCAGAAGGCAATTCTTGCAGCTGGTGGCTTGATGCGTTTTATTGCAGGTGGTAATGCTTAATTTTAATATATAGGTGCATTATGTCTGAACAAGATAATAAAGAATTAACATTTTGTGAGCAGCCAAGCCTGCTTGTTGTTACCTGTTCCTCAGGCGTATCAAATTTCCTTGCTGAGGAAATTGAGGCGCTTGGATTTGAGATTTCTCGCGTTTCTGAGCTTGCTGTAGAAACTTCAGGTACACTTGAGGATTGCATGCGCTTAAATTTGCATTTGCGCACAGCTCATCGCGTGCTTTATGCTCTCGATAAATTCAGAGCAAAGACACCTGAGGATTTATATCGCTCAATATATCAAATTCCTTGGGAAAATTATCTTGAGCCAAATGGATATTTTTCAATTGATCGCTCTGTTGATACTCCTACAATTCGCGATACACGCTTCGCATCTCTAAAGGTAAAGGATGCAATTGTTGATCGTATGCGTAGCAAGTATGGCTATCGCCCTAATTGTGGTAATGAGCGTTCTGGAGCTTGCGTATTCCTTCATTGGGTAGGCTCTGATGCATCAATTTATATTGATACAACAGGCGACTCAATCAGCCGCCGTGGCTATCGTGTAGAAACCTCAGATGCTCCTGTACGTGAGTCTTTGGCTGCAGCTTTGATTATGGCCAGTGGTTGGAAGGGTGAGGGCACATTTGTTAATCCAATGTGTGGCTGCGGAACATTTGCTATTGAGGCAGCCCTGATGGCTTGCAATTGCCCACCATCATTCCTACGTGACAATTTTGCAT
This sequence comes from Kiritimatiellia bacterium, assembly GCA_017424105.1. Lineage (GTDB taxonomy): Bacteria > Verrucomicrobiota > Kiritimatiellia > RFP12 > UBA3636 > RGIG990. The sequence continues at coordinate 347 of JAFPBK010000080.1, read as the reverse complement.
TTATGCACCTGGTATGCTACCAGCCAGAAAAGTGGTTTAAGCTACGTGGTGAAGCTCTGAAGCAGACACGCAAGGAGCTTAATTGCAAGATTATTGCAAGTGATATTGACGAAGAGGCAGTAGAGAAGGCTCGCCGCAATGCAGTAGTTGCAGGTGTCAGTGAGTACATCACATTCCAGGTTTGTGACTTTGCTGCAACAACTATTCCAGAGAAGGAAGATGATGAGGCACGCGGTGTTATCATTATGAACCCACCTTATGGTGAGCGTTTGGGTGATTCACCACATCTTCTTGGTCTATATTCTGAGATGGGCGTATTTGTCAAGGAAAATCAATCTGCTTTTGAT
>JAFPBK010000079.1 GCA_017424105.1 Kiritimatiellia bacterium | reverse complement strand
GCCTTATCCTGACCACTTGCCCCAATGCATTGCTGGGCCTCTCGCAATAACGAGAGGCTCTGTTTCCATTGCGCAAAAATATGTGGAGGATATGGCTTCATATGGCTACGCCATTAAGAAACAAGGTCGCCTGGCTGAGCATCATCCATAACAGTCAGTACAGAAAAGCCATTCTCCTCTGAACCTGCAGACAGAATCATACCCTCAGAAACACCGAAGCGCATCTTGCGTGCCTTTAGATTTGCAACAACAATCAGCTTCTTGCCTACCAATACCTGTGGGTCTGGATAATATGCACGAATACCTGAGAAAATATTACGCTTGCCTAATGGGCCTAAATCCAAAGTAAACTGCAATAGTTTAGTTGACCCCTCAACAAAACCTGCTGACTCTACTAAAGCAACGCGCATATCTACTTTATCAAATTCTGGGAATTCAATCTCTGGCTTCAATGGAACTGCTGGAGCTGGAGCTGGTTCTGCTGCTGCAGCTGCTGCCTCTGCCTGAGCCTTTGACTTCTCAACCATTTCCTCGACCTTCTCAGGTGGAACACGACTAGCCAAATACTCGTACTTTGCAACCTTCTGATTTTCCAACTTCTTATTGATATCTTCCCATGTGTATGACTGCTCTCCAAACAATGCTGCTGCCTTCTCAGCATATACAGGAAGAATTGGAGACAAATAAATTGCCATTATACGGAACAGATTCAAGATGTTTGTCAAAGTAACACGTGTTGCCTCTGGATCTGTCTTAATTGTTGCCCAAGGCTGCTTTGCGTCAAAATACTCATTTGCCAAGTCAGCTAGGCGACATACCTCAACTGGCACTTGAGAGAAACGACGTGCCTCGTAGTGTGCTGCGATTGTCTCTGCGCGTGACAAAAATTCGTCACGTAGCTTCAAGCCTTCTTCGTCCATTACACCCATGCCATCATCTAAGCGCTTATTAAGCATCTGAACGCCACGTGATGCAAGGTTTGTAATTTTACCAACAAGATCGCTATTAACACGCTGTACAAAGTCCTCAAGATTTAGATCTACGTCATCTGTTGTGTTATTTAGCTTGCAAGCATAATAATAACGCAAGAATGCAGGATCTAGGCAATCAAGATATGTGCGAGCACTGATAAATGTACCGCGAGACTTACTCATCTTCTTGCCATTAACTGTTAAGAAGCCATGTACGAATACCTGAGATGGGCCCTTAAAGTCTGCTGCATGAAGCATTGCTGGCCAGAACAAGCAGTGGAAGCGTACAATATCCTTACCGATGAAGTGATATAGCTCTGCATCTGGATTATTCCACCAAGCATCAAAATCTTCATTATTCTTGGTGCACCAATTCTTTAGAGATGCCATATATCCAACTGGGGCATCAAGCCAAACATAGAAATACTTACCAGGATGATCAGGAATTTCAAAACCAAAGTATGGAGCATCGCGAGAAATATCCCAAGGCATTAGAGTTGTGCCTTCGTCGAACCACTCATATAGCTTATTAGCAACATCCTCTGCTGTATGGTCCTTAAGCCATGCACGAAGATATTCCTTAAACTGCTCTAGGTTGAAGAAAATGTGCTCACTCTCGCGTGTCTCAAGCTTACGCTCGCCGCAAACAGAGCAATGTACATCCTTCAAATCTGTTGGGTTATAAGTTGCGCCACACTTTTCACAAGAATCACCATACTGATCCTCTGCACCACACTTAGGGCAAGTGCCACGAACAAAGCGATCTGGAAGGAACATCTTATCTGTTGGGCAATAAAGCTGAGGAATGCTCTTAAAATCTAGAGCCTTATTTTCCTTAAGCTTTGCATAGATTTGCTTACAGAATTCAAGATTTTCAGGAGAATTTGTTGAGTAGAAATTATCAAACTTAATCTGGAACTCAGAGAAGTCAGCTGTATGACGCTTATAGCTCTCAGCTATTAGCTCTTCAGGTGTGATACCATCCTTCTTTGCGCGGATCATAATTGGTGTACCATGTGTATCGTCAGCGCAAACATATGTACACTCATTACCGCGAAGCTTTTGATAGCGAACCCAAAAATCTGTCTGTAAATATTCAACCAAATGACCTAAATGAATATCACCATTTGCATATGGCAATGCAGATGTAACTACAATTCTTCTTTTATCCATATATTATAAATCCTTTACTTTACGAATGTTACTTTAAATTATTTTATGGTGTTGGAGGTTCATCATCATTTGAAGTGCCAGTAGTTTTATTTGATGATGTGCTACTTGATTGAACACCGACATGTTTAATTTCAACAGTTGCTGCAATAGGAGCAGAAGCACTATCCTGTTTGTTTGTCGAAGCGACTCTGTTAGTTGAAACAACTCCAGAACCACGTGCTGTTACTGTAATTACTTGTGTACCAGAATTTGATGTTCTGGATGTATAAACAACGCTCTCTCCATTCAGACTGCTTAAAGAACCAAGAGATTGATCGCTTAGCCCCCAAGTAAAATCATCCCAACCTGAAGCAGTAAGAGAAACTGTCTCACCATTTCTTACGGTATATTTTGATGCAGAAACACTTATGGAATAACCATCAGCACTTTCGCATCCAGACAATAACATTCCAAGCATAGCAACGGAACATCCCACACATAAACTCATTATAAAATTCTTCACCTTAAAACCTCCAAACAATTTTTATTTTTACAAATGCAAAATTTGAATAAATTTTATCAAAAAACAGCATTATTTTCAACTATCAGTTTTCTATAAAAACACAAAGAGAACAACAAACTATGGTTTAATCTAAAAATGACAGTTAAAGTAAGTTCTACAACTAAAAGTACGAGGATTTTTACAGTATTTAGTTGTATTGATTATGGTTATTTTTTAATCTTGAACGGGAAAGGTGTACATAAAAGGGAAAGCGATAACTAATACGCTGAAATCCTAAAGAAATTGAATCCAGGACTAAAATGAGCCTAGATAAATGGTCGTTTTTTGAGAATCTACCACCACCCCATTATTGGCATGTTGTTTAAAGAGCTCGGTTAACTCTGCCACAAATGCAGGATAGTCTGGTGCATCAGGTAATAATGCATACGAGCGTGAATTCATATTGCCAATAAAACTATCGAAATCCATCGAAAAAGGATTATCAAAATCTGCAACCTGAACTGTCGTAAAATATGTATTTCTTAAAAATTCATCACCCTCAGCAGCAGTGCGTTTCCCTGCCCTGCCTAATCGAAATCTTGGGCAATATTTTTTACAAATTTCATCTCTTGCAATAGTAACATCTGTTTCCTGACTTGAATTCCAAATTATTGCAGTCTGACCATTAGGTCGCAATATCCGCTGTGCCTCAAGTTTGAAACTATCTTCGTCAAGCCAATGAAATGCTTGAGCAACTGTAATTAAATCAATAGAAGAATCTGGTAAACCTGTTGCTTCACCACATGCATTGAAACATGGAATTCCGGGTAAGTAATCTGAAAATTGCTTACGCATATCAGCATTTGGTTCTATCGCACAAACATTCTTGAAACATGGTAGTAAGCAGGCGGTAAAAATTCCTGTACCAGCGCCAATATCAGCAACAGATTCCCCTTGCACTCTCTCCCTCAACCATTCAATGGCTTTAGATGGATATGAAGGGCGGCAACGTGCATAAGCTTCAGATTTATTTGTAAACAGCTCGCAATTATTTACCATTAATTCCAAATAAACAATTTCTTTGCTATATACCCAATACCACTGAAGAGATAGCCAAGAGGACCTTTTACCTCTTTTCTACGAATCTCAACACTTATTTCATACTGAGAAACATCATTTTTAAGGGCATTAAAAACAGCTGTCTTTGCATCAATTTCTGATTGCACTCTGGCAAGTTCTTTCTCAACTTTTAGAATTTCTTCTACTGTCTGAGCTTTTTCTAAAAGATTCTTATACTTATCGCGAGTTTTGATGAGATTATCCAGACGAGATTTTGTATCTACATATTCTGCTGTAACATCTTTTGAATATACAGAATTATAAGTTACATCTCCACATTCTTTGATACTTGCCATACACTTTTCAAAATTATTGGCAGGAACAAAGAAATCTAAATCAATTCGATAATTACTACCACTTTTAGATTTAATCTTTCCAGAATATGATTGTACTGCTTTTATTACTGACTCTTCGCAAATAGCTATATCCTTATGCTCTAATGAAATATCACCAGACCAAATAAAGTATTTTGAGTTTACAGATGTTGAATCACCTTCAGCTAGATCAACTGCCCCAGCTACTTCACAATCTGCTTCAATGTTGTAACAATTTAATGAAGCATTACTAGGTCCGTAAGAGGAAGGCGTTGTTGCACAACCAACTGAAAATACAGTAAGAACAGAAAATGTTATAAATATATTTTTATTCATTTTTAGCCTCCGTTGATAATTATCTGTAACACGCAATTTATTCTTCGTCAACTGTTTCGTCACGCTGATAAATTGGCAATTGACGATATGGAACTGTGAAAGCAAGAATCATCATAGATGTAGCGTATGCCTTGCTATCCTCTTCTCCTGAGCCTCTCCAAGAACCATCAGAAGCCTGTTTTGGAATCCAGTGGTTATACATCCAATTTTCGAAAACCTTCCAGCTCTCACCACCAATTTGGAACAGACCTTGTGCTGTATAGTAAACACCATAAAAGCGATAGCCTTCATTTGGCAAAGATTTATATTCACGAAGCAAAAATTGAGATGCTTTAAATGAATATTCATGACCATGCTCACCACAAAGCTCTAAGCATAAGATACCTGCGCCAGTAAGTGTCTTAAAATATTGATTTCTATTTTGATAACCAAATCCACCTACTCCATTATTAAAGCATCTTAAAACATATTGGACTGCCAGTTCAATAGCTTCTGTAGGAACATCACCACCATTCAAACGGCAAGAACGCAAAGCCATTAAAGCCCAACCAGAGCAAGACATATCACTGTCATTTGAGGTTGGTTCATAGCGCCATCCACCCTTATGTTCTTGATGCTTATATACCTTTTGAGCATTAAGCAACACTAATACTGATTTAGGCAGAATTTGATCAATCTTTTTCTGGCGAGCTGGATCAACCATACCAGAAACCTCAGCAAGAAATAGTGTTGTAATACTATGTGCATACATACGACCACTACCAGCTTTACCAAAATAGCCTGTCTGAGGGTCTGCCTTACTTAGAACAAAGTCAATACAACGATTAATTGTAGGGCCGAATTTTTCATCAGTAGGTGTATGACCATGAGAAAGGAATGCCATACCAACAAGCGCTGGGATTGCTGTTGTTTGACCATTTTTCCCATCAAATGAGCCATCAGGTTTTTGAGCAATAGACAGGTAGTTAAGACCTTTCATAATAGACTTATCTACTCTGTCAGATGCTGATACCATTGCTTGTGCTAAGCAAATATTAGCACAGATAACTAATACAATTGTTGAAAATATTTTATTCATAGTTACACCTTATTAAAATTATTGAGCTTGCTTTGAAAGTTCCTCAAAATATGTTTTTACCAAATCCTTGTATTCTTCTGGCTCTGCATCATAACCATCATTGTCAGATTGGTTACTTAGGTTACCCTTTGCTTTTGTCCAATCACGATTTGATGTTGATGTATCCTGAAGGAATAGAGGTACAGAATGGTTAGCAGGTTTCTTTTGATGCTTACCTTGACCAGAAGACATGCTATTTGGATCCTGTTGCTCCTGGTTTTGTTGGTTTTGCTGATTCTGCTGGTTCTGCTGCTGCTGTTGATTCTGCTGATTTTTGCTCTGTTGCTGACCACCTTGCTGCTGTTGTTGCTGCTGGTTCATCTGCTGTAGAGGAACATTCATCTGCTGAGCCATTTGCTGAGCCTGCTGTTTCATCTGGTTGGCAGCCTGTTGAGCATGTTGCTGAGCCTGCTGCATTGGGTTCTGCTGTTGCTGACCTTGTTGCTGTTGTTGCTGCTGGCCCTGTTGCTGTTGCTGTTGTTGACCCTGCTGCTGTTGCTGTTGTTGACCCTGCTGCTGTTGCTGCTGGTCACCTTGCTGCTGCTGTTGCTGCTGGCCCTGCTGCTGCTGTTGCTGCATCTCTTCACCATTCTTTTTGCCATCCCACTGACTATTTTGATCTTTATTCCATTCGCCTTGTTGTTGCTCCATGTTTTGCTGGTCCATAGTCTGACCATCCCACTGGCTATTTTGGTCTTTATTCCATTCGCCCTGTTGCTGCTCCATGTTTTGCTGGTCCATAGTCTGACCATCCCACTCACGCTGAGCATTTGGATCACCTTCCATTTGCTGAGCATTCTCTGGATTCATAGGTTCGCCATCCCACTCACGCTGAGCATTAGGATCGCCTTCCATTTGCTCTGCGTTCTCTGAATTCTGAGGTTCGCCTTCCCAATCACGTTGTGCATTAGGATCGCCCTCCATCTGCTCTGCGTTCTCTGGATTTTGTGGATCACCTTCCCAGTCACGCTGTGCATTTGGATCGCCCTCCATCTGCTCTGCAGCTTCTAATGCAGACTCTAGAGCATTCTCCATTTCTGAGCGCATATCATACAAATCGCTTAACTCTTGATCCTTTTGACCTAGCTCTTGAGAAGCCAACTTATCATAAGCTTCACTTGCCTTGTCAACCTGCTCTTGAGCCTGCTTTAGCATATCAGAAACATTCTCCATATTTTGAGCTGCTTCTTGATTATCGCCCTTCATAGCATTTTCAATAGCTTCCTGAGCCTCTTGATAAGCTTCTTCATTCTTCTGCTGAGCATTATCTAAAGATTCAGATGGCATTTGAGGATTCTGCTCAGAATCAGATTTTTGTTTATCTTGAGAAGATTCATTCTCAGATTTTTCTGAATCTTGATTCTGACCATCTTGATTCTGGTCTTGCTTATCTTGATTGGATGGATCCTTTTCACCATCGGATTCATCATTCTTTAGACCCTTTTCATCCTGAGTTGCCTTTTCAGCCATCTCCTGGATTTGCTCTGATGCCTTCTTAATTTCGTCAGCGATTTCCTTTTCTAATTCAGAAACGCGCTCTTCCATAGACTTGTCTTGCTGTTCGCCACCAGTCTTTTCCTTAATAGCTTTCTCAGCCTTTTCGCGCTCTTCCTTATTCTCGCTATCAAGCTTCTCTACATTCTTACGAAGTTCATCTTGCTTATCAGAAAGTGCATCAAGCTCCTTCTTCAAATCTTCAAGCTTCTTCTTTTCATCGTCAAATGAGTTCTTTAAATCTTCGCCAAACTCTCTATTGAACTCATCAAGAATCTCTTGCTGCATCTGAGCAATTTCTTCTGGTGTTAGCTTACCTTCTTCAATAAGCTCAGCCAAAAGTTCCTCTTTCTCAGCAAAATCATTGATTTTCTCTAGGCGCTGAAGTTCCTTTGTATGCTCAGCGATTAGCTTCTCAAGAGCCTTAACTGCTTCAATTGCCTCCTTAAGATTCTTATCGCGAATTGTACGAGCCTTGTTATTAACTTCATCAGCATTCAATGTCATGCACTCTTCAAATTCATCATGACATGGTTCAACATGATCCATAATAACAAGATTTACTTCATCACTCATTGGGTTATACAAAGTCTCAGAAAGCTCTGCTGCAAGCTGATTCATAATATCAATTGAAGTAACAACCTCAAAATCAGCTTCCTGAAGTTTATTCATATATCTTTCTTGATAACCATCGCTATTTTTATCTTGACGAGCCAAGTCAGCTGCTTCACCAGCAAAACGTTGTGATTGCTGTAGGCGTGTGATAACCTGCTTAAGTGCCATATTGATTTTTTCATGTTGGCGAGCAATTTCCTGACCAGCAAATGATGTTGCTTCACGCTCAACAGAAATTGTGATGATTTGGCTTTTACCAATCTGAGGACCACCCATAGACTCAGGCAAATTATCCTTTGCAACAAGCTGCAAGCGGACAGTCTTTGCACCATGAATATTGATGCGCTGTAGCTCCAATGCATCAAATCCATTCCATACACCATATTCAACTTCTTCTGCTTTAAGATCAAGAAGTTTTGTGAATGAACCCTCTTCATTTAATGCAAGGTGTAATTCAATCGCAGAGAAGCCAAAATCATCTTTAGCAACAAAGCTAAATGGCAACTTACCAAAATCTGGTAATTCAAATGATTGAGATTCTGGCTCAGTAATTGTAATTGTTGGCTCTTTATCTTGAACTACCTGAATAGAAGCATAATTTACTTTATTAGAGAAGCCATATTCATCAGAAAGAATAACTGCCCACTGACCTTGAATCTCTTCATTTAGCACGAAATCAAAAGAAATTTTTCCTTCTCCATCATCGAAGCCTGTATATTCAACTTCATTAGGAAGAACAATTTTACCATCAAGCTCACGATTTGGCATTACATCAACTAAAACAGTTGTACCTGGGATTGCTGAAATATCCATACTTCCTGGCTCCAATGGGACAATACCACGACCTGTATATGAAGGATACTGATAGCTAATCTGAATATTTGTATATGCAGGCTGAGGCACTGCTTTAACATCATAAAAACGAGTAACAGCACTTCCACATAATACGCGATATTTGAAATCCTCTTGAATTGATGGGAAGAAGTACTGATAGTAACGAACTTTCTCTTCACCCTCTGTTGTAGTGCTTGTCTGGCTCATACGCTCGCGAGTTTCTTTGCGATTTGGAGCTTTTGTACCAATATAAGCAGTACCAGGGAAACCACCAGTAATTGCAAGATCTACATTAAGAGAGTCGCCAATCAAAACCACCTTATTGCCAGGAGCAACGCGTAGATTATCTGCATAAATATTATCTACCTCAGCAGATGGGATAATTGCACGAGTAAGCAAACGACCCATTGATGATGGAAAGATTAAGAAAAGAATTAAAATCAAGCCACCTGTTACAATAGCAAGAATTGCACGTGGTTTTACTGTCTTTGTAGTAAATTCCTTACGAGGAGTAACTGTTTTGATATCAGCAATAGCTGCATCTGTCAATACCTCAAGGAAGCGTGCGGAAGCTTCTTGAACAGCATCAGGAGTTGCAAGAAGTTCAACAACTGTTGAAAGACGTTCCTCTAGCTCAGGATGGTTTTGTTCAATAAGAGCAGCAATTCTGCGTGGTGTAAAAGGCTTTGACAATGGCTTATAAATCATTGTGCGAGCTGTTAATGAAACAGCTATAACGCCAATCAACCATAGGCCCCAACGAATAAATGGGTTAACAATAACAACCATTGCATCAATTGCCATGATAAGAATCAATGCGATGAATAAAGTTGCTAATGTTGCTGCTAAACCACGCACCCAAATAATGCGGCGTACACGAGCAACAGATTGCTTAAGTTTATTAGCAATTTCCTCTGGCAAATTTTCAAAGCTGATTGGTGCTATCTTATCACTCAATAGCTGTGGCTTATTTCTCTTGAAAAACTTGAAATTCATAAAATCTATACTCCTAAGGATAAAATACTTTGCAAAATATTATGCAATTCCAACACGCTTACGCAATATCCACTCATAGGTTAAACATGCTATAACAATTACAAATAATAGCCATGAGTCCCAAAGATATAACTCTGAGCGTTCTACTAATGTCTTATTTCCTTCACCATAATCATGGTCCATATTTATAAAATCTAAAGGAGAAAGCACTTCTCCCTTTGTCATTTCTGCCATTCGTTTTGGAGAAACTGTACTTGCAGTGATATTAACAAATTCAACTGGCTGCTTAGCTGTAACAACAACAAACTTTGTGCTCAAAGACTGAGGGAAATTACCGCCAAGATTTCTTTCTGCCTTTGGACATGACAGCTTAACTTCATATACACCTGCTTGAGAAATCTCAGGTAGCTCAATTTCATAGAAACCGTTTGAATCTTCACGATATTTTAGTGAGTAACCACCAATTTCTAGGCCTTGCTCATTGAATATCTGAATATCAGGAGACAAGCCACTGATAGTATTATATTGACTGTCAACAATACGAGCAAATACCTTAATCTTTTCATCTGGAGCATAACGTAGTTGGTCGGTACCCAGACGAACAAATGTGTTACCAGCACGAAGCTTTTCACCAGCACCCCAGCGTAGAACCTGTCCCCAGAAACGGTGATGACGTGTATCACCTACGCGGTAACGAAGGCGCCATGTATTATCTGTATTAAGCATTAGCACCTTACCACGTCCAAGTGAACGAGAAACAATAAGAGAATTACGCTCCTGCTCTTTACGTAACTCATCAAGGCGACGAATTACCTCTTCTGGATTATCTGTCGCAGCTGTTGCAAGTGAGCTTGTAAAGTTTTGCTGATCAAAATTCTTTGAGCGAGCATAAGCCAAAACCTCAGCACCTGGCTTAATTCCATTTACTGGAAAACGCCATGAGAACTCAGGTAAATCAGACCAAATTTCTTCATTTTCTGCTGATGAAGCTGATTGACTCATTACCTGATGACCACGACCAGATGGTGTCAATGTAAACTGATAGCTGGACTCAGGACTTGTATTGTGAATAATACTGTCTTGAGTATACTCAACAGGAATCAATTCACTGATTGCAGATGTTGTAGCAAATTTATGTGGGAAATTATTTCTACCTGCAATAAATACAAGCAATGCACCACGCTCTTTAACGCAATACTTTAATTCCTCTACTACGCGATCTGTCAATACACTTGGAGGTAAATCACCAAGAATAATAACATCAAACTTACGCCATTCTTCTCTTGACACAGGGAAAGAACCTGACTCAGAATCACCGAACTTACGGCTTGTTGATGCAGGTGGCTTCCTAATTACAGAGCCTTCAACCTTATCTGGATTGATTAGCAATTCCTGAAGATGTACAGACTTATCGCGTCCATAGAAAAGGTTACGCAAGTAACGGAATTCCCAGCGAGGTCTATCGTCAACAAGAAGCACGAATGTTCTATCGTCTGAAACTGAGATATCTACGATTTGCTCATTGTTGTCTGGAAACTCTTCATTATCCAACCCATCAACAACAACCTTATAGCGTAACACACCATGCTTTTCAGGTAAGTGTGTAAATCTGAATTCGCTGCTCCAATCATCTGAACCAACAGTAAAATTCTTACTATCAATTACAGTATCATCAAGAAGCAAGCTAACCTTTGATTCCTTTAGGCGTGCGCCTGTTGCATTAACCTGAACAGAAAAACGAATCTTATCACCAAGGAAAACAGATTCAGGAGAATTTACTGCTGCGATTGCAACATCGAAAGGAGAAATTGTACCACCGACAACAACTGTTGAAATTGGGATTTCCAAACCACCTAGCTTACGGGTAAGAGAATCAATACCAACCTCGGCAGTATAGCGACCATCAGAGAAAATCAAAATTCCAGCTAACTCTTCTGTAGGAATCTCTTTCAAAAGAGTTTCGATTGCTTTAGAGATATTTGTTGTTGAGCGGAATGATTTTAAGACATTCTCATCTGTCTCTGTTACCTGCTCACCTGCAGGCAAATCACCAAATTCAGATAGATGACGATATGCAGGCAATGCCTTAGTTGCGGAACCAAAGCGATAAATTGCAACATCGTACTTAGATGCAAGCTTATTGATTGCTGACTGCTCGCCACCCATTCCGATAACCTTACGAACGATTTCAGAACGAGTTGTTTCTACAGCAAACAAAATATTTGATTGTTCATCTTCTGACAATGTATCAAAATGAACAAAATCCATCACCAAATCAATATTTTTCATCAGAGGAAGTCCCTGTTCAAATGCTTGCATTGCTGCTGTCATTTGTGGAACCAGCTGAGCTGACTTATCCTCAAGTGATGTCATTACTGTAGTAAATTGAGGTATCAAACGAGCCTTAATGTGATTATGAACTCGTGTAATATTATCAAATCTCTGTGCATTCTTTTGCTTATTTAGCTTAGAAATATTTTCATCGCATAGCTTTGATGCACGCTGCAATTCTGCCAAAAGCTCATCCAATATCTTTTTTAGCTCTGTTGCATCAACCGTCTTCTCACCACCTGAAACAGAAAGCATCTGACGATATGGACCAAGCTGATTAAAGATTTTGTTTATTTTCTTGGAGAAATCACGCAGGCTCTCTCCTTCTACCTCAATAAGTCCAATCGCAGAAGCAATTTCAAGCTTTTGCTCTTCAGTCCACTGCTGATCAATAAAATTCATTGAATCAGAATCGTCAACCAATACAGCAACAGTTCTGCGAATAACACGATGATTTTCACCTACAAGAATTGGTTGTAGGAGTACAAATAATACAATTACAAGAGAAGCAATTCGGCAACTGACTAGCTGGATACCGACATTTTGCTTGAGGCTCTTACGCTCATGCTCATATAGCAATGCAACACCTTCAATAGAAGCAGCTGAAAGCAATGCCAAGAAAAACACATGAAAATAACATGCAAGGAAGAAATATCTTCCTAAGCATTGAATAACTGCCCAAGAAGCAACTGTTGCTATTGGAAAAACCATCAAGTAACGATTTCTTGGTCTAAAGCTATCCTTTCGGCGCTTGAGCCAAATATGAGAAACAACCCATAGTGCGATTCCGCCTAAAGCAAGAAGCCATAGGACAAAATCAGGCACTGTAATAGGCAGTAAGTCTGGTCGTGTAAAATTCTGTTCCATAAAATCAAATCTCCTTAGAGCGAACCTTCTTTAGATTTTCCTTAAACGAATCGGTCGCCTGAAGCTTATCGTTCTTAAATTCAACATCAATCTTCTCACCTGTACGGCGTTGGATTGCAATCCAGCGGGTTAAGATAACCTCAGCAATTAGGAATAAGAATGCTGCAAATGCAAGAATACGCCAAATTTCTTTACCAAATGCTTGACCATGTATTGCTTTTAGAACATCCTCTTCTTTATGTGCTACAGAGAGAATAATATAATTTGTTAAAAGTTCTGTTTGTTCAAGGCTGATAGCTTCCATATGACTTTCGGACACACCAGCTGCTACAGAGAATACGATTGTATTTTCTTCTGTAACAATTGAACCCAAATATGACTTGATAGAATCTGGAACACTGACAGTGTAGATGCCAGGCATTAAGCTACGAGAAATGCCAAGAACCATTCCATTATCACTATGATAAATCTCAGCATGGAAAATATCTCCAAATGGGTCTTTAACTTCAACAATATCACCCATACCAGCACCACGAACAGCGGTTGGTGACAAGTATGAAGATTCTACGACCTTATAATGATCTCCACTCTTTCTCCATTCTAATTGGATTTGTGCTCCCTGATTAACCTCAGAATATTTAATACGAATAGGATATGCAACTCCTTGCTTCATAAAGATTGAAGAGCTTTCCTTCTCACCGCAATTAACACTTACAACTTCGGTAAATTCACCATCTTCATTACGTAGAAGAAGTGTTGCAGTATCATCAGCTTTTAACTTAAATGAATACTGATTTGTTTCTGGTGGAACGATAGAACCAATCCATTCGATTGAGAAATAGTCAGCAGGAATGCCCTTTAATGGGACATTATCACCCCAATAAAATTGAATTTTCTTATCAACTTTCTTTATTGGCATGCCAGTAAAATCTTTTGTTGCATAATACTGACCAACCAAGCCCTCATTACTTGAACCATCAGCTTCATTAGTTGAAGTTGTCAGCTGAGGTGTTAGCAACAATGTTGCTGAATCACTTGGGATTGTATTAAGTTCTGGAGATATTGGGCGAGCTAGATGATAAACAAGCTCATGAACCATTGGTACGAATGTCTTCTTTGCCACAATATCTGAAACAGAAATATCAAATGGAATAGCACTTAATGCAACTGTACCACGCTCTAGCTGCTTAATGGCTACAAATGGCTTGTGGTTATTGAAACGACCAGCCACATAAGTTTCACCGGACATTCCCTCATCCAACTCCCAATACAATAATGGAGCAACAGCCATCAAATCGTTACGATAGCGAAGCTTGCGTAGTGCATCGTGTGAGAATGAGAATGGATCAATATGAGCAGGTTCTGCCTTTAGCACTTGTCCATCAGCAGTATTTGCTTCAGATGATTTATCTGCATCACGAAGTACTGCAACTGTATCAGGCTGCTTCCACTCGCCTAGCTTAATAGGAAGAACACTCTTTCCATTATGAAGCCAATTATTATATAGCTCCTTGTCTGCTCTTGCACCAGGCAATACCAATAGACCACCACCACGAGCAACATAGCTTGCAAGTGTTTTATATACATCCTCAGACATGCGAGGAACATTTGCTAGGATTACAACACTGTATGCATCAAAAGATGAAATTGTGTTGAGCATTGAGAAATCCTTAACTGTTGTTTCAAGAAGGAAGTCATGCTCTTCATCTCCAGCACCCTTACTTGCTGTTGCTGCAGCAACAAGTTTAGCCATTTCCGGACGCAATGCCAAAGAAACGAATGTTGCACTGCGTCTGTAAACATCAGGAGAAGGAGTTCCTTCAACAACAAGAACCTTTAGATTATCCATCACAGGAACGATGTAACGGAAAGAGTCATCAGAAGGCAAATCATCGTTAGCAACAACCTTAGCTGTAATCATTGTTGAACCAGGTTTTTCAAATACATGATCAAAGTTAAAGGTCTGTGATGCACCAGGCTCCAGCTGGCGCATATCTGTTGCTTTTATAACTTTAGAACCAACTGTAAGAGTAACACTCTCTGGAGTTACAGCTTCAGAGCCTGTATTTACTACAGTTGCTTGAATGCGAACCTGACGGTCTGTACCAATAACCTTACGTGAAAGAGTAACATCGCTCACAGACAGGTTACGGATAGATGTAGGCAATGGCAATGTACGCCAGATAACTGTTGGCTCCATAGGAAGCGTACCAAAAATCTGCTTAATTGTTTGCCAACGCTCTGATGAATCAACATTCCAGCCTTCTACCTGACCATCACCAATAATAACAATCTGCTTAACTGCATTATGACCAGATGCGAGAGTAACCGCAGCAGATGTCAATGTATGCATAATCTGCATTGTACCATCAGTAATATGAACGCGCTCCAAAGTATCAAGAAGCACGCGCTTATCTTCAATAGGTACAGGATTCAACACCTGAGCAACAGGTCCACCTAAAATAATACTGAATGAAGTGCCAAGAGGTGCTTCTTCAATATACTTGCGTGCTTCTTTCTTTGCATGCTCAAAATTGCTTTCGCCATCGCTAAGCATAGACATAGATGCAGAAGCATCAATAACAAGAACAACATCCTTTGCTGCTCCACGACCAAAGCGCTTAAGGTTTAGCTTGCGCTCAAAAAGGATTGCCACAGAAGCCAATGTAAGCAATACAATTGCCAAAGCCATTGCACGACGACGCCATTTTGGATAATTCCAAAGAGCAAAGCTAATACCTAGCAAAGCAATCGCAGCCAAAATAATTGGCATAACAACTGCCCATGGAATTGGTGAATTAGGTTGAATGAATGGACGAGCAAAACCTAATGCTAATAATGCTGGTATAAGACAACGACATGCCAATAGCAATATTTCTTCCAACAGCACACGTTTACGGCGTTTCTTCATTGAATCCTTGATAAAGATAAATGCTCCCCACATTATCTTTCTCTGATGTCTACGCGTAAGTAGCTGTATTATGATTGGTATTGCTATTGCAAGCAATCCCAAAAGCATCATTACATGTATAAATTGCATAGCTTATGACTGTGTTAAAAAGTTAAATTTCTACAAAAACTAAATACTTTAATTCAATCAGGAGCCATTAAGCTACTGATTGAATTAACAAATTTTTATCCGATACCTGTTCTTCTGCGTGCAAGGTAATCTGTCAAAACAACATCAAATGGCTTCTTTGTTGTAATTGGCACATAATCTGCATGCATCTGACTACAGCCATCATTTATGGTTTTCAAAAACTCTTGTACTCTTTCCAAATAACTGGCTCGGAGTGATTTTGGATCAAGCTGCAGCTCCATTGGTGACTCCAAATCCTGAAGATGCAAGAAGCTGTTGAAAGGAAAATGAATCTCCTCCTCTGCCATCACATGGAAAACAACAATTTCGTGCTTTCTATAATGGAAATGGTGAAGTGCCTTAATAAGTGCAACTGTATCCTCATCAAATAAATCGCTGATAATAATAATCAATCCGCGATGAGGGATACGCTCAGCTATTTGGTCAAAAATAGGAGCAATCTGTGTTTCTCCGCCTGGCTCTGCTTTGTCAATATATTCAAGGATATTGCGAACTTGAGAATTTCGTGCTTTTGCAGGAAGATATTCGCGAACCTTATCGTCAAACATCACCAAGCCCACACCATCCTGCTGACCAACAAGCATATAAGTTAATCCAGCAGCAAGATACTTTGAATACTCAAATTTAGAAAGACGGCGGCCTTCAAATTCAACAGCCTCATCACCACAATATGCCATAGAACCTGAGCAATCAAGAAGGATTGTAGCGCGAAGATTTGTCTCTTCCATATATTGCTTAATGTAGAGACGATCCTTCTTACCAAGCACCTTCCAGTCAAGGTTCTTCAAATCATCGCCTGGCACATACTGACGATGCTCAGCAAACTCAACACTGAAGCCTTTCTTTGGACTACGGTGACGTCCAGAGATAAAGCCCTCTACTTGCCCGCGTGCGATTAACTCGCAGCGAGCAATAGTAGCTGTAGTCTTGCTGGGCAGCCAGCGCATGTAGCTAGGC
Source organism: Kiritimatiellia bacterium (assembly GCA_017424105.1). Taxonomy (GTDB): domain Bacteria; phylum Verrucomicrobiota; class Kiritimatiellia; order RFP12; family UBA3636; genus RGIG990. The sequence continues at coordinate 4,960 of JAFPBK010000079.1, read as the reverse complement.
TGGTTCTTTTGTTCTGCCATTTGTTATATTTCCAAATCCTCTCTTGGAGAGAGTGTCTTAACTAGCATTTGAACAACTTCATCAGATGTTACACCAGCTGCTTCAGCAGCAAAGGTTGTGATAACACGGTGGCGAAGTACTGGTAGAGCAACTGCTGAAACGTCACCAGTTGTTGTATGATGGCGACCATGCAAGATTGCACGAGCCTTAGCTGCCTGAATCAAGCTGATACCAGCACGAGGACCAGCACCCCAACCGATTAGCTCGCGAACAAAATCTGGAGCCTCTGGCTGCTTAGGGCGTGTAGCACGTGTAAGATTACGTGCATACTCAATTACGTGTGGAGCAACTGGAACGCGGCGAACAACATCCTGGATGCGTAGAACCATGTCACCATCCATGATCTTAGTTAGATTTGCCTTCTTACCACTTGTTACATTAGAGATAATCTGAGTTTCATCATCAGCCTCTGGATAGTGAACGATGATGTTAAACATAAAGCGGTCCATCTGAGCTTCTGGAAGTGGGTATGTACCTTCCTGTTCGATTGGGTTTTGAGTTGCCAATACGAAGAATGGCTCAGGTAGTTGATATGTTGTTGAACCAACAGTGATATGATGCTCCTGCATAGCCTCAAGCAAAGCAGCCTGTGTCTTCGGAGGAGTACGGTTGATTTCGTCAGCAAGCAACATGTTTGTGAAAACAGGACCCTTAACGAAGCGGAAGTGACGGCCGCCACTTGCCTTATCTTCTTCAAGAACGTCAGTACCAGTGATATCGGAAGGCATCAAGTCAGGTGTAAACTGAACGCGCTTATAATCAAGAGCAAGCACCTTAGAAATTGTACTGATAAGAAGTGTTTTAGCCAAACCAGGTACACCCATAAGCAATGCGTGACCACGGCTGAATACTGCAGTAAGCACCTCTTCAACAACTGAAGCCTGACCAATAACAACCTGAGCAAGCTCTTCCTTCATGCGCTTATAGCGGTCATTAAGATCTGCGATAAGCTCAATATCGTCATTTGCCATCTTTTCAATAGGAGCATTCTTATCGATGTTCAATACTGGTGGCTTCCAGTCAGAAGAAGGCTTAATATTAAACTTTGGCTCTTCCTTCTTTGGTTCTGCCTTAGGCTCTTCCTTCTTAGGATCAACTTTAGGTTCTTCCTTTTTAGGCTCAGCCTTTGGCTCTTCTTTCTTAGGCTCTGGAGCAGGTGCTGGAGCAGCAGCCTTTGGTGCTTCTTCCTGTTTTGGAGCAGCAGCTGGTGCTGACTTACCAGGTAGCTTTACTCCTGGCTTTAAACCTTGTTGAGAAGGAAGCTTCAGTCCTGGCTTCAAAGTATCTTTAGGTGGAAGCTTTACTCCTGGCTTCAAACCATTATTTGCTGGCTCTGCTGCAGGTGCAGGTGCTGCAGCTGGTGCTTGAACTGGTGCTGGAGCTGGAGCCGCATCATCAATAAATTGTAAAGTAACATTACCAAATGTAACACTATCACCGCTTGCTAATGCTTGGGAACGAATCTGCTTTCCGTTAACAAAAGTTCCGTTTGAGCTATTATTATCAATTAAGTACCAAACACCACCCTCGCAACGAATAGATGCATGGTTACCAGATACACTACCATCCTGAATAGGTATATTTACAATTGCCTGATTACGTCCAATTGTTACACCTGTCTCAAAAAGTGGGATTTCCTGAGCTGTAGCTCCACTTCCAAATATTAGTTTAGCCATAATACATATACCTTAGTTTTAATTTGTTAAAAAAATTGACGAAAAACGCTTTACTACAATTTTATAATAAGATATCACATACACTTGAACAAATCAATAAAAATATACCTTATATTTTATTATAATTTGAAATAAAAAGTGCATACAATACTACACTATTAAGCCCAAAACAAGCTTAATGCAAATTGTAGCAATTTTCGTGCCAACTTAATTTTCTTAATTTCAAGCATTTAAAATAAACGCTCTCAGCAAAACTAAAATAAGCATCACTCTTACAAGAAAGTTAATGTTTTTGATTTATAGTTAATTCAGTAGTTTCGGAGCTAAAAGTAGGATATTTTTTGCATATTCCAACTCTACACACATTCTCGTCATTTATGCACTTTTCACTTCCCTTTCTTCTCTCCTATAGTCTTGTTACTTACATCAAACTACCATTTTTATGGTAATCATTTTGACTTTTACACACCAAATAATTTTCTATTTTTTACCAATTTTTGACTAATTTTTTCTTTACTTTGGCCCCTGTTTTTGCTTTAATTTATATAAATAAGTGAATACTACATTTTTAGGACTTATATTATGACTCCAAAATATAAACGAATTCTTTTAAAATTGAGTGGCGAAGTACTGCTAAATCGTCAAACAGCACAGTGCATTGATTCAAACGTGGTTAAGATGATGGCTGAAAAAATTAAAGCTGTCAGAGAAATGGGTGTTGATGTAGCTGTTGTTTTAGGTGGTGGCAATATCTTTCGTGGAGCAATTGGTCAAGAGCTTGGTATTGGTCGCTCTGCTGGTGACTACATGGGTATGCTTGCAACTGTAATTAACGCAATTGCTTTGCAAAATGCACTTGAGGGGTTAGGCGTTCCAACACGCGTTCAAACAGCGATTGCAATGCATGAAGTTGCTGAGCCATACTTGCATCGTAAAGCAATGCGCCATCTTGAAAAAGGTCGCGTAGTAATCTTTGCAGCAGGAACAGGTAACCCATATTTCAGTACTGACACAGCTGCTGCTCTACGTGCTAGTGAAATTGGTGCTGATGTTCTTATGAAGGCAACTAAGGTTGATGGCATCTACACAGCAGATCCAGTAAAAGATCCAACAGCAACAAAATTCTCAAAGCTTACATATACAGAAGCCCTAACAAAATCAATTCGCGTTATGGACTCTGCTGCTTTTGCTCTTTGCATGGAAAACAAGATTCCAATCGTTGTATTTAACTTCTTTGAAGAGAACAGCCTTCGCCGCTCAGTTTGTGGTGAAGATGTTGGAACAACAGTTTCAGAAAACTAATTTATTAAATAAAAACACAATTAAGGAAATCAGTTATGATTACACAGCTACTTAAAGAAACACAAGACAAAATGGACAACACACTAAAAGTGTTGGAGAATCAACTTTCTGGCCTAAGAACAGGTAAAGCATCTCCTGCTCTTGTTGAGAATATTATGGTTACATATTATGGTGTTCCAACTCGCCTACGCGATATGGCTAACATTTCTACACCAGAAGCACGCTTGATCACAATCGCTCCATATGATCCATCAGTACTAAGCGAAATTGAAAAATCAATTCTTGCTGCAAATATCGGTGTTACACCTCAGAATGATGGCCGCCTAGTACGCGTACCAGTACCTGAGTTGAGCGAAGAGCGTCGTAAGGAAATGACAAAGGTTGCTGGTCGTATGGCTGAGGATGCACGCGTATCTGTACGTAATGTTCGCCGCGATGCAAATGAAGCAGCAAAGACACTTCAGAAGAACTCAAAAATTTCTGAGGATGAGCGTGACCAAGCTCTAGAAAAGATTCAAAAGGCAACTGATGGAATTATCACAAAGATTGATTCTGCAGTTAAGGCAAAAGAAGCAGAAATCATGTCTGTTTAATTTACGCCATTAACATAATTTCAACAAAAAATTCGTTAGCTATTAAACGGGAGAAAAATTATGGTAGACGAAGAAAATAAACCGACAATTAAGCCAATAACCATAAAGCCAATTGCTATTAAGCCAATTAAAGTTACACCATTACAACCAACAGGTGAAACCCAAACTCCAGTTGCGCCAAGCATTTCGATAAATCCTAATCCTCAAGCGCCAGCTGATGGTTCAATTGGAAGTCCTACCATTCGTTTGAAGCCACCTACAGCAGCTTCAATTCCAACACCTGCTGCACCAGCTGCAGCACCATCACAAATCAATCTTAAGGCTCCAACACAGGCTCCTATTACATCAAAGGCTCCTACAACTTCTATGCCTAAGGTTGTTACAACTCCAAATGAGGATGATGGTGGCAAAGCAACATTGCGTATTCGCCCACCAGCACCAGTATCAAGTGGTATAAATATTACCCCAGTTAATACTCCTGCAAACGATGTTGCAGTACAGGCATCAAAGGGAAAGACTTCACGTATTTCTCTTGATTCAGTAATGGATAATACTGTAGCAGCTGGTTCTTCTCCCGCTCCAGTTGGTAAGCTAACATCTACCATTCCTGATATTGCTGGTTCTGCTCCAAAATCAGCAACAGTTAAAATTAATGTTCCTGATGATGAAGCAAATACACAACAAGTAACTCGCAAGAGAACATTGCGCGTTAAGGCTCCTTCTCGCACAATTCCTCAACCAGGTGCAGCAGCAGCTCCTGCAGCAACACCTGATAGCGAGGCAAAAACTGTTGTTCGTAAGCCAATTACAATTAAGAAGCCAGACGTAGCAGCTCCTAATGCAGAAGCAGCAACACCTAATGCTGAGGGTGCAATCAATCATATCCCAGGTATTGAGGATGAACGCATTATGGCATTTGGAGGAAACAAACCAGTAAAGGCAGAGAAAGTAAATCCTTTCTTTATCGTTTGCTCTGCTCTCTCTATTGTTTCTATTCTTGTTGTAATTTTCTTGTTCCTATCCCAATGCTCAGGACCTGATCGTTCTCTTACAGAATACTCATCAATGCCAGGTGGTCCAGAGTTTGGATTCCCAGGAAAAATACAAATAAAGTAATCTAGGTATAAAACTTAAAACAAAGCCTGGTAAGCTCAACAAAGTCTACCAGGCTTTTTATTCAAGAATTTTAAAAGGCGAATACGTTATGGAAGAAAATACACTAATCTCAAGAACATCAGTACCAGAACTTGATGCAATACTTGGTAAAAAATTTAAGGTACTTGATGATGGTTTTATTCGAGTTATTGACTATATGGGAAATGACTCATC
>JAFPBK010000078.1 GCA_017424105.1 Kiritimatiellia bacterium | reverse complement strand
TGCATGATTCAATTATCTCGGAGCAGCCAGGCGTCGTCCTGGCTGTGCACCAAGATGATGTCTCAGGATTAACGTGTATTGGCTATCGCGGAATTAGTGAATAGTGAATAGTGAATAACGAATAGGTAAGGTGAAAATATTTTGTACTGCACGCGCATAACTGGGGTGTAGGACGTCCTCGTCCTACACGTTAACTGGGCTGTAAGACGTCCCCGTCTTACAGAATAACTGGGCAGCAAGTCGTCCTCGCCTTGCTGAAACTTAAAATAATAAACCCCACCGCATATATTGCTTTGCAATGCTTCATATGCCGCAGGTATGCTTCATGGTGCTTTGCACCGCTTCATAGCATTCCATGCTGCTTCATCTAAATTCGGACACGAATTTAGGCTATTGTCCCCATTTAAAATAGAGAGCAAAATTTTTATTTATCTAAAGTAAACCTAATCTATTCATTATTCACTATTACCTAATCTATTACCTCATCTATTCATTATTCACTATTCACTATTCATTATTCACTATTACCTATTACCTATTACCTAATCTTTGTGTCTCGTGATTAGTTGATTTTTTCATTAAATTAGGGGAGTTTTTCTCTTTTTTCGCTTGTATTTATATATATAAATAAGTATAATCAATCGGCGTTTATTTAAACTTTAGGAGTACACTAATGGAAACAATTATACAATCACTTATATTGATGGCTACAGGTATGGGCGCAGTGTTCTTATTCCTTGTCATCCTTATTGTAGTTATGACTTTAATGGCAAAGGTAACACCAAAGCTAAGCTTTATGTTGCCGGATCCTGAGCCACCAGCACCAAAGAAGCCTGCTGCAGCAGCAGATGATGAAGCAGTAGCAGTTGCAATTGCAGTTGCAATGAAGCGTGCAGGAAAATAATTCACTCGTATTTAACAATTTAATAACAAAACATAACCCATAGGAGATTGGCAATGGCCAAAAAACAAATTAAGATTATGTGTACAGCATTCCGTGATGGTTTTCAGTCTGTATACGGTGCACGTGTTTTCTCTAAAGATTTTATGCCAGCAGTAAAGGCTGCATACGATGCAGGTATTCGCTGGTTTGAGGCAGGTGGCGGTGCTCGCTTCCAGTCTTGCTATTTCTACTGCCAGGAAGATGCATTCGATGTAATGGATCTTTTCCGCGCAACTTGCCCAGAAGCTGACCTACAGACACTTTCTCGTGGTGTTAACGTTGTTGGTCTTGATTCTCAGTCATCAGACATCATCAAGCTACACGCTGATATGTTCAAGAAGCACGGTATGTCTTCAATCCGTAACTTCGATGCTCTAAACGACGTTGAGAACCTAAAGTGGTCAGGTCAGTGCATCCACGATGCAGGTCTAAAGCACGAAGTTGTTGTTACTATGATGGGTCTTCCTCCAGGAGTTGACAACAAGGGTGCACATACTCCAGAGTTTTATGCAGATCGCGTAAAGAAGATTATTGATGCAGGTATCCCATTTGATCGCCTATGCTTCAAGGATGCATCTGGTACTTCTACACCTTGGACAGTTCGCGAGACAATCAAGCTAGCTCGTCAGCTAGTTGGTGATAAGCACATTCAGTTCCACACACACGAGACAGCTGGTAACGGCATTGCTTGCTACCTAGCAGCTCTAGAGGGTGGTGCAGATGGTCTTGACCTATCTATGTCTCCAGTATCTGGCGGTACATGTCAGCCAGACATCATCACAATGTGGCAGGCTCTACGTGGCTCAGATTACGAGCTAGAGGGTATCGATATCGAGAAGATTCGTGCTGCTGAGCAGGTATTCCGTGATCAGATGGCTGAGTACTTCCTACCACCTGAGGCAACATCTGTAAATCCTAACATCGTTTGGTCTCCAATGCCAGGTGGTGCTCTAACAGCTAACACACAGATGATGCGTGATAACAACATGATGGACAAGTACGATCAGATGATTGCTGAAATGTACGATGCTGTTCGTCTAGGTGGTTTCGGTACATCAGTAACTCCAGTTTCTCAGTTCTACGTACAGCAGGCAATGAACAATGTTATGTTCGGCAAGTGGGCAAAGATTGCTCCTGGCTACGGTAAGATGGTTCTAGGTTACTTCGGTAAGACTCCTGTTGAGCCAGATCCAGAAATCGTTAAGATTGCTTCTGAGCAGCTAGGTCTTGCTCCTACAACAGAGACAGTTCTTTCTCTAAATGATAAGGATGCAAAGAAGGGTCGCGCTGTAGCAGAGAAGGCTCTAACAGATGCAGGTCTGCCTATCACAGATGAGAACGTATTTATCGCTGCTTCTTGCCAGGAGAAGGGTATTGCTTACCTAAAGGATCCAGCAGCAGCTCCTAACGGCGTTCGCAAGGGTGCTCCAGCTGCAGCAGCTCCTGCAGCAGCAACAGGTAAGGACTTCACAGTTACTGTTAATGGCAAGGCTTATGGCGTATCTCTTGAGGATGGCGCAGCAACAGTTAATGGTAAGAAGTACACAGTTGCTATCGCAGATGGTATCAAGGCAGCTAGCGCAGCTCCAGCAGCTGCTGGTAATGGTGAGCCAGTTAAGGCTCCAATGCCAGGTCTAGTACTACGTATGGTAGCTGATGAAGGTGCTTCTGTTGCTAAGGACGAAGTTATCATGGTTATCGAAGCTATGAAGATGGAGATGGAAATCAAGGCTCCATGTGATGGTGTTGTATCAATGTCTGTAGCACAGGGCGATAAGTTCAACACAGGCGATACACTTGCAACAGTAGGTTAATAGTTCCTCATATTGCCTTTCTCGTGGCAGAGTGTTCGCACACCCTGCTACGATGAGAGGATAATCGAGAACGAAAGGTTTTAAATATAATGAAAAAATTATTATTCATGCTTGTAGCTATGCTTATGGGCTCAGTAGCTCTATTTGCACAGGATGCAGCTTCAGTAGTTGCAGATGCTACACCAGTTGTATCTGAAGCAACAGAAGCAACTGGACCAAAGCAGTTCACAACAGAAGAGATTCTAAACAAGGCAAAGGGTATCTGGAAGGATACAGGTATCTATGGCTTCCTAAGCACAGATGCTCCTGATTGGGTAACAAAGGGCTATACACGTAAGGATGGTCAGTTTGTTGAGGGTCATCCGGTTCATATGCTTGGCGGTATGCCTTATGGCGTTGGCCAGCTAATCATGATTGTTGTTTGTGTATTTCTAATTTACCTAGCTTTGGTAAAGGGCTTTGAACCTCTACTATTATTCCCAATCGGTCTAGGTGGTCTATTAGCAAATGTACCATTAGCTGGTGTTACAACACCTGAAATGCTAGGAATTGGTAGAATGACAGCCGAGCAGATTGCTAGTGCAAGTGTTTCTCCTGGTGGTTTCTTGTACTACATCTTTAGCTTTGGTGTTGATACAGGTCTATTCCCAATCTTAATCTTTATGGGTGTTGGTGCTATGACTGACTTTGGTCCGCTAATTGCTAACCCAAAGACAGCTCTACTAGGTGCTGCTGCTCAGTTCGGTATCTTTACTGCATTGATTGGTGCTATCGCTTTAAGCGTACTCTCTATTAAGCTCAATTCTGTTTTTGGTATCAATCTTGGTATCAACTTTGGTTTGAAGGAAGCTGCATCTATCGGTATCATCGGTGGTGCTGACGGTCCTACAGCTATTTGGCTAACATCTAAGCTTGCTCCAGATAAGCTAGGTGCTATCGCTGTTGCTGCTTACTCATACATGGCTCTTGTACCAATCATTCAGCCACCAATCATGCGTGCTCTAACAACTAAGAAAGAGCGCCAGATTAAGATGGGTCAGCTACGTCCTGTTAAGAAGATTGAGAAGGTTATCTTCCCATTGGTTGTAATTCTACTTTGCGCACTATTGCTTCCATCAGCAGTACCTCTAGTAGGTGCATTGATGTTCGGTAACATTGCTAAGGAGTGCGGTGCAGTTGATCGTTTGAGCGACACAATGCAGAATGCTCTAATCAACATTGTTACAATCTGCTTGGGTATCTCAGTTGGTTCTAAGCTTGCAGCAGAGAAGTTCGTTACAGGTGAGACAGTTGGTATCTTGATTCTTGGTGTGATTGCATTTGCAATCGGTACAGCAGCAGGTATCTTGATGGCTAAGCTAATGAACGTATTCAGCAAGACAAAGATCAACCCACTAATTGGTTCTGCAGGTGTTTCTGCTGTTCCTATGGCAGCTCGCGTTGCTAATAAGGAAGGTCTAAAGGAAGACCCAACAAACTTCCTATTGATGAACGCTATGGGTCCAAACGTATCTGGTGTTATCGGTTCTGCAGTTGCAGCTGGTATTCTATATCGTTTGCTAGGCGGTTAATAGACTCCACGAATGTGGTAAATAAATCCTTTTCGGATTAAGTAAAAAGGCGTCCTTCGGGATGCCTTTTTTCGTGTACACAAATATTGGGTGTGTACACGAATGCTTACGTGATGGCGTGCGTGGTGGCTAAACGTGCGAAGGAAACAGGATTAACTTTTTGTGCTTAAAAATAGTCCCCATTGTCCCCGAGCGCAAAAAAAATTATTTGTTTTCCATCTTTTTGCTTTCTTTTTAATCCTAGATTCGGTAGTTAAAAATCAAAAACTAGATTAAACTATTCTTATTAAATGCTTTGTTGACAATTATATTTATCACCTTTTAGTGAATGTATTTTTTTCTTATATTTTTTGTTCCCGCAGAGACCTGAGAGACTTGAGTGAATTGGTTTTTAATTGTTCATGTGATTTATTGATCTTATAATTGTGTGCTTATATTCATAAATATCATTTTTACGAATACTTAGCATAAATAATAAATATTTCAGAAACCCAATATCCATAAATTTATCTCAAAATCCTCTCCGTCTCTCTGGTCTCTGCGGGAGAAAGAAAAAGGTTTCCCACAGAGACCAGAGAGACGCAGAGGGCTTACGTGCCCGGCTTCGCACATATATGATGCGATGCTATATATGTCTACTCCGAGGCGATTTTCCACAATATGAAGATTGCCTTCAACTTTGTGAAAATCGATGGCTAGAAGCGCGAAGAAGAGGAAAAGGATTATGCAGGATTGGGACAGGATGCTTGCGTGATGCTAGGCTTCCGAAAAAAATATCGCAGAGGTACGCAGAGGAAGCAGAGCTAGAGTTACGGCTTACTTCTATTGCCTGTTTTTAGTTTAAAATATAATTGAGTTTAGGTTCGCTTTTTTGCTCAGTTTATTGAGTAAAAATGCGAAAAATAATACTTTTGCTCAATTTGTTGAGCAAAAGTTATTGACCACACTCACACAGTACATAGCAATCCTGCCATCCTACGCAATTCTGTGCTTTTTTTTGCACGTTTAGCCACCACACAAACATCAACTACCGTTTAATAGTGCTTGGCACAGTTTCTTCTTAATTTGGGGTTGCTGAATTATTTCCGCTGTTTCCGCCCATTTGTGTTTCGTATAGCTCAGCATAGAATTTGCTGCGGTGCATTAGCTGTTGGTGTGTGCCTTGTGCAGTTATGAAACCATCCTCTAGTACCACAATCTTGTGGCAACGCATTGCCATTGAAATACGCTGGGATACGATAACAGCAGTTTTGCCTTCCATAATTTTTGTAAGAGTCTCTTGAAGCTTACGCTCTGTTTTAGCATCAAGAGCAGAAGTACAATCATCAAGAAGCAATACATCTGGATTTGTTATAATTGCACGTGCAATAGATATACGCTGACGCTGACCACCAGAGAGGGTTTGTCCCTTTTCTCCAATAACAGTCTCATATTTTACAGGAAGCTTCATGACGAAATCATGGCAGTCTGCAGCCTTTGCTGCTTCAATAATTTCTGTAGGCAGAGATTTTCTTGTGCCGTAAACGATATTATTGCGCACTGTGCCACTCATAATTTGGGCCTCTTGTGGAACAAGCGAAATATGCTTATGCAGGTCATCCTGAGCAATTTCTGTCATTGGAGTGGAGCCAATAGAAATAGAGCCTGTGGTTGGATCATATAGACGTGCAAGTAGATTGATTAGCGTTGTCTTTCCTGAACCACTTGGACCAATGATACATACCCATTGTCCGATAGGAATATCTATGTTGATATTGGAAAGTACCTGACGTGTATTCTTGTCGTATCTGAAGGAAAGGTCATTGATAGAAATGCCTGACTCAATATTTTTAGGGAATGCGACAGCATTCTCTGCCTCAGGAAGATATTCTGGGTTTTCAAGAGTAGAGGTAATGCGTTGGATAAGAACAAGTGTGCTTGCTATATTACCAGCAGTAATCGCAAGAGTAAGCAAAGGACCAAAGATGTTTGCTACAACCTCAATAATAAACATCATGCTGCCAAGTGATAGGTTGCCATTGATAACACGATATGCACAGAAAATAAGAATTATTTGTTGTGTAATTTGTGATATTAACATGGCAGAGCGGTTGATTCCTGCATTGAGTTTAACATTTTGGATGGAGTCACGAGCCAAGATAGAGGAGAGCCTGAACATCTGAATCTTCTCTAACTTTTCGCAACCATATGCAAAGATTGCCTTCATTGCATCAAGCTTCTGAGAAACAAGGCCCCATAGGCATGCGTTTGTGTGGCGTAGTTCTCTGTTGATGGAACGTAGGTATTTGCGTGTTCTACTTCTAAGCAAAAAGTATGGGATAGAAATAGCAACAATAATTAGAGCACAGTGCCAATCGAGTATGAAAAGGATGATTAAACCAATGGCAATCATCAAGCTTTGGCTGACGAAAATATTTATTATGTTAAGCAAGTCTGCTTGGATAGCATCAACATCAGAAATGATACGTGCTAAAAGTCTTCCAGGTGTTGTTGCCTGATGGTATTTCGTAGAAAGAGACAGAATGCGTTCATGTAGGTCTGTACGGATTTTTATCGTTATGCCTTGCGCAACCCTGTGTCGGACATTTGTTGCTAAACGAGAGGTTTCGTTAAGTAGAACGAATGTCAAAATATATGCTACGAAAACGAATATCAGCCTTGAGGTAGCATTCGCCGGGCGTTTAGATGCAGTAGCAGATCTATAGCTTTCTGCTTGCTTTGCATCAGTATAACGAGAACGCTCACTCATCGCTGGAGCATCAATATCGTGCAGGACTTTTGAGCCTGTTCGTCTTTGCTCTAAAATTGGCGCAGTTTCGGTTCTGAATTCCTCGTAGTGTCTCTCTTGAACAGCTTGTGGCTTTTCATCGTTAATGACAAGAATTTTGTCAATAACGTATTTATTAAAATAGCCCATTAAAAATATTGAGCAAGATGTAAGAGTTGACAAAAACAGATAGATAAATAAACGCCTTCTGTCCCCATGAAGATAGCGCTTGTAGAATCTAAAGATAAGCGCAGTAGGGTTGTTGTAGGAGACATGCTCGCGCTCTGGACGAAATATTGAAATACGTCTCTTGTAGCGTGGTTCTTTTCTTTTCTTAGAGGCATCAAAAAAACTCATAGCTTATTCCTCCGCCTCTGATTCATCAAGAATTATGCCAGCTCCAGAGTGCTTCTCGTAAAGCTCTCTATAACGACCGTTTTCAATTTTCATTAGTTCGTCGTGGTTACCAATCTCAACGATAGTACCTCTGTCCAAAAGAATAATCTTGTCAGCATTTTTAATTGTGCTTAAGCGGTGAGCCACGATAAATGATGTCTTATTTTCAAGGAAGCGATCAAGAGCTTGCTTAATTAGCTTCTCAGAGCGGCTGTCCAAGGAGCTGGTTGCCTCATCCATAATTAGAATTGAAGGATTTGCCAAAACAGCACGTGCAATAGAAATGCGCTGCTTCTGTCCTACAGAAAGCATCACATCCTTATCACCAACAATGGATTCGTAGCCTTTTGATAATGCAGAAATTTCCTCGTGAATTTCTGCAATCTTTGCTGCATTGATTACCTCTTCCATTGTTGCAGATGGGCGTGCATAGCGAATATTGTCGGCAATAGAAGTTGTAAATAGCAGAGATTCCTGAAGCACGATACCAAATAAGCTTCTTAGTGAAGCTTTGCTTGCTTCTCGAACATCTACGCCGTCAATTGTGATGCTTCCTTCTTTAACATCCCAAAAGCGCATGAGCAAAGAAAGGATTGTTGTTTTACCACAACCTGTAGGGCCTACTAAAGCAATTGTTTCGCCTGGATTAACATGTACATCAAAGCCGCAAATAATAGGGTGGCCTTCTTCGTATTCAAAATGAATGTTGTTGAAATCTACTTTTCCTGCTATGTCTTTCAGGGTTATAGGGTTTTCTGCTTCTTTAACCTGAGGTTCCTCGTCAAGGATTTCAAAAAGTCGGTCAGCTGAAATACGGATGTTTTGCAGCCTTTCAGCAAACATAGTGAAGCGAATGATAGGGAAGAAAATAAGGTTTGAATATCCAACAAATGCAGAAACGTCGCCATATGTGGCAGTGTCGTTTAGAACAAGACCGCAACCAATAAAAAATAGGGAAGCGGAGCCAAATTTTTGAAGGAATGTAGCATTGAAAGAATTATCAGAAGAAGCTCGCCATCCATCATGAGCAAAGTTTGCTGCGTTGTTTGTTTCTTCTGCAAAAGCTATGTTCTCTTTGCTCTCTGTGTTATATGTTTTTACAGTAAGGTTTGCTGCAAGACGATTTTGTACGCCTGTGGCAAGTCTGTCACCTGCAACTCTGAAGCGCTTCCAAGCAGTTCTGATACGCTTTCTAAGAACAATAAAGTTGATATAGAAGAGGCTTAGAAATATCATTAACAGGATAGCAAGTCGCCAGTTAATGTAGAAGGTAGCAACAATAGCAAAGGTTGTAGAGAATAGGTCTGCTATAATTTGGATAGAGCCAGCATCAAGAATTTGAGCAAGGGTAGAGGAGTCTCCCATAATTCTGTTCAAAAGCTTACCTGTACTGTTTTTACTAAAGTAACCCATGTGCAGGTTTAGCAGGTGGTCATAGATGTCGGTTTTAAGCTTAAGGATGAATTTTGTTCCTACAATGGATATGCCCATAGACTGGGTATAGCCTAAACATGCATGGAAGATAGGAATTGTAATGGCAATACAACCAACTCCAAATAATAAATCCTCTTGCTTACCAACAATTACTTCATTGATAATATAGCGTGAAATAAGTGGAGGTAATGCTGTCAGAATAGAAATTAAAAGCATTACCAAAATAAGCAAAAATATCTGTCTGCGAAATGGCTTTAGGAGCTTTAGAAGCTTAGATATTGTGCCAGGGCTCTTATCCATAAATTTTACCTGAAAGCTATAAATATATTATGGCATGAAGATAAGTCTCCAAAGAGACTGCTTTCCAAAATTAAGCTTAGCTTTTGCAGATGTTCCAGGGCTTACATTGTAGCCTTCAGGATCAAATTCGCAATATGCGACACGATAAAAGCTATTGTCAGAGCCTTCAACAACGCCACGTAGATATGTGACCTTTCCATTGAACTTGTGAGGGATAATTCCACCATAAGTACCTAAAGTTAAGCGAAGAGGTGTGCCAACTACAGCCTTCTCAGCATGCTTTTCTGGGATGCGAAGCTTAATGCAGTTTGCCTCACCTTGGAAAATCTCGTATAGAACCATATCAGTACGAAGCATCTCTCCAATGTAGAAACTATAACGAGTTACTGTACCATCAATAGGTGCGTAGATTGTGCGCTTATTTAACTCAGCAACAGCACGTGAAAGCACTTGCTTTTTTGTTTCAAGTTCCTGCTCAAGAACAGCGATTTGCTTGTCCTCAAGAGTCATATCTTTTTCTTTTAGTACGCGAAGTTGCTCTTCGCCTTTAGTTACAGCAAATGTATCTTCTGATAGGCGGCGGCCTGATGCAAGGCCTTTTGCGTGCAAGCTCTTTGTTACCTCAAGCTGTTCCTTAGCATATTTTAATTCAAGCGCAGCAAGCTTGATGGCTTCTGTATGAGCGCGCTTGTTTTCTGTTGCTGTAGCTTTACGTAGGGCAAGCTCTGCCTCTGCCTTGTTAACAAGCTTTTCTGCTTCTTCAACAGCAGCCTTCTCTGTATCGGACTCAAGCTTGACCATCGCATCGCCCTTTTTAACAGTATCACCAGAGGAGATAAGTATTTCTGCAACACGTCCAGCTGTTGAAGCTCTTACGTCAGCATATTCTGCAGTAGTAATGTAACCAACAGCAGTTGCCTTGTGTGGAACCTTTATGACAAAGCCCAAAGTAACAATAATAATGGTAATTGCGAGGGTTGAAAAAATGATTTTGTTTCTTCTGCGGACATGCTCGTGCCTTGTTTCTGGCATTTCACCACCTGCTTCTGTTCTAATATCGCCCATAATGTTACCTCAAAAATTTTACTTGTTTCTCATTTTGTTAATTGTAATTAAGTCCTTAGCAAGAGTGCGCAGACCCTCAGCTTCATCTGTATAACGCTTCATGCATTCGTTACACTTTTCGCATGATGTCTCATAGCAATTTCTATGTACGCGAGAAGGATACATTTGCTTAAATGCTTCATAGCATTCATCACAGCAGAAGCAGAAGCGCTCCTGTGTAGAACCAAATGCTGCATGTACAAGATGGAAACCTTCCGTGTCAGGAGTAGTTTCTTTACCACACCAACCACATGGTAGAGATAGGCGCTCCTTAATTGCACTGCGACGAGCGCTGACTTCATTTTCGCCCCATAGGTATTCAACCCATTCAACAGATGAGGAAGGAATGCGAGCTGTAACTACATCTCCATTAAGCACGAGCACTTCGCCATTCTTTAGAACATGGCATTTCTCGCCCATAATTCCTTCTGCGCGATTCTTTGTGTGAACGCAAATTGAGCCTTGTCTTGGAACAGAGTAGGAGTGCCAACCGCATTCTTCGCACACAGACACAAATACATTTTGGTTTAGAGAAGCACCGCACTTTGGGCAGCGTCCCTGCTGTAGAACGTGTAAGCGAGAAACTGACTGAACTGCTGCAGAGCGAATTTTACGATCTGCTTCTGCTTTAATCTTTGATGTTGTAGTTTCTTCGTTAACAAATTCAAGATCATTGCGAAGTTTGTCGGTATCTTCTTCTAGAAGCTCAGAGTCTTGGATTTGGTTAACAATATCTTGGGAAATAGGTATTGTTGTCTTCTTAGAAAACAGACTAGAAAATGGATATTTCATATTGTTCCTTTTTCTTGTGTTAAATTATATCTAAAGCATTAGTCTGGCTTACTTGTTTGGAACAAGCTCCAGCTCAGCAATTTCCTCAATAGATTTATCTACGAATGGGGAGAGTCCATATGCTCGGCATAGCTCATTGGCAGAGAGAATTACTTCAAGAGCAATGCTATTCATTCTGCGAATTGCTGTAGTTAAATCCTGCTGTGCATCAAGTACATTACGAGATGTGCCATCACCAATTGCAAAGCGATCATTCTCAGAAGCAAGCACCTTTTGAGCTTGCTCCATTGCTTTTGTAGCCAATGCAAGGCGAGCGCAAGCACTTGAGAATGCAAGCTCAGCGCGCTGCATACGTAGATTGCAAGAGATTGCAGTAGCATTAGCATCCAGACTTTGTGTTTCAATATCCTGCTTGCCCTTACGTAGCTTATATGTGGAGCCATCGGAACCAAGTGGGCGAGAGTATACAACACCAATGGAATAACCAAATTCGTTATCTAAAGCATCATTGTCATCCCAGCCTGCACCTACTTGGATATCAAATTTAGAGCGCTCTTGCTGAACAATGCTCTCGTAGTTGTGCTGTGCTTTTACGATATTTGCTTCAGCAATTAAGAGCTCAGGAAGAGGAGTCAGCTGGCTTTGTGCCTTAAGATTGTCAATAGAAAGCTTGCTAATAGCTTCAGCCCATTGCGAGAATAGAGTTGAAGCATTGTCTCCTACTAGCTCAATTTGATTGATGCTATTAGTTGTGCCAAGTGCTTCAAGAAGCTTACGCTCGTGAATAAGAATC